>NZ_JBJZOK010000060.1:0-20547 GCF_047200615.1 Nocardia sichangensis
TCTGTTGGAGGGCGGGGATATCAGATTTACCGCCACTTACGGCTACGAGTGACACGCGGTCGCCGACTCTATTCGGACGCGAACTGACCCGATGGCGAGTGTGGTAGTCGGCGAAGGCCTTGGCGATCTCGACCTTGGTGTTCATTACGAACGGGCCGCCGAAGACGACAGGCTGGCGCATCGGCGGGCCGCTGAAGGTCAGGATCTGGACCGGGTGATCGTGTGTTCGGTGGTCTGCGGGTCGATGGTGGACGGCCCGGCGCCTGTGGCGGCGTCGGACCAGGCGGTCTGTCCGGTGCGGATCGTGCGCCCGGCGATGGTGACTCTCCGGCGCCCCGAGCACCAACTGCGCGCCTTCGAATTGGTCGAGCTGCTCGGCTGGGAGAAGAGCCGCGTGCACCACCAGCTCACCCGGATGTCGGGCTGCGGGCTCGTCGAGCGCCGCAGCGTCGGCTCCCGCGCGGTGGCCGTGGTCATGACCAAACACGGCCACGCCACCCTGGAACAAGCCGCACCCAGCCACAGCGCCCACGTCCGCCAGCTGGTAATCGACGTCCTCACCCCGCCCAGCTCGACCAGCTCGCCGAAATCTCCACCGCGATCCTGGACAACCTCACCCGAACGCAATAGCTGCAGGCCCGCGGCACCCTCGAGCAGATCCAGGTTGGGGAACATTCACTCTGTGGGCGGCCCGCGCACGGCGATGCCGTTGAGCGTGTAGCCCAGGCACACATGTTCGGCAAGGGAATGGGCATCGCCGCACCCCAGATGGGAATCAGCCGTGCCGCACACTCGACATCTGTGGCTACCAAGCCCCATGCACAAGAGTTCGGCCTCAGCCACGAAACCGTCGGCAGCTACTTATGCTTCCCCTTACGACAGGTAGGCGCGTCAACGGACTATTGCTCGGAGCCGCCCTGGGGCGGTGGAGGCTGAACCACGTCGGTCCAACGAACTCCGTCGAACCACCGCATCAACCCCTGTCCGTCCAGGTACCAGCCGGGCGGTGGGCCGACGGACATCGGCGGGGCTACGACGACAGCCGGGGGCCTCTTGTCCCCGACTCGGATCAGCGCTCGAATGATCAGGAACACCAGAACCACAGGGGTCGCGAGGATCAGAAGAATTACAAGACCCTCCATGGTGAGCCCCAGGCTGTCCGCGATGATCACCGCAGCGATGGCGCCACCGATGTAGAGCACCGGCGTCACCCACTGTCCCCTGGGGTTGGGTTGCGGCGGTCGATACTGCGGCTGACCGTGCTGGTTCGGTGGCGGCCCTGATGGGGGTGTGCCAGGTATCGGAGGGTAGGACAAGGCGAAACCTTCTCGTGGTGTGGATGTGGATTGTCCATCGGCGGGCCGCCGATGGCGTTACGTCGGCCTGCGTTCGGCCGAGGCGAGCATGCTTGTTCGCGGGGCCGCCTTGCGGTGGGCCCGTGGCAGTCCATGTTCCACAGAGGCGAGCGTGGCGCCGCCATTCTTCTTGCCCTTCTGCGTAGGCGGACTTCACCGGGGAGTATCAGCACGCGAGTCGTGGCAGTGCGTGCTCTTGACCGGGTCGTCACCCCTCACAGCCCTGTTCGACGGGCAGATCGCACTCTTCTGCAGGACTTATCTCATTCGATGGCGACATCCCCGCCTGGGCATCCTTGAGTTCACCGCTCACAAACGGCTGTCGCGTTTGTCGCGTCCGGCTGAATACTGGATCAGGCACAATTTTCGTGATGCTGGCGATCGGGTTTGCTCAGTCGCTCCACAGGATTCGCTTCTGGAGTAGATCCGGTTCTGCTCGGCCGAACATCTGGCGTTTGATCATCTTGATCCGTTGACGTGACCCTCAGCAAACGGTGGGGCTCGAAATACGGTGCAATAGTGCGTCTTTGGGAGAACTCATGGGATGAGTTCATCCCGTTCCTCGACTACGACATCGAGATCCGACGTGTCATCTGCAGCACCAACGCCATCGAATCCTTGAACGCCCGCTACCGACGCGCGATCCAAGCCCGAGGCCACTTCCCGACCGAGCAAGCCGGGGGGATTCAACTGGCCAACGCAACACCGGGTGGATTGCTGTCTGGTTCTGAGACTAGCTGCTCGAGTGCTTCAGCAGGGCTACGCCAGCCGAGACGCTTGCGGGGCCGGTTGTTGAGTTCGGCAGCGACGAACTCGAGGTAGTCGGGGTGGTAGCCGGACAGGTCGGTGAACTTCGGAAAATACTGCCGGAGCAGACCATTCGTGTTCTCGTTCAAGCCGCGCTGCCAGGGCGAGTGCGGGTCACAGAAGTAGATGTCGAGACCGGTCGCCGCGGTGATCTGGACGTGGTTGGCCATCTCTTGGCCTTGGTCCCAGGTCAACGTCCGACGCAGAGTCCGCGGCAACGTGGACATCGTCGCGGTTATCGCTTCCTGGACATCGAGGGCCTTGTGGGTGATCGGTAAATGCAGCAACACGACGAATCCGGTCGCTCGTTCGACGAGCGTGCCGATGGCGGAGCCGTTCCCGGCCCCAGTAATGAGATCGCCCTCCCAGTGCCCCGGCACTGTCCGGTCCTCGGCTTCGGCCGGCCGTTGGCTGATCGAGACCGCACCGGCATGCCGACTTCGACGCTGGTCGGGCTTACGGTGTGGCTTGCGCAGCGCGCGTCCGGTTCGCAAGCACTGTGCCGGTTCGCGTTTGAGCGCTTCTCGTCTTCGAACGTAGAGCGACTGATAGATCGTCTCGTGAGACACCCGCATCCGCGGATCGTCGGAAAAATCGACCAGCAGCCGTCGGCTGATCTGCTCGGGACTGTGCTTCAACAGCAACTGCCGCTCGACATAGGCGCCCAGCCGGGAATCGCGGCAAAGCAATGCCATCTTGGGACGGCGGGCACGCTTGTCGGCGAGTGCCTGAGCGACAGTCGCCCGGTATCCGGTCTTCGGTCGGCGAGTGCCACGGGCGAGCTCGCGGCTGACGGTCGAGGCAGACCTTCCGATCGACCTGGCAATCGCTCGGACACCCTCACCCGCCGCACGGCGACAGGCGATCTCTTCCCGCTCGGCGAACGACAAGCGGGCCGGGCGAGTCGAATGTTCACACCATTGTGGCGGCATCACTCCGCCAGCCTCACGGAACCACCGCCAGCCAACCGTCTTCAACACACCAACCGCCGCGGCCGCGGCGTCGATGATCTCGCCCTCCCGGATCCACGCCCAGAACGAACGCTAAACCTCAACCGATATCGCAGGACGCCCCAACACCAACTCCCTCGTCACGACGGGTGTTGCGTTGACCCCCTGAACCTAAGCAGCACTGAAGTGCCTGTATCTGGTCACCCGATCACTCGACCCGACCGGCGCCGGTCGGGCACGATGGACCATGCGCTGGAAGCCTGCGGTCAACGCCTTCGCGATCACCTTCGCCGACCGCTGGCCCAACGCCCAAACCTACTGATGGCGATCGCCGCAAACACCGTTAGCGAGATAGACCCCGAAGACCCCGTGCGGGCGGACGAAGAGGACGTGTTGAATGGCTCCAACGTGATGGAACCTTCGGCCTGGGCATCGGGCCGGACGGAGAACGGCGGGCCTCGAGTGGCTGAAGAATTGAGCAAGGAGCTGAGCATCAGCCCTCGCAGCGAGAGCGTGCGCGAGGAGCTGGCGGACGCGGCTGCCTGGAGTTCGTATGCGGCGGAGTTTCGCCGGGTGCTCGGAGCCGTGATCGAGAAGAGCGGCGCCGATTTCCTGGAGGTTGGCGGGCTGCTGGTGAATGAGCCCCTTCCTGCGGGGCAGCGCGGCTTGCGCAACGGTGCGGTGGTCCGGCCGCCGCAGGCGATCGGTCTCGCCGAGGCAATGGCAGCCGGGCGTGGGCCTTACTGTCAGTTCACCGCATCGGGACGGCTTCAGATCGAGTCGGGATGGGATGGGGCGGTCCACGTCTACACGACACCAGAGGTGGCCGCCGATCTGGCCGCACTCCATGGTGAGGGCGTGACGTTCCGGTGGCGCGACGCGGCTCCTGAACCCGTAGAGGTCTCCGACCCTGTTGACGCCGTTGCGGACGGGGATTTTTGGGCGAGGGTGGCGGAAGCATCCGAGCGCCTGACCTTGGTCTGTGAGCGCTGGGCGCACGGCGCTCATGGGTGCAGATGGTTCCGCGTGACGGCGGAGAGCACAGCCGAGGTGGCCCGACTACTGCGTCCACGCTCTCTGGTCTGCGTGGCCACAGAGCCGGAGCTGAACCCCCGCGCGGAGCTCCTGGAAGACGACTTCACCGCTTTCGTGGGCCCGCTGCTGCATGGAGAACTGGCCCACCGGAACTACCCCGGTGGAGCCGGCACACTCTCCGAGGTCACCGATGACGGTTCCTCCCTCATGCTGGCCGATGCGTCGCTGGGCGACTGGTGCGCCGTCGTGCCGGACGCGGACGGGGTGGCCAGGGGACAGTGGGAGAGTCCGGGTGCGGCTATCCCGAGAACCTGAGCACCGATCCGTACAGGGACCGCTGGATCGGAAGAGAAGCCCTGCTCTCGTTCAGGTCTGACGATCATCAAAGCAGTCCGCCAGAGCGCGACCAACACCGCCGACAACCATCTGCCAGGAGACAAAGCGCCCGCATCATGAGCGCGAAGTGACGTCACTATTCGCCGTCACGATCACGGCTGAACTGACACACGCGACGTCCGATTTCGCCGATAAACGACGCCGGAATTCACTGGCACAACCAGGCGTGCGCGGCGGTTTGGATGCTGATGTGTGTGCGGCCGTGGGCAGTTGCTTGGGCGCCGCTGTCGAACAGCGGTGTCGGTGACTGGTAGGTGATAGCGGCGCGGTAGGTGTCGGGACTGATCTCGCCGGCCACGAGCCCGAGGCGCAGGGCGAGAAGTTGGTCGCCGTGACAGCCGACCCATCCTGCTGCTTCCTCGAGCAGTGCGCAGGCGACCTTCTGTTGCTGCTTGGTCAGATGCTCCGCACTGGGTCGCTCGAAGAGGTCGAGCAGGCGGCGAATTGCTCTGTCGGGCAGCGGTTGGCCGTCGGGGTCATCCGTCCTTCTTCGGGCTGCGCTCAAGGACGCCGCCGGCGCGCACGGTGAGGGACTCGCCGGTCCTGCTCAGCGCTGCGGCGGTCAGCCGCCAGCGACTCCTCCGATCCGGCGCCGTGCGCGGGGAGGTCCGCGAACCGTAGACAGTCGAGGGGTGTTTCATGATTTGCCATTAAACGATACTTTCCTCAGATCTGATTATATTATCAAAGATGTGCTCGGCCGGGAAGGCGGTGTACGGGCGGACGGTCTCGGCGAGCCAGCTGGGAGAAACGCTGGCGGGACCCCATTCGTCGGTCCGGGTGATCTGGCCCCGCCCAGGAGGCCGCGGTTACGAGAGTTGAGGCAGACTGACCTGCAGGAGGTCACGACGCCGAAATCCTCTCCGCTAGTGATGCGCCGACAGGTGTGCGATGGGCTGCGATCCGGCGAGCCCGTCGCCGATATAGCGGCCGAGCCAGGAATCTCGCCTGCCACCTCGTTCCGATGGAAGGCGCAGGTCCTCGTCGATGCGGGGATCCGCGAGGGCATTCCGAGCGTGGAAGCCGACGAGCTGGCCTCAGCGAACAGACGGATCGCCGCACCGGAGGCCGAATTGACTGCTCCCCCAAAAGTAGTGGGTTCACGGACGGTGACGGTATTGCGGTGGAACCAACGCACTCGCGTAGTTCGGTGCGTGAGAAGGCGTCCGGTTCCGGCCGATCCGGCATTGGAACGTCGACCGGGAGGCGGGCCGCAGCCACGGACGAGGAAGTGCGAGGGGAGACCATGAACATTTTCGCTGCCGCGCGATAGGTCCAGCCGCGATCGACGATCAACCTGCCAGTCGCAGACGGGTGATCGCGGTGAGTGTTGCGTTAGCGTGGGACACGAAGGCCTCCGGGCTCGTGAAGCGGTTCCCAGACAGTTCCACTTCACAATCGGAGGCCTTCACCTGTCAGCCGGACTCACCACAATGAGTAGGCCGGACAACCTCCCTGGACATCACAACCTAGCCGGCGAACCCGGGGCACAGGTTGGTGGTGGCGGCGCTGACGAAGAGCACGCCCTGGTGGAAGTGGTAGGTGGTCTCGACCGCGGAGATCTCGTCGAGTACCGAGGTGCCGCCGCGCAGGTGATCGCAGGTCGCGTACCCGGCGGCGACCATCTCGTCGGCCTTCTTACCGGGCAGGGTGGCGTGGTTGATGCTGATCTCCTCGAGGAACGAACCCTCGGCACTCGGGTCGGCGGTGGCGGTGGCACCGCCCAGCACGGTTGCGCCGAGCGCGGCGGCGGTGACGGCGGTCGCGACGGCGAAGGTGCGGAAGCGGTTGCGGGTGATCCCCATGATGTGGTTCCTGTTCGAGAGGTGTTGTGCCTGTGAGATCTAATGATTCCGTCCCGGCGCTCCCGGAAGTAGCCACCCCAGGGATGAGTCGGCCACCCCCTGTGGCGCGCTGGACGCACGGGGAAGGGCCCCGGTGCGCGGACGGGGCCGCGCTCGATAGCGCGAGGTTTGTTTCTCCGGTTCTGGTCGGTCTGCTGTCGGTCGCGGGCGGAGCGTCCTGGACTGATGGTGCTCGGGAACTATCGCAACGCCGCTTCGACCTGTGTTCCTCTGAGCCGAATCCGCATCGGCGGGCGATGGTCGCCACGCCGCCATCCAGAGCCCTCGAGCGCCCTTCCATATGCCGGAAGTACCGGATAGCAGGTGTGGCTACTAGCGTGCGAGCGGGTGAGGCTCACCGGTGAGGGCGGCCAATACCGCAGCGACCGTGGCCAGGCGGTGAGGGTCGAACCGATTCTGGTCTTCGGTGTTCCGGCCGCGTGCGCGTCGTTGTTTGAACAGTCTGGCGGTGTGACGTCCGAAATTTGTTTCGACGAATACCTCTGTGGTGTAACAGACCCAGTTCATGTTCATTTGTAGGTCGTCGGCCCAGGGGAGTTCGCGGCGAAATCGGCGGACGAGGTATTGGTAGCGGGCGAGATCTGCGGGTGTTCCGTTCTGGTAGCGCAGGACCCGGTCGGCGGCTTTGCGGCCGCCGCGTTGTCTGACGTGGCCGAGTAGGCGCGTCATCAGGGTGGGGGAGATGGGCTGCCATCGGATCGCGCCGCGGTATTCGTGCAGTCGGATCAGGCAGTCGTCGCGTTCGAGGTCCTCGATACGCAGCGCGAGCGCTGGACCTCTGCTGCATGCGGTTTCGATGTGTAGTCGCAGGATGAGTGCGTCGAGTTCGGTGTCATCGCCGGTGGTCGCGGCCACGCGGCCGAGATCCTCGATCTGCTCGACGCTCAGAGCGCAGGCGGGTCCAGGAGGTTGAGGTGCCTTGCGGGCCTGAGCAGCCGGGTTCGCGTCGGGTTCGATCAGACCGTCATCCTGGGCGTTCTGGTACAGGAAACGCATCGCTGCGATGAGATTGGCTTCTGCGCCGCGCCCACCTGTGCTGTTCGCCCGCACGACAGCACGCAGCCTTTGCCGGGCCGCGCACTCCTCGATCTCCACCGCTGTGAGCGAATCGAGAGATCGTTGACCCCACACTGTTTCGATGATCGGCCAATACGAGCGGTAGTGGTTCGTGCCTTCAGGCTTGCGGATCGCTATCCATTGGATGTATTGGCTGATGGTGGGCATGCGCGCTCGATCGGGCTGCGCGGATGCCAGGTCGTCGAGGGTCAGCCCGAGTGAGGCGACCAGTTGCAGGGCGGTATCGACATCCTCGCGGTTCATCCGACAGCCGCCTCGAACAGATCCGGGCGGTAGGACCACAACGCCGCACCGACCGCCCGTAGAGGGCAGACGACCAGAACGCCGCAGTCCAGGCCGCCGGCCATCAAAACCCGCTCGCCGGTGTGTAGGCGCACCGAGCGGCGGGCGGAGACCGGCAGGAACAAGTAGCCGTTCGCCGCGACCGATGACTCGCTCTCGGCGACAACTCGGATCCGCAGCAGTCCCTGGCTGGGCTCGATCGATACCGGTTGCCCAGCAACCCATCCCAAGCGTTTGATCACCGACCGGTCACCCAACCGGCCTGCGGGATCGATCGTTGTCGTCGCACAAGTGAACTCACCCATCGGCGGCACAGGCAACTCGACAGGAAAAGCGAACGGAATCCCCACCCGACGAGCCTCCCGGGTCATCGATGATGAAGCCTCCACGACACCACCAGCAGATTTGAACTGCACACGGATTTCTCCGTCGGCGCTCGCAACACCCGATGGGAAACCATGCACCGAAGACATCGGCGCAGATTCCGGGACGCCCCAGCCTGCCGGCACCCGCCGGGATGACGATTCTCCAGACCTTGTGCTCACGCTTCGATTCCTCACTCGCGACAGTCCGGGCGGCGGCAGTTTCGCCGCCTCTGACCGCACTGACGACCTCCACCGAGCAGGATCCACGCTCTCAGCGCCCAACGGCCAGTGTCATGACGCGAATCTTCCGGTCTCGAAGACGAAATCTGCTCGACCTCAACTTATTCGGCGCTCCGCCCGTTACAAGCCTCCCGGACGAGCGCTCAGGGCGTCAAGATCAAAGAGCTACCCACTTTGTACACATTTTCGGAAATACACCCACACTGGGCACCCTTTCATCCCTCAACAGTCGAAAAGATGCCCACAGTGGGTGACTTTGTCGGCTGCTGCGAATGACGCCGCCACGCAGGCGCCAACGGCACCCGTGGGCCGCCGAAGCGGCGGGGCGGAGGGATACTGCCGATACAACACTGTTCGGGTCAGGCTCTCCCACCTCCGGGCGCTGACCGCGGGCTCCAACGCGGGCACCGCGCTGGGGGAGTTGCAGCCGCATCTGCTGCCGCTGGCCGACCGGGTGCACGCACGCACGACGGCCGCCGGACCGGCCGGCCACGATGTGATCTTCCTCGGGCTGCCGCACGGCCAGTCCGCGGCCATCGCCGCAGAGTCGCCCGAATCCACGGTGATCATCGACTGCGGCGCTGACTTCCGGCTCACCGACCCGAACGCCTGGGAGATTCATCGCTGAACCATCCATCAGCTCCCACCAGCCGGCCGCCCCATGCCCGCCGCGGATCCTTCGCATGAGGAAACGCTGCCGCTGATTCTTCAACCCGGCGGCCAAGCCCTACCGGTTGAGAGGGCGTTCTGAGCACCGGCAGAACCCCTATTCCCGACCGATCGAACGTGTCAGCGCCTCCGCTTTTGACCGACTAACTACGCAAATTTGCGGATCTGCGGTGTCCAGACCACCTCAGAGGCCCTAAAAAGAACGCATCCTCTGCAAATTTGCAGAGGATGCATGACAAAACGTGTCCGGAGGGGGAGTCGACCACTACGCACACGTGCTGTACCAGCGAAAACTACTGGTCGTGGGTGGCTGACTGTCGCAGGTTGCAGCCCTCGGCAGGGCACCGAAAACAGGGGCGAACCGGGGAACGTCTGCTCGTTGTGGGTTCGTTCTCGATCCCCGAGAGCGATCGAGCCGGGGTGGATACCGGGGAACAGCAAGGCTGTCGATGGCGACACGTGGCCGCAGCCAGGGCGGTAAGCGCTCTGGGGTTCATTTGCCGGTGACTGGATGGCACCACTGTGAGTCGTGGGTGTTGTATATGGTCAGTCCTGATGAGCGAGTTGGGCGCGGAGTGTGTCCAGGCCCATGCCGCCGAGTTCGAGCGCGCGGGTGTGAAAGTCTTTCAGGTCGAACGCGTGCCCGGCGCGCTGACGGGCTTCGTCGCGGGCGGTGAGCCAGAGTCGTTCACCGAGCTTGTAGGCGGGTGCTTGGCCCGGCCATCCGAGGTAGCGGTCGATCTCGTCGCGGGCCTCGGCTGGGTCGAGGACGGTGCGGGTCAGTAGGAATTCCGCGCCGAGGTCCGGTGTCCACCGCTTGCCGGGGTGGAAGCCGGCACCCGCGGGGATCTTCAGCTGCAGGTGCATCCCGATATCGACGATCACCCGTGCGGCACGGAACAGTTGTTGTGCGAGCATGCCGAACAGATCGCCGTCGTCGCTGAGGTATCCGAGGTCGCGCATGAGGCGCTCGGCATAGAGTGCCCAGCCTTCACCGTGCGCGTGCGGCTTGCCGTAATTGCTGCGCCGGCGCGCCGTGCACACGATCGGCGGCGGCGACGAATGTGGAAAAGAACCCTGCCCCATCGCGCAGTCCCGCCCAGGTTTCCGCCTGCTCGGCGGTCTTGGTGATCTGCCGTTGTGCGGATACCTGTCCGCGCTGGGCGGCGCTCAGCAACGAGGCGTTCAGGCCCTGCAGCGTGCCGGGAATCTTGGCCAGTCGTGTGGCGATGAGCGACCATGCCTCGGCGGTGCTGGTGTCCATCAGATCGAACACCATCCGAATGTCCTGTACCGGGCTGGAGATCACGTTCAGCGCCGCTGCCGGCAGGCCGGCCTCCAGTATCTCGATCTCGAGTCCGATACGGTCGCAGAACACGGCTTTCGCGACCCGCTCACCGTCGTCGGCAGGCTCGGCGGCAGCACATCGCGCAACGCGGCGCGATAGATGTCCGCGCGAAGATCATGGCCGGCAGGCGAATAATCAGTGAGACAGTCCTGATCTCCGGTGAGCCCGAACATCGCGGCCGCCACCGGATCGGCAGCCGGGTACTCGGTGACGAACCGGTCACAGATCTGATGGACACTCTCGCCTGATGCCATGCGGCGCACGCTACCGCCCGTCCGCTGGGCCGGGCACTGACCGCGTTGTGCCCACGATCGAATCGAGGGTGCCCGATATATCGAGATCATCGATGGTAACGGCGGGATCGCGGGTAACCGTGCAAAGTATTCGCAGGTATCGGGCGATGACCGTATCGAGCGTCGATCGATGGAAGAGGTCCGTCGCGTATTCGAGGGTCACGGGATACCCGTCGGCCGGTTCGGGGCTGTCGGTGACGGAGAAAATGAGGTCCGACCGCGAAATCCCGAGCGATACGGGATAGCCGGTGACCTGTATATCGGGGAAGCGGACGGCCGGGAAGACGTGACTCTGGAATACCAGTGTTACTGGTACCACGGAGGTCAGCAGTCGGTCGAATGCGCCGGATCCGTCCGGATCGAGTAGCTCGACGAGATGTTGCAGCGGAAGATCCTGATGGGCGTATGCCGCCAGGGCCTTTTCTCTCACTGCGGCGAGTAGTTCAGCGAATGAAGCCGGCCCCTCGACGGAGACGCGGAGAATCCACGAAGCGTGGAAGAATCCGATGAGGTCGGTGAGGGCGTCGTCGACGCGGCCCGCGATCGGAGAGGCTATCGAGATATCGTCACCTCCGCCGAGTTGGCCGAGCAGCACCACCAGGGCGGCCTGGAGCACCATCGGGGCGGTGGCCCCGTGAAGACGTGCGATTCGCTGTATTCCAGCGCGGGTTCGGCTGTCGATGGTGAACTCTGCCGTGCTGCTGGGATGGCTGGGCCTCGCTCGACGCGGCAGGTCGGTCGGTAGTAGGCGATCAGTGGGGAGCCCGGCGAGTTCTCGCTTCCAATAACGGGATTGGCGGGAGAACTCACTCTCGGGATCGCTGGGGTCGCCCAGAAGCTGGTTGTGCCATTGGGCGTAATCGGCGTATTGGACCGGCAGCGGGGTCCATCGGGGTTCGGTGTGGCTCCGACGTGCGGTGTACGCGTGCGCCAGGTCACGGCCGAGCGGATGCAGGGACCATCCGTCGGCGGCGATGTGGTGAAGAACCAGCAGCACCACGTGTTCGTCCGTACCAGTGCGCAGTATCGCCGCGCGAAAGGGTATATCGGTTGCGAGATCGAATGGGTGCCGGGCGAGTTCGTCGACGATTCGTGCTGCGTCGGTCGCGTCCACCGGCGAATGGGAGGTGATGGTGATCGGGCAGTCGACGGGGTCGTGGATGTGCTGGTAGGGCTGCCCGGTGGGGGCCTGTCGGATAGTGGTGCGCAGAATCTCGTGGCGCACCACGAGGTCGTGTATCGCGTCGGTGAGCGCGGTTGTGTCGAGGGGGCCGGTCAAGCGCGCGGCGAGTGGCATGTTGTAGTTCGCCGAGGGGCCTTCGATGCGGTGGATGAGCCGAAGGCGTTCCTGGTTGGCCGACAGCGGGGGCCGCGCCGGCCGCTCCTGTGGGGTGAGGGACGGGCGTGGGGTGATGGTGTTGTCGAGGTGGGTGGTGAGTTGGGCGATGGTGGGGTTGTCGAAGATGGTGCGGAGGGGGATTTCGGTGCCGAGGGTGGTGCGGATCAGGGAGGCAAGGCGCGTGGCGCGCAGCGAGTGGCCGCCGAGATGGAAGAAATCGTCATCGATGCCCACTGCGGGGATGTCGAGTATTTCGGCGAAGAGGCCGGTGAGTAGGCGTTCGCGGGCGGTGCGGGGGGCGCGGTATGCGGTGGTGGGGGTGCGAGTGGGTTCGGGCAGGGCGTTGCGGTCGAGTTTGCCGTTGGGGGTGAGCGGGAGATTCTCGAGTGTGACGATTGTCGTGGGGACCATGTAACGGGGTAGTAGCGATGCCGCGAATCGGCGTATCTCGTCCAGGTCGGGATCGGCTGCGGTGTCGGTGACGATGTAGGCGGTCAACTGTGTGTCGCTGGTGTTGTCACCGCGGGTGTGGGCGAGTACTACGGCGTGAGTGATATCGGGATGGCGGGCGAGTGTGTTCTCGATGTCGCCGGGTTCGATGCGGAAGCCGCGGATCTTGATCTGGTCATCGGTGCGGCCGAGGTATTCGAGTGCGCCGTCGGGGCGCCGGCGGGCGAGGTCTCCGGTGCGGTACATGCGTTCGCCTCGAATGAATGGATCGGCGACGAACCGTAGCGCGGTCGGTCCGGGCCGATTGTGATAGCCGCGAGCGAGCTGGGCGCCGGCCACATAGAGTTCGCCGGCGACTCCGGTCGGTACCGGCTGTAGCCACGAATCCAGTACGAAAACCCGGGTATTGGCCAGCGGATGCCCGATCGGAATCGGGCGATCGGGCGCGTCATCGGCGGTGAGTCGGAATATTGTCGCGAGAACCGTTGTCTCCGTCGGGCCGTAGCCGTTGAAGATGCGAACGCCGGGTAGGGCGGCCCGGCTCTGTTCGACGATTCCGCGCCGGAGGGGCTCTCCGGCGAAAATGATTGTTTCTGTGATGCTTTCGCCGTCCAATTCGTCGACCACCGCGGTGAACGCCGTAGGCACCGTGCTGACGATGCTTCCGCGCGAGTGGTGCTTCCGCAGCTCGAGAATATTTTCGACGAGTTCTATGGATGCGCCGGAGCACAGGGCGGCGAATATCTCGAAAATCGAGACGTCGAACGCCGCGGATGTACTTGCCACGATCCGGGTATCGGCTGTAATGCCCACTGCGGACGAAAGTTCGGCGATGAGGTTGGTGGTGTTGGCGTGGGTGATGGTGACGGCTTTGGGTCTTCCGGTGGTGCCGGAGGTGTAGATAAGGTAGGCGGGGTTGTGCGGGAGGGGTGGATTGTGGGTTGTGGGTGGGGTGGGCGTGTGGAGATGCCGGGCGTGGAGGTGGAGGCGAGGTGTGCTGGTCGGAGGTAGTGGGGTGGTGGTGTCCGTGAGGATCAGGGTGGGTCGGGCGTCGGTGATGATGTCGGCGAGCCGGGCCGGTGGGTGAGTGGGGTCGAGGGGTAGGTATGCGGCGCCGGTTTTCAGGACGGCGAGCATGGCGATGATGAGGTCGGGGGTGCGGGGTATAGCGATGGCGATGATGGTTTCGGGCTGTGCGTTGTGGGTCGTGAGGTGGTAGGCGAGGTTGGTGGCCCGGGTGTCGAGTTCGCTGTAGGTGAGGGTGCTGGTGCCGGTGTGGATGGCGATGTTGCCGGGGGTGTCTCGGATTCGGGCGTGGAGTAGGTCGACCAGGGTGGTGGGGTCGGTGTGGGTTTCGGGGGTGTGGCGGAGTCGGCGTAGCTCATCGGCGGTGAGCAGGCCGAGGCGGCCGACGGCGACGGTCGGATTGCTCGCCGCAGCGTGGAGGAGCTGCTCGTATCGCGCGATCAGGGTCTTGATCGTGGCGTCGTCGAACAGGGCGGTGGCGTATTCGATGGTGATCGGGTAGCCGTCGGTGGGGTTCGAGGCATTGGTGATCGTGAACGAGATGTCGACACGGGAGGTACCACTGGTCATGGGCCGTGGAGTGGCGCGAAGATCCGGCAGTGTGAGGGTGGGTGGCGGTTCGTTGAGGAAAGTGAACAGGATTTGGAAGAGGGGATGGTGTGCGGCTGTGCGGGTGGGGTTCAGCTGTTCGACGATCTGGTCGAAGGGGGCGTCCTGGTTGGCGTATGCCGCGAGCGCCTTCTGCTTGACCTGTGCCAGTAGCTCGGTGAACGGCGCGTCAGGGGCGATGATGGTGCGCAGGACCCAGGTGTTGACGAAGAATCCGACCAGGTCGCTGAGCGCTTCGTCGGTGCGGCCGGCGATAGATGAACCGATGGGGATGTCGCGGCCCGCGCCGTACTTGTTCAGCAGGAGGGCCAGCGCGGCCTGCAACACCATGGCCGGAGTCGCGTTGCCCTCCCGGGCGAGTTGTTCGACGGCGAGACGAATGTCGGGTCCGATATGGAACGTCGCGGTGGTGCCCCGGTGATCGGCCGCGCCTGGGCGCGGTCGGTCGGTGGGGAGAGGGAGCAGATCCGGGAGCCCTGTCAGTTCGGCAGTCCAGTATCGAAGTTGTCGCGAAAGTAGGCTGTCGGGGTCGTCGATGGAGCCGAGTAGTCGGTTATGCCAAAGGGCGTAGTCGGCATATTGGACCGGAAGCGGCGTCCACACAGGTTCGCGGCTCTCGCGGCGGGCCCGGTACGCGCTGGTCAGATCTTGTATCAGCGGAACCATCGACCAGCCGTCGCCCGCGATGTGGTGCAGTACCAGGGCGACGGTGTGGTCGTGATCGTCGTGCCGAAAGATCGAGGCCCGCAACGGAATATCGGACGACAGCTCGAAGCGATGGCTCGCCAGTTCGGCCAGCGCGGCCGTGGTGTCGGCCTCGGAGGTACTGCGATGGACTTCGATGGGAATGTGCAGATCGTCGGGATCCAGGATGTGCTGGTGGGGTCTTCCGTCGGCGTCGGCGTATACCGTGCGCAGAGTCTCGTGCCGGGCGACGACATCGGCGACGGCGGAGGTGAGCGCGGCGAGGTCGAGTGGCCCGTTCATCCGCACGGCCATCGGCATGTTGTAGGTGGCCGATGGGCCTTCCGAGCGGTGAAGGAACCACAGACGTCGTTGAGCGGAAGACAACGGCACCACCGCTGGCCGCCGCTGTGGTGTGAGGGGGGTGCGTGGGGTGGTGGTGTTGTCGAGGTGGGTGGTGAGTTGGGCGATGGTGGGGTTGTCGAAGATGGTGCGGAGGGGAATCTCGACGCCGAGCGCGGCGCGGATGCGGGAGGAGAGGCGGGTTGCGGAGAGGGAGTGGCCGCCGAGTTGGAAGAAGTCGTCGTCGATGCTCACCTCGGGTAGGCCGAGGACATCGCTGAACAGATCGGCCAGTGTCTTTTCCTGGGCGGTACCGGGTTTGCGGTATGGGACCGTGGATCGGATCTGCGGTGCCGGTAGGGCGCCGCGGTCGAGTTTGCCGTTGGCGGTGAGCGGGAGGTTGCCGAGTGGTATCAGCGCCGTCGGCACCATGACGTCCGGCAGTTGTGCCGCGAGGAATTCGCGGACTTCCCGGATGTCCACGGCGGCCGCCGGGTCGGTTACCAGGTAGCCGACGAGTCGGGTGTCGCTGGTGTCGTCGCTGTGAGTGTGGGCGAGGACGACGGCCTGGGTGATGCCGGGATGGCGGGTGAGGGTGGCTTCGATTTCGCCGGGCTCGATGCGGAAGCCGCGGACTTTGATCTGGTCGTCGACGCGGCCGAGGTATTCGAGCATGCCATCCGGGCGCCAGCGGGCAAGATCGCCGGTGCGGTACATGCGTTCGCCCGGGGCGAAGGGGTTGGCCACGAATCGGGCCGCGGTCGGTCCCGGCTGCCTGTGATAGCCGCGGGCGAGCTGACCACCGGCCACATAGAGTTCACCGGGCGCGGCCGGAGGAACAGGTTGCAGCCAGGGATCGAGGAGGAAGGCGTGGGTGCCGGCGACCGGTGTGCCGATGGGAATCCGATCGGGCACGGGGTCGGCCGGGGTGAGTGCGGCGGTGGTGACGTAGACGGTTGTCTCGGTGGGGCCGTATCCGTTGACGATGTGAGCGTCGGGGAGCCTGGAAAGGGTCCGACGGACGAGCGCGCCGGTCAGCGGCTCACCGATGAACACGACGGTATGCGGCGTGAGAGTCGCTGGAGCATCGAGAATTGCGGCAAACGCGGAGGGTACGGTGCTGACCAGTTCCCCGGCGGTCCCGGGGCGCCGGGTGAGTTCGAGGATGTTGCCGATCAGGTCCACGGTGCCACCGGTGGCGATCGTGGTCAGGATCTCGAACACCGAAACGTCGAATCCGGCGGAGGTGGCCGCGACGACTCGACCCGGGCCCGGCGGTCGAAGTGCCGCGGCGGCGGCAATGTGGGTCGCGAGGTTCCGGTGAGTGATGGCGACGCCCTTCGCGGCGCCGGTGGTCCCGGAGGTGTACATCAGATACGCGAGGTTGTCGGGGTGGACGCGGACCCCGCCGTCGGGCTCTGTTGCGTCTGCGTCTGCTGCGGTGGAGTCGAGGCGGACTCGGGGTATCGCGGTGGGGGGCAGCGTGATGGTGCTGTCGGTGACAATGAGCTCCGGTCGGGCATCGGCGATGATGCGGATCAGCCGAGCCGGTGGATGGGTGGGGTCGAGGGGGAGGTAGGCGGCGCCGATTTTGAGCACGGCGAGCATCGCGATGACAAGCTCGGGGGTTCGGGGCAAGGCGATGGCAACGATCGAGTCGGCACCGAGGGCCGTGGTCGTGGAGCCGATCAGGCGGCGGGCGAGCCGGGAGCTACAAGTGTCGAGTTCGGCGTAGTCGAGGTGTTGATCGCCGCATATCAATGCCGTTGCGCCCGGAATCTTCCGGACATGGGTCGCAAACAACTCCGGCATGGTCGGGCCGATGTTCCCGGCGTCCGTAGCGGCTGCCGCCCCGCTCCGGACACGCAGAATCCGATCACGCTCGTCGGGGGTGAGCACCGAAAACCGTCGCACTGCCTCGGCCGGATCCGTTGCGGCGAGGGTATTCAGCAGCCCCAGAAACCGTCGATGATGTCCGGCCGCGGTCTCGGCCTCGTAGCGGTCCGCGTTGACGACAAGGTCGATACGTGTGCGGCTCGGAGTTCTCGGCAGGTCGTAGATGTCGAATGCCGCGTCCTGAACCAGTCCCGCCGAAACACTGTGTGCCGCAGCGCGATAGCCACCGAAGTCGAAATTCTCCAAAGATGACATGAAATTGAGCTGGAGTCCGGCAGAGTTTTCTACCCCGGTCGTGGCCCGCAGCTCTCGGGTAATGCTCTCGCCGCGATACCGATGATGCCGAACAACAGCGGATACTTCTCTGCCGACGGCGAGTAATAGTTCCGATATCGGCCCATCGGGATGAACTTCGATGCGCAGGGGAATCATATTCGCGACCGTGGCGGGCATTCGACGCAACACGCCGGATGCCCGCGCCGATACGGGAAGTTGAAGGAGCAACTCACAGCGGCCCGTCAGCTTGTGCACGTAGAGTGCCGCGGCGGCGATGAATACAGTCGACAGTCGAATACCGAATTCTGCGGCTGAACGCTGCAGTGCGGCGACGGTATCGGTATCGAGGTAGCCGGTGTGGCGGATTACGGAGGAGACCGGGCTACGCGTATTGCGATCCGCCAGTGTGGCAGGCTCCGGGGAGCCGTCGAGGCGGCCCCGCCAATAGTCGCGGTCCGCACGGTATCGATCCGAGTTCCGATACATGTTCTCGGCATCGACCAGCGCGGCAAGCGACTCGAATCGTGACGGGGACGGCAACCGGCCGGCCGAATATGCGGAATAGAGGTCTGCGACGCGCTGAGCGATGAGGGTATAGCCCACACCGTCCATGACGATGTGATGGTACCCCTGATACCAGGCATTGCGATCGGCCGCGAGCTTGAACAGCGCAAATGTCACGAGGCCACCAACTTCCGGCCGCCGTGGATCGGAAAGCTCCGATCGCATCCAGTCTTCGGCGCGGCCGATCGGATCCGGATCGGTGCTGAAGTCGAACACCTGCAGAGTTCTCGCCGGCCGATCCGCGACGTACTGATACAGCGTGTGATCGGGCTGGGCGAATCGGGTCCGGAGCGACTCGGCTTCACACATCACCTGCCGGCATGCGCGGTCCATGAGCGTGGGATCGATCGGTCCGTCGATGAGGAAGTAGCCACCGAACCGATGGATCAGCGAGGACGGATGCAGCTGGTGCGTCAGCCAAATCTCTTGTTGCGCTTGGGTTGTCGGTAGCCGCGTACCGGACGCAGTGCCGTTGTTCATGCTCGCGCTCTCTCGATGCCTCGCCGGGCGGCCCGTGACTTTCTCAGTGGCACAGTGGTATCCATTCCTGCCTACGAACTTCGACCTGACCGAGCCGACGTGGGTGCTCGCTGCGACTGCACGGACCATCCAATGGCTAGCACGCGGAAACGGTGCACCGCAACGATTCCCATCGCTGGTGAAGTTCGCGGCTTTCAGCTCGATAACCTCATGGAAGGCCGCCGCGGCCAGTTCGATTCGGCCTGGTTGTCGAGAGTGACGCGGCCGGATTGGAGAACGATCATGAACGCAACGACGGGGACAATCGCGTCCGCGGTATCGGACCTCAGGACGACTCCGCTCGGTCAGCTGTCGGGCCAGAGCCTGTCCGACCTGATGAAGAACCTCAGCAACTCATCGGTTACGACCCTTTCCTTCAGCTCCAGGGTCTGATAGTCCGACGGAGCGAGCAAAGGCCGACTGAACC
This sequence comes from Nocardia sichangensis, assembly GCF_047200615.1. NCBI lineage: Bacteria > Bacillati > Actinomycetota > Actinomycetes > Mycobacteriales > Nocardiaceae > Nocardia > Nocardia sichangensis. The sequence goes on from NZ_JBJZOK010000060.1 coordinate 18,815, forward strand.
ATGCACCCGAATTATGAACCGCTTCCTTTCCGGCAGTACGTGATAAAAGTGCACAGTCGGTGCGATCTGGCGTGCGACCACTGTTATATGTACGAGCACGCCGACCAGTCCTGGCGCGGCCGCCCCATGGAGTTCGCTCCGGAGACTGCCGCCCAGGTCGGGTTCCGCATCGCCGAGCATGCCGCGGGCCATGCGCTGCGGCGTGTCTCGCTCGTTCTGCACGGTGGCGAGCCCTTGTTGCTCGGTCCGGCCCGAACCAGGGAAACACTGGCTACGCTGACGGCGGCGATCGCCCCGGTCGCCGAGCCGGACCTCTACATCCACACCAACGGGGTACGGCTGGATGAAGAGTTTCTCGATCTCTTCGTGGAGTACAATGTCCGCGTCGGTGTCTCGCTGGACGGCGACCGCGCCGCGAACGACCGTCACCGTCTCTACCGCAACGGGCGCAGTAGCTACGACAAGGTGCTCGCCGGTCTGGAGTTGCTGCGAAAGCCACAGTACCGGCAGCTGTACACCGGCCTGCTGTGTACCGTGGACATCGCAAACGACCCGGCGGCCGTGTATCGAGGCTTGCTCGAACAAGAGCCTCCCGCGCTGGATCTTCTACTTCCGCATTCCAATTGGGAACACCAGCCGCCCGGTCTGCGCGCGCCGCGCGACCCCGACGACCCGACTCGCGGCGGCGGTGAGTATTCCGACTGGCTGATCGCGATGTTCGAGGCGTGGAACGCCGATGGACGGCCGGTGCCGTTACGCACCTTCGATTCGCTGCTGGCAGCGATGTACGGACGGCCCAGTGGCGCGGAGTCGTTCGGGCTGGATCCGGTCGACCTCCTGGTCATCGAGACCGACGGCACATTGGAACAGGTCGATTCGTTGAAGACGGCCTATCCCGGCGCGGCGGCCACCGGCCTGGATGTTTGGCGCAACAGCCTCGACGAGGCGGCCGCGATTCCGGGAATCACCGTGCGCCAGCAAGGCGTCGACGGCATCGGCGAAACATGCCGGTCCTGCACGCTGGTGCAGGTCTGTGGCGGTGGCTTCTACCCGGATCGATACCGGCCGGGCGCCGGTTTCGACAATCCCTCGGTGTATTGCGCGGATCTCAAGGAGTTGATCGAGTACATGGCGAAGACAGAAGCCGACGCAGGTCGGGGTGGTGCGCAGACAGCGGCTCGGGATTCCGCGGCGTCGGCGCACAGTTTGTCGGATGAGCAGTTCGCTCGGTTGGGGGCTGGTTTCGGGGATGCTGCGGCGGTGAGTTGGTTGGGGGCGGCGCAGTCGTCGATTCAGCGTGAGTTGGTGGCGGCGGTGGGGCGGTTCGGGCCGCAGGGGGATAAGCGTTTCACTGATGCGTGGGATTTGCTGGTGTCTTTGGATGCTGCTGTTCCGGAGGCTGTTGGTGTGGTGTTGGCTCATCCGTATACGCGGGTGTGGGCGGTTGGTCTGCTGGATGGGATCAGTCGGGGTGAGTTGGTGGGGGAGGATGTGTATCACTTGGAGGCGGTGGCGGCGGCTGCGGCGGTGCGTGCGGGTCGTGATGTGCGGGTGCCGGTTCCGGTGCGGGGTGGTGTTGCGCCGTTGCCGACGTTCGGTGCGTTGGTGGCGGGGTCGAGGGATCGGGTGTGGATCGATGCGGGTTCGGTGGCGGGTTTGGATTTGGTGCGGCCGTTGCGTTGTTTGACGGCGGAGGGGATTTCGGTGGTGCTGGAGGACACCGACCCCTACCG
>NZ_JBJZOK010000061.1:0-19813 GCF_047200615.1 Nocardia sichangensis
CAGCCCGCGGAGACGGTCGCGGCGAGCAACAGCCGCCAGTCGTGGGCCCCCGCGCGGTCGAGAGCGGCACTGACGCGGGGAGGGGAAGAGTTTTGCAAACCCAGGGTGTATGGGGGTGGGGCGGGGCGGGTAAAATTGTGGGGGGGGGGGGGGGGGGGGGGGGGGGGGGGGGGGGGGGGGGGTTTGGGGGGGGGGGGGGGGGGGCCCCCCCCCACGCCCCGCCCGGCGGGGCTTCGCCCCCCGGGACCCCCCTTCCAGTGGTTGCGTTGGTCACACGCGTTTCGTTTGATTCTGGGATTGCCGGATTGGCGTCGGTCACGGGTGTTCGGGTGCCCGTGTGTGCCGATCGGCCGATCTCATACGCCGTGCATTTCGAGGCCGCGCACTCCGAGGTCTGCGTGAACCCGACAGCCCTGCGGGGTCGGTTTGTGCGCTCAACGCGGTCGCGAGCGGCGCCGACGTGGGTGCGAGCCCTGGCGACGCGTGGAATTCCGTGTCCGCGCGGGCGAAAAATACGTCTCTGACCACACGGTTTGGTGGTGGGAGCGGTGAGTGTGTAACCTCGTTCAAGACTTCACCGCGCTGAGGTCGGGTGTTTGGGGCTCGGTGCGGAAGTAGTCATGCCCCCTTAGCTCAGTCGGCAGAGCGTTTCCATGGTAAGGAAAAGGTCAACGGTTCGATTCCGTTAGGGGGCTCGCCGGATTGCCGGTGGTGTCCGACTCGGCATCGCTCCCGATAGTGCGGGCTCGGCACCATGGCAATGCGACGCCGTGGCGGTGTAGCTCAGTCGGTAGAGCAAACGACTCATAATCGTTGTGTCGCCGGTTCAAGTCCGGCCATCGCTACCACAACCGATCAAGCCCATCAGGTACCGGAAAGAAGGCATATCGTGGCCGCGAAGTCCACCGATGTCCGGCCAAAGATCACCTTGGCCTGCGAGCAGTGCAAGCACCGCAACTACATCACCAAGAAGAACCGGCGCAACGATCCGGACCGCCTGGAGCTGAAGAAGTTCTGCCCGAACTGCGGCACGCACCGGGCGCACCGCGAATCCCGCTAGTCATCCACGCGTGAACTACCGCGTGGTGTAGCGCCGGGAGTCGCTCCCGGTATCTCGGGCCGTGGCACCGCGAGGGCCGGACAATTGTCCGGCCCTGACGCATTTCACGGTGTGGGTGCGGTGGTGAGCGCTCCACAGACTCCGGGTGACGGGGTCAGATAGGTACAGTCCTCCCGTGACAATCAACACCGGTACAGACGAAGCGGTCCAGACGAGCGAGGCGCTCGACCCCGCGGCGAACGCCGCGGCGATGGTCGGTCACCACTACCGCGTCGACGACTACTACGAGGTCGGCCGCGAGAAGGTGCGTGAATACGCCCGCGCCGTGCAGGACTACCACCCGGTGCACTGGGACGAGGACGCGGCGCAGGAGTACGGGTACGACAACCTGCTCGCGCCGGTTACCTTCATCTCCCTGGTCGGAATTCTCGCCCAGCGCAAACTGTTCGAAGAGGTCGTCACCGGCTACGACCTCAGCCAGATCATGCAGACCGACCAGATCCTCGAGTTCCATCGCCCGATCAAGGTCGGCGACCAGCTCACCTGCGATGTCCACCTGCACTCGTTCCGGCAGGCATTCGGCGGCGACATCATCGTGACCAAAAACATCGTCACCGCGCAGAACGACGAACTGGTGCTCACCACTTACACCACCCTCGTCGGCCGCAGCGGCGGCGATATCGACCCGAACCTCAACGCCGCCGTCCGGAACGTGCTCATGCACGGCATCGGCGAGGACGCGCCGGGGCATCGTCCGCGCTCGCTCGCGGTGACCCAGGCGCCGGCGCCGGTCGTGCCGCCCGTGGACGGTGTGCGCACCAAGCACGCCATCGGGTTCGAGGACGTCTCGGTGGGTGACGAGCTGCCCACCCGCGTCGTCCGGCTCACCCGCGGCGATCTGGTGAACTACGCGGGCGTCTCCGGTGACGCCAACCCGATCCACTGGAGCGACGAGGTCGTGAAGCTGGTCGGCCTGGAGAACGTGGTCGCGCACGGCATGCTGACCATGGGCCTCGGTGGCGGTTTCGTCACCTCGTGGCTGGGCGACCCGGGCGCGATCAAGGAGTACAACGTCCGCTTCACCAGCCCGGTCTACGTCGGGTCCGACGAGGCCGCCGAAGTCGAGTACACCGGTAAGGTGAAGTCGGTCGATCCGGAGACAAAGACCGCGGTCGTGGCCATCGTCGCGAAGGCGGCGGGGAAGAAGATCTTCGGCCGCGCGACCGCGACGGTGCAGCTGGCCTGACCAGGGACAGCGACCCGGATTGGCTAATGGCGCGGGCGGTAACGTACACTCAGGTTTCTGGGGTCGCCAGCCGCTGCGCGCTGCTCTGAGGGGCTGGTTCCAGGCGATCCGCGAGGATTCGCCGACGGGGCCGGCAACTGCCGGAGCGGCGCGCGTGTTGTGTGACACCAGGGCACAACTGAATATCGAACAGTGGTTGGACAGTAAACATCGTCCGACCAAAGGGGCGTAGCTCAACTGGCAGAGCAGCGGTCTCCAAAACCGCAGGTTGCAGGTTCAAGTCCTGTCGCCCCTGCCCTGGATGCCAGCGACGAGAGAGGATCGACGTGAGCGAGCGTAGCGAGCGAGCCATTGGCACAGCGCGCATCGCGCACGACGGCACCGAGCTCAGCGAGGAGAAGGCGTGAGCGACGAGCGGGACACTCGCCGCGGCGCACATGCCGCCGACGAAGGCGACGACACCGCCGCAGCGACACGGCCGAGCGGAAAGCGGTCCGCGCGGCGGACCCGTGCCGGGTCTTCGGAGGTCGACACGGGCGCTATCGCCACGCTCGACCGTCCGTCGCGGAAGGCAACCAAGGCGACCGATCGGGCCGAACGCAAGAAGTCGGGTAATCCGTTCAAGCGTTTGCTCAAGTTCCTGCGTGAGGTCATCGCGGAACTGCGCAAGGTGATCTGGCCCAACCGGAAGCAGATGGTCACCTATACGAGCGTTGTTCTGGTGTTCGTGATTTTCATGGTCGCGTTCATCAGCGGGTTGGATCTGGCGTTCATCAAGGGTGTCAACTGGCTGTTCGGCTAGCTGAACGACGCCGACGCCGGTAGCCGATCCCGGGCGGAGACGGGTGGAGTGATTTCGCCGCGCGCCCGGCCCGGCACGCAGAGGATGTACGTGACGACACAGGAAGCGAGTGCCCCAGTGAGCACCCCGGAGAACGACACACACGACAAGTTCCCGGCCGACGACACGGTGGCCGAGTCCACCGACTCCGTCGAGGAGTTCGCGACCGACGAGCCCGCGGTCGAGGAATCGGAGCCCGCTGAGTCCGCCCCTGCCGCCGCCGTCGATGCCGAGCCCGCCGACCCGGTCGCCGAGATGAAGGCGGCGCTGCGGCGCGCTCCCGGCGAGTGGTACGTCATCCACTCCTACGCCGGTTACGAGAACAAGGTGAAGGCCAACCTCGAGACCCGCGTGCAGAACCTGGACCTGGAGGACTACATCTTCCAGGTGGAGGTGCCCACCGAAGAGGTCACCGAGATCAAGAACGGGCAGCGCAAGCACGTCAACCGCAAGGTGCTGCCCGGTTACATCCTGGTCCGCATGGAGCTGAACGACGAGTCGTGGGGCGCGGTGCGCAACACCCCCGGCGTCACGGGTTTCGTCGGCGCCACTTCGCGCCCGTCGCCGCTGTCCATCGATGACGTGGTGAAGTTCCTCGTTCCGGCCGCACAGCAGCAGAAGAAGCCCGCCGCGGCAGCCGCTGCGGCGACTCCCGAGACCGCGGGCGGCGAGATCGCGCCGAAGCCGGTCATCGAGGTCGACTTCGAGGTCGGCGAGTCGGTGACCGTCATGGATGGCCCGTTCGCGACGCTGCCCGCCAGCATCTCCGAGGTGAACGCCGAGCAGCAGAAGCTGAAGGTGCTCGTGTCGATCTTCGGCCGCGAGACCCCGGTCGAGCTGGCGTTCACCCAGGTCGCGAAGATCTAGACCAGCTCTGTCGGCGGCCGGGTGAATCCGGCCCGGGCGAGGATCGCAACACCAGACTTGCAAAGAGCAAGGGACACCAACACCTAGGAAAGAAAGATGCCCCCCAAGAAGAAGAAGCTCGCCGGGATCATCAAGCTTCAGATCCAGGCCGGCCAGGCGAACCCGGCCCCTCCGGTCGGCCCCGCGCTCGGTCAGCACGGCGTCAACATCATGGAGTTCTGCAAGGCGTACAACGCCGCGACCGAGTCGCAGCGTGGCAACGTCATCCCGGTCGAGATCTCGGTGTACGAGGACCGGTCGTTCGACTTCAAGCTGAAGACCCCGCCCGCCGCCAAGCTGCTGCTCAAGGCCGCCGGCGTGCAGAAGGGCTCGGCGGAGCCGCACCGCAACAAGGTCGCCAAGGTGACCATGGACCAGGTGCGCGAGATCGCCAAGACCAAGCAGGAAGATCTGAACGCCAACGACCTCGAGCAGGCGGCCAAGATCATCGCGGGTACCGCGCGTTCGATGGGCATCACCGTCGAGGGCTGAGCGGAACCGCTCCCCGGTGGGAGGGCCGGCCAGGCCCGATAACCACGTCTGAACTACCGATCGAACAGGACAGAGAATCATGGCAAAACGAAGCAAGGCGTACCTCGCCGCGGCCGAGAAGGTCGATCGCACCAAGCTCTACTCCCCGCTGGCCGCCGCGCGCCTGGCGAAGGAGACCGCCACCACCAAGACCGACGCGACCGTCGAGGTCGCCGTGCGTCTCGGTGTGGATCCCCGCAAGGCGGACCAGATGGTCCGCGGCACGGTCAACCTGCCGCACGGCACCGGTAAGACCGCCCGCGTCATCGTGTTCGCCGCGGGCGAGAAGGCCGCCGAGGCCGAGGCCGCGGGCGCCGATGCCGTCGGCGCCGAGGACCTGATCGAGCGGATCCAGGGCGGCTGGCTGGACTTCGACGCCGCGATCGCCACCCCGGACCAGATGGCCAAGGTCGGCCGGATCGCGCGTGTCCTCGGCCCGCGCGGCCTGATGCCGAACCCGAAGACGGGCACGGTCACCACCGATGTGACCAAGGCCGTCAACGACATCAAGGGCGGCAAGATCAACTTCCGTGTCGACAAGCAGGCCAACCTGCACTTCGTCATCGGCAAGGCGTCCTTCGACGACAGCAAGCTGGTGGAGAACTACGGCGCCGCGCTGGACGAGATCCTGCGGGCCAAGCCGTCGACCGCCAAGGGCCGCTACGTCAAGAAGGTGACGGTCTCGACGAACACCGGACCGGGCATCCCGGTGGACCCGAACCGCACCCGCAACCTCTTGGAAGAGGACGCGTAAGCAGCAGCGAGCCGCGGCAACGGCGGGAACGCATTGTGCGTTCCCGCCGTTGCGCGTTCGAGGACTAATCCGCCCGACGGCGTGGTTGGGGTGGATGTGACCGTCGTTCTGTTGATCTCCGGTAGTACTCGCGCCGCCTCCACCAATTCCGCCGCACTACGAACCGTCTCGGCGATCGCCCCGGACGGTGTCGAAACCGTCTGGTACGACGGGCTCGCGGATCTGCCCGCTTTCGCTCCGGACGACGACAGCACCGCTCATCCCGCGGTAGTCGCGCTCCGCGAACAACTTTCGCGCGCCGACGCCGTGCTGTTCTCCACGCCCGAATACGCGGGCACTTTGCCGGGCAGTTTGAAGAACCTGCTGGACTGGACGGTTGGCGCCGGTGATCTCTACGGCAAGCCGGTCGCTTGGATCACGGTCGCGCCGGAGGGTCGCGGTGACGGCGCGACCGCCACACTGCGCAGCGTGCTGGGTTACGTCGGAGCCGACATCGATCCGGATGCCTGCCGACGACTCCCTGTGCCGCGCGAGGGCGTCGGCCCGGACGGACTGGTCGCCGACCCTGAATTCCGGTCCGGTGCCACGGCCGTGTTGCGCGGTCTCGCGCGGCATGCCGCGACCGCGACTTCGTGAGAAACACCACTCGCCGACGCGGACCGCGGCATCGCATTCCAGGCGGCGCACGGGTGTGCACCGCGGAAAAGTGAGTCGCGGCACAACGATTCGACGGCCGAGTGGTGCGATCAGACGTCTGCCGGGGCCCGTTTTGGCAGATGGGAACCCATGCAGGTACATTGGAAGTCAGTTATCGACGAGTTCGATCGCTACCCAATCCGTTCTACCGAAGACCGTTGGTCGCCGATCCCGTATGGGCTCGGTCGAAGGTCCGGCGACATTGCCGGCGGCCCACGCAGGGAGAGCCGAGGCTGGGAATTGATCCGGATACGCACCGGATCGGTTTTCTGTTGCGCCCCGGAACGCTCTGCGTTCGGGGCGTTTGTTTTGTCGCCGGCCCCTGATCGGTAGTTCGCGTATACGAACCGACCAATCAGAGAGGAGGCGAAGTATGGCAAAACCCGAGAAGGTCACCGCGGTCGAGGAGATCGCGGAGCAGTTCAAGAGCTCGACGGCCACCGTCGTCACGGAATACCGTGGCCTGTCGGTCGGCAAGCTCACCGAGCTGCGGCGCGCGCTCGGCGCCGACGCCACGTACTCCGTCGCCAAGAACACCCTGGTCAAGCGTGCCGCCGCCGAGGCGGGCGTGGAAGGTCTCGACGAACTGTTCGTCGGGCCGACCGCGATCACCTTCATCACGGGTGAGCCGGTCAACGCGGCCAAGGCCCTGAAGACCTTCGCGAAGGACAACAAGGCGCTCATCATCAAGGGCGGCTACATGGACGGCGCTCCGCTGTCCGTGTCCGAGGTCGAGCGGATCGCCGACCTGGAAACCCGCGAGGTGCTGCTGGCCAAGCTGGCCGGCGCGCTCAAGGGCAACCTCACCAAGGCCGCCGGTCTGTTCAACGCTCCCGCTTCGCAGGTGGCCCGCCTGGCCGCCGCGCTGCAGGAGAAGAAGCAGGCCGAAGAAGGCGCACCGGCCGCCGAGTAAGACCCGTGCGGCACGACTCGCCCGCATAGACATCAACTACCGAAAGGAACACAACAATGGCCAACGTTGACGAACTGCTCGAGACCTTCGGCAACATGACCCTGCTCGAGCTGTCGGACTTCGTGAAGAAGTTCGAGGAGAAGTTCGAGGTCACCGCGGCTGCTCCGGTCGCCGTCGCCGCCGTCGGCGGTGCCGCCGCTCCGGCCGAGGCCGCCGAGGAGCAGGACGAGTTCGACGTCGTCCTCGAGGGTGCGGGCGACAAGAAGATCCAGGTCATCAAGGTGGTCCGCGAGATCGTCTCCGGCCTGGGCCTGAAGGAAGCCAAGGACCTGGTCGAGAGCGCCCCGAAGCCGATCCTGGAGAAGGTCGCCAAGGACGCCGCCGAGGCCGCCAAGGCGAAGCTGGAAGAGGCCGGCGCCAAGGTCTCGGTCAAGTAATTCACGACCGAACACGCCGAACGGGCGGTCCCCTTTGGGGATCGCCCGTTCGCGTTTTTGGCAATCCCGCCGCTATCGCCGATACCGAAAGGATTGCGGAGTTACTACGCAGTCAGGTTGGGGTGTGCCCGATCTGTCCCATGAGTTACAGTGACCGAACCCACACGTGACGGACCGCGATGACCGAGCGCGCGGTTCGCCGGTGGGCAGCTCGCTGAGAATTTGTGGAGGTTGGCGTGGGCGTCGAGGTCAGGACCGAGAGTGTGACCAAGTCTTTCGGTTCCCAGCGCATTTGGCAGGACGTGTCGTTGACGTTGCCTTCGGGCGAGGTCAGTGCGTTGCTGGGGCCGTCGGGTACCGGTAAGTCGGTGTTCTTGAAGTCGCTGATCGGTCTGCTGCGCCCGGAACGTGGTTCGATCTTCATCGATGGCACGGATATCACGACGTGTTCGAACAAGGAGCTGTACGAGATCCGGAAGTTGTTCGGCGTGTTGTTCCAGGACGGTGCGTTGTTCGGGTCGATGAACCTGTTCGACAACGTGGCGTTCCCGTTGCGGGAGCATACGAAGAAGAGCGAATCCGAGATCAAGAAGATCGTGATGGAGAAGCTGGAGTTGACCGGTCTGCTCGGGGCCGAGGGCAAGCTTCCCGGTGAGATCTCCGGTGGTATGCGGAAGCGTGCGGGATTGGCGCGGGCGTTGGTGTTGGATCCGCAGATCATTCTGGTCGATGAGCCGGACTCGGGTCTGGATCCGGTGCGTACCTCGTATCTGTCGCAGTTGTTGATCGATATCAACGCGCAGATCGACGCGACGATTCTGATCGTGACCCACAACATCAATCTGGCGCGGACGGTGCCGGACAACATCGGGATGTTGTTCCGTCGTCAGTTGGTGATGTTCGGTCCGCGGGAGGTGTTGTTGACCTCGGAGGAGCCGGTGGTCAAGCAGTTCCTCAACGGGCGGATGATCGGGCCGATCGGTATGTCGGAGGAGAAGGACGAGGCGCAGATGGCGCGCGAGCAGGCGTTGGTGGACGCCGGGCATCATCACGGTGGCGCGGAGGAGGTCGAGGGGATCATTCCGCAGATGCGCGCGACTCCCGGGATGCCGGTGCGTCAGGCGGTGTTGCGGCGGAAGGAGCGGGTGCGCGAGATCATGCATACGCTGCCGCATGCCGCGCAGGTCGCGATCCGTGAATCACTTGACGACAACGACGATACGCAGGTGATGGCATACAACAGCGGCGACCTGGCTAATTATCAAGGTGGCGCTTTCGACACCACCGTGCGACACAACACAACTAACGGGTAACATCTGCGATCGTGAATTCGACCCTGGCGCGATTGCGAACTCCCCTGGAGTCGGGGTTTGCCCAGGCCGGCAACATCTTTGCGCTGCTCCTGGACGTTTTGCGAAAGACTTTCCGCCGCCCCTTCGAGTGGCGGGAGTTCATCGAGCAGTCGTGGTTCATCGCGAGTGTCTCGATCCTGCCCAGCGCGCTGGTCGCGATTCCGTTCGGCGCGGTCGTGGCATTGCAGACCGGCTCGTTGATCAAGCAGCTCGGCGCGGAATCCTTCACCGGCGCGACCAGTGTGCTGGCAACCGTCCAGCAGGCGGCTCCCGTCGTGACGGCCCTGATCATCGCGGGCGCGGCCGGGTCGGCGGTGGCCGCCGATCTCGGCTCGCGGACCATCCGCGAGGAGATCGACGCGATGGAGGTGCTCGGCATCGATCCGGTGCGAAAGCTGGTGGTGCCGCGCGTACTCGGCATGATGCTGGTCGCGCTGCTGCTCAACGGACTGGTGTCGGTTGTCGGCATCGCCGGCGGGTACTTCTTCAACGTCCTGCTGCAGGGCGGCACTCCCGGCGCCTACCTGGCGTCGTTCTCCGCCCTCGCTCAGCTGCCGGACCTGTGGATCGGTGAGATCAAGGCGGCGGTATTCGGTCTGCTCGCCGGCGTCATCGCCGCGTACAAAGGGCTGCATCCCAAGGGGGGCCCGAAAGGAGTCGGTGACGCGGTGAACCAATCCGTGGTGATCACGTTCATGGTGCTGTTCTTCGTGAACCTCATCCTGACCATGGTGTACCTACAGGTCGTCCCCGCCAAGGGTGCCTGACAGATGGCCACGTCATACCGAACCCCGGTCGCCAAGTCCATGCGCCGGGTGGGTGAAGTCGCTCGTATGCCGCTCAACGTCATCGATCGCGCGGGCGAGCAGATGTCGTTCTACTCGCGGGCCATCGCGTGGATCCCGCGGACCGCGGTGCACTACCGCAAGGAAGTCATGCGGCTGCTCGCCGAGGTCACCTTCGGCACCGGCGCGCTGGCGGTGATCGGCGGCACCATCGGCGTCATCGTGTTCATGTCCGGCTCCGTCGGCGTCGTCGTCGGCCTGCAGGGCTTCAAGGCCCTCGACGCGCTCGGTAGCTCGGTACTCACCGGCTTCCTCACCGCCTACATCAACACCCGTGAGATCGCGCCACTGGTCGCCGCGCTCGCGCTCTCGGCGACGGTCGGTTGCGGTTTCACCGCGCAGCTCGGCGCCATGCGGATCTCCGAGGAGATCGACGCGCTCGAGGTGATGGCGGTGCCCAGCGTGCCGTTCCTGGTCACCAGCCGCGTGATCGCCGGGTTCCTCGCGGTGATCCCGCTCTACATCGTCGGGTTGCTCGGCACGTTCATCGCGTCGCGGACGATCAGCATCTGGTTCAACGGGCAGTCCAGCGGGTCCTACGACCATTACTTCAGTTTGTTCCTGCCACCGGAGGACGTGCTCTATTCGTTCCTCAAGGTGCTGGTCTTCGCGTTCGTGATCATCATGGTGCACTGCTACTACGGGTTCCACGCCACCGGCGGCCCCGCGGGCGTCGGCGTCGCAGTCGGCCGCGCGGTCCGCGCCGCGATCGTCCTGGTGAACGTGCTCGACTTCTTCCTCAGCCTCGCGATCTGGGGCACCACCACCACGGTGCGGGTGGCCGGATGAGCCGCACTCAAACCTGGCGCTCCACCGCGAAGCTACGTACTCGGGCGCTGGGGATCGCGTTCTTCGTCGTGGTCGCGTTGTTCCTGTGGACCACCATCGCGATCTACAACAAGCAATTCGTGAAGACGGTGGACGTCGATCTGATCACCGACAGCGTGGGCAACGCGCTGACTCGCAACGCGGACGTGAAGGTACGTGGCATCACGGTCGGCGAGGTGCGCTCGAGCAGTTCCGAAGGCGGCGAGGTGACCTTGAACCTGGCCATCAATCCGGACAAGGCGCAGCAGATTCCCGTCAACGCGACCGCGCGCCTGCTGCCCAAGACGCTGTTCGGCGAGCGGTACGTGGACCTGGTGATCCCGGAGCAGCCGAGCCCCCAGCATCTGACCGACGGCGTCACACTGCACCAGGACGTCAGCGGCAACGCCATCGAGTTGAGCAAATTGCTCGACGATGTGCTGCCCTTGCTCCAGGCCATCCCGCCGCAGGATCTCGCGGCCACGTTGGGCGCGCTGTCCCAGGCGCTGTCCGGGCAGGGCACCGCGCTCGGCCAGACCTTGGACAAGCTCGACGATATCTTCCGCCAGGTCAACGTGGTGCTTCCGGACCTGCGGGCCGACCTGCGCAGTTTCGCCGAGGTGGCGGCCACCTACTCCGACGCGGCGCCGCAGCTGATCCAGGCCCTGGACAACCTGCGCACTACCAACGCCACGATCGTGCAGCGGCGCACCGACATCGACGCCCTGTACGCGACGCTGACGCCGACCTCGGCCACCACCACCGAGTTCCTGCTCGCCAACCGCGACAACATCGTCGACGTGGCGGCCGACTCCCGTCCCGCGCTGGAGCAGCTGGCCTACTACTCGCCGAACTACGCGTGCGCGCTGGCGAACTTCGCGCAGCTGAAGCCGCGCATCGACCGGATCTTCGGCAAGGGCACCGACAACCCGGGTTCCCGAGTGACCATCGAGCTGACCAACACCCGCGGCAAATACCTGCCCAACCAGGACGAACCGCGCTGGCTGGACACCAGGGGGCCGTGGTGCATCCCCGAGATGCCGGTGGGCGTCGATCCCGGCCAGTACACCGGCGGCCCGAACAACGACGGCTCCTACGCCGTCCCGAGTCGCAACCCGGGTGACCAGCAGACCGGTCATCTGGAGCCGCCGCAGTTCGGCGTCCACCCGGCGAGCAAGATGCCGACGATCGCCGGTTCCCCCATGGAGCAGCAGTCGCTCGGCGCGATCTACGGCGCGGCCAACGGTGTCGCCCCGGATCAGGTGCCTGGCTGGGTGACCAGGGTCGGCGCGCCCGCGTTCCGTGGAAGCGAGGTGAGCGTGCGATGAAGCAGCAACTGCGCGGCCTGGGCGGGCCGTTGACCAAGCTGGTCATCTTCGTCGTGGTGACCTTGTTCGTGACCACCGTGCTCGCGTTGTCGATCGCCAACTACAGCGGCGGCGGCACGCATTTCAAGGCCAGGTTCACCGACGTCACCTCGCTCAATCCCGGTGACGAGGTCCGCATCGCGGGCGTGCGGGTCGGCAAGGTCACCGCTGTCTCGATCGTCGACAAACGCCTGGCCGAGGTGAAATTCGACCTCACCGACCGGGACTGGCTGCCCGCGTCGACCACCGCGACGATCAAGTACCGCAACCTGGTCGGCCAGCGCTACATCGCGCTGGAGCAGGGGACCGGGGAGCAGGGACGGAAGCTGAACAAGGGCAGCACCATCCCGCTGGAGCACACCAGGCCCGCGCTGAACCTGACCACGCTGTTCAACGGCTTCCGGCCGCTGTTCCGTACGCTGACCGCCGACGACGTGAACAAGCTCTCCTTCGAGATCATCCAGGTCTTCCAGGGTGAGCAGGGCACGATCCACGATCTCGTCGCGACCACGGCGAACCTGACCAACAAGATCGCCGACAAGGACGCCGTGATCGGTGAGCTGACCCGCAATTTGACCGCCGTGCTGGACACCGTCAATCAGCGTGACGACCAGTTCGATCAGTTGATCGTGAACACCGAAGCGTTGATCAGCGGCCTCAACGCCAATCGCGACACGATCGGCCGTTCGGTGACCTCGCTGGCCAACCTGACCTCGGCGACCTCCGACCTGCTCGTCCCGGTGCGTCCGACCCTGCAAGGGTCGATCGCGGGTCTGAGCCAGTTGACCGGCACGCTCGACGAGCGCCAGGACGAGGTGAACGAAGCGCTGACCAACCTGCCGCTCAAGATGGAGAAGCTCGGGCGCGCCGCGAGTTACGGCTCCTGGTTCCAGTTCTATCTGTGCGGCATCGACATCGTCGTCGGGCCGGGCGCCGTCGACGCGCCGCAGCTCAACCTGCCAGCAGGACTGCCGACGATCAACCAGCCGCTGTACACCAACGCCGCGCCGCGCTGCCACGGGAAGGCTCGCTGATGGATGATCGCATTCTGCTCGGCAAGCGCAGCCCGGCGTTCCTGGGCGCGCTCGGCCTCGCCGTGGTGCTGTTGGTGACGGTGTCGGCGTTCTTCCTGGATCAGCTGCCGATCATCGGCGCGGGGACCAAGTACACCGCGGAATTCCGTGAGGCGGCGGGCCTGAAGAAGGGCAACGAGGTCCGGGTGGCCGGCGTCAAGGTCGGGTCGGTGTCCGACGTCCGGCTCGACGGTGACCGGGTGCTCGTGGACTTCCGCACCAAGGACACCTGGATCGGCAACGACACCACCGCGTCCATTCAGATCAAGACGCTGCTCGGCCAGAAGTACCTCGCCCTCGATCCGCGAGGCTCGAAGCCGGCCGATCCGAGTTCACGGATCCCGCTCTCACGCACGGTCTCCCCGTACGACGTGGTGGACGCGTTCACCGACGCCGCGCGCACCATCGATCAGATCGACACCACCCAGCTGGCCAAGAGCATGCAGGTGCTGTCGGACGCCTTCGAGACGACGCCGCCGGAGATCCGCGGCTCCATCGACGGCGTCGCCCGGCTGTCGGAGACGCTGGCCAAGCGCGATCAGGAGTTGAAGAAGCTGTTCGCCGCCACCAGGCAGACCACGCAGATACTCGCCGACCGCAACGCCCAGTTCGAGCGGCTGCTCGCCAACGGCGGCCAGTTGCTCGCCGAACTGAACGTCCGCCAGCAGTCCATCAGGCAGTTGCTGTCGGGCGCCAAGACGGTCTCCGCGGAGCTGAGCGCGCTCGTGCACGACAACGAGGAGCAGATCGGGCCCGCGCTGAAGAATCTGCGCGCCGCCATCGACCTGCTCAACGACAACCAGCAGAACGTTTCGAAGACGCTGGAACTCGCGGCGCCGTTCTACAGCCTCTACGCCAGTGTGCTCGGCACCGGGCGCTGGTTCGACGCGGTGATCGTCAACGTGGTGCCGCCCGCACTGCCCGAAATCCCCGGCTACCGTCAGCCGATCCGCACCTTGGGAGGTAACTGACGTGGCGGACAACTGGCGTAGCGATCCGGTCGGCGCGGTGCGCGGCTCCAGCCGTGGCGCAAAGGTCGGCATCGCGCTGGTCGTCGTGCTGGCCGTGCTGGTGGCGGTGGTGCTGTGGTGGCTGTTCGACCGGCTGACCACGACCAAGATCACCGCCTACTTCGATCGCTCGGTCGGCATCTACGAGGGCTCGGACGTGCGCATTCTCGGCGTGCCGGTCGGCTCGGTCGCTTCGGTGGAGCCGCAGGGCGATCAGGTCAAGATCGTGATGAGCGTGGATCGCAAGTACGACGTGCCCGCGGACGCGCGAGCCGCGCAGATCACGCCGTCCATCGTGTCGGATCGCTACATCCAGCTCACCCCGGCCTACACCGGCGGCCCGAAGATGGCGCGGAACGCGACCATTCCGCGCGAGCGCACGGCCACGCCGGTGGAAGTCGACCAGCTGTACAAGAGCATCACCGAACTCTCCGACGCGCTGGGGCCCAACGGCGCCAACGCCGAGGGAGCGGTGAACGAGCTGGTGCGCACCGGCGCGGCGAACCTGTCGGGCAATGGCGAGGCGCTGGCCAACAGCCTCACCCAGCTGTCCAGGGCGGCGCGATACCTGTCGGACGCCCGCGGCGACATCTTCGACACGGTCAAGAACCTGCAGGCCTTCATCACCATGCTGGCCCAGAACGACCAGCAGGTCCGGCAGTTCAACACCCAGCTGGCCGACCTGTCGTCCTTTCTCGCCGACGAGCGGCAGAATCTCGGCGCGGCACTGAATCTGCTGTCGATCGCGCTGGGTGACGTCGCCCGCTTCATCGACGACAACCGGGACCTGATCGCGAGCAACGCCGACAAACTGACCCAGCTCACCAAGACGCTGTCGGATCAGCGCAACGACGTGGCCGCCCTGCTGCCGGTCCTGCCGCTGGCGTTGAGCAACCTGATCAACGTGCACAACGCCGAATCGGGCACCCTCGACATGCGCGCGAACTTCCCCGAACTGCAGGACCCGTTCGGCGTGGTGTGCAAGATGCTCGACCTGTCCAAGCTGATGCCAGGCGATCCCAAGTTCGAGGCGCTCGGTAGGCAGATGCGGCCGATCCTCGACCACTGCAAGGAGATCACCGACCAGATCACCTCCGGGGTGCAGACCCCGACGCTGAACCTGCCGTTCGGCATCCTCAGCGGCGAGAACCAGCAGCGCGATCCGGTGCCGGGCACCGTGCCCGGCACGCCGTCGGACCGGCTTCCGCCGTCGCAGGGAGGGGCGCGATGAGCACTCGAATCCGTTCGCTCGTACGCGGTTTCGGCGCGGCGCTGGCGCTCGGCCTGACCGGCGCGCTGATCACATCGTGCGCCTCCGACGGCATCTACAGCGTGCCCCTGCCCGGCGGCGCCGACGTGGGCGAGCATCCGATGCACATCGACATCCAGTTCGACGATGTCCTCGACCTCGTGCCGCAGTCGGCGGTCAAGGTCGAGGGCGTGCCGGTCGGCCGGGTCGAGAAGATCAGCATCGGCAAGGACCAGTGGACCGCCACGGTGCGCACGGTGGTCAACTCGTCGGTGAACCTGCCCGCGAACGCGCGGGCCGAGGTCCGGCAATCGAACCTGCTCGGCGAGAAGTTCATCGAGCTCTCCAAACCCGCCGCCGAGCCGGAGTCCACCCGGCTGGCCGACGGCTCGGTCATCCCGGTCGACCGCACCCGGCACGCCACCGAGGTGGAGCAAGTGCTCGGCGCGCTGTCGCTGCTGCTCAACGGCGGTGGCGTCGCGCAGTTGCAGCCGATCGTCACCGAGTTGAACAAGACCCTCGGCGGCCGCGAGGACCGGGTGCGCTCGTTGATCGAGCAGGCGAACACGCTGATCTACGGCCTGAACCAGCAGGTGGACGACATCACCCGGGCGCTGGACGGTCTCGACGTGCTCAGCAGCCGGGTGAGCAAGCAGACCGATCAGATCGGCAAGATCCTCGACGAGCTGCCCAAGGGCATCAAGATCCTGGAAGAGCAGCGCCCGCAACTGGTCGCCCTGCTCGCGCAGCTGGACCGGCTCGGCGAGGCAGGCTTCGACGTGCTGAACACCGCGAAGGACGACCTGATCCGCGACCTGACCTCGCTGCGGCCCACGCTGCAGGAACTGGGCCGGTCGGCGCCGGATCTGGTCACCGCGGTTCCCTTGATCCCGACCTACCCGTTCCCCGATTCGGCGCTGGAGAGCACCTTCGGCGGCAGTGTGAACACGTGGTTGTCGGTCGACCAGCAGATCGGCGTCACGCTCAGCAACCTGGGTGTGGGCAAACCCGATCCGGTGTACATCCCGCCGGTCGGTCCGCCGGTGCCGGTGAACCCGACCAACCCGTACTACAACGGCAACGGTCCGCGTCCGGGCTGGCCTACGGTGTCGATCCTGCCGCTGCCGCCGCTGATGGCGCAGCCGCCCGCGCCCGGCGTGCCCGGTCCGGTCGGGGCGATTCTCGAGCAACTCGGCGTAGGGAGTGGTCCGCGATGACACGTCTGGTGCGGTGGCAGCTCATCGCGTTCGTGGTCATCGCGGTGCTCGGCGTCGTGTACGTCGGCGGCAAGTACATCCGGCTCGACCACATGTTCGGGCTCAACCAGTACACGGTGAAGCTGCGCGCGGCGCAGACCGGCGGCATCTACAAAGGCGCCGAGGTGACCTACCGCGGCGTCCCGGTCGGCCGGGTCGGTGAGCTGGAACTCACCGGTGAGGGCGTGGTGATGAACCTCGTCATCGACTCGAGCGCACCGAAGATCCCGGCGTCGGCGAAAGCCGTGGTGGCCAACCGGTCCGCGATCGGTGAGCAGTACGTGGATCTGCAGCCCGATTCGGACGCCGGCCCGTTCCTGCGGGACAACTCGGTGATCACCTCGGCGACCCTGCCGGTGTCGGTCGAGCAACTGGTGTCCAGCGTGGACACCTTCGCCAGCTCGGTGGACCTGACAGCGCTCAACACGACGGTGCGCGAACTGGGCAAGGCGTTCGACGGCAAGGGCGACGATCTGCAGGTGCTGATCGACTCGCTGAACAAATTCACCGAGACCTTCCATCAGACGCTGCCGCAGACCATCCAGCTGGTCCGCGACGGCAGGGTCGCCCTCGGCACGCAGGCCGAGCAGTCCGCGCAAATCCGCGAATTCAGCGACGGCCTGGACAAGCTCACCGCCCAGTTGCGCTCCAGCGACCCCGACGTGCGCAGGCTCATCGGCACCGGAACCGACGCGGGCGAGCAGATCGGCGCGCTGCTCGAGCAGAGCGGTGGCTCGCTCACCCAGGATTTGTCCAATCTGCGGCTGTTGTTGCAGGCGATCTCACCGAAGTTCTACGCGATCAAGCCGTTGCTGCAGATGCTCCCGCAGCTGTCGATCGGCGGTTCCTCGACCGCGCCCGGCGACGGGACCAGTCACTTCGGCCTGGTGCTCGAGACCAACAATCCGCCCGCCTGTACGGTGGGCTACGAGGGCACGCATCGGATTCTCGAACAGATGAAGGCGCAGAACCCGAACTTCGACGACACGCGCGACGAGTTCCCGTTCAACAAGGACGCCAAATGTCTTGTGCCGTTCGGTAATCCGACCGCCGTCCGGGGTGGCGAACGAGCCGATCTCGCCGATCCGGCCATCGTCCAGCCCTGGGACTCCAACCCCAAAACCGATCCGGAAAAGCTGAACCTGACTCCGGTGGCCGTGCAGTTGTCGACCCTGCTGGGGGTCACGCCGAAGCGGTGACCAGGAGCAATGACGTTAGGGTGTCTCGCGTGAGTGACTGGAGCGAGCGAACCACGGGCATGCCGTGGAGCGCGACCGAGCCGACCGACGGCGAGGCGCTGTCGTGACCGCCGATCTGACCAAACGGTCCGATGCGGCGGCGACGGACGCGCCGGACACCGTGACGACAGCGGCGGAAACGCCCACGGCGCAATCCGACGCCGGTGATCGGAAAGTCACCGACCGGGCAGGCGCCGAGTCCGCTCGCCTCGGTGGTGCGTCCGTGCTCAGCCGGGTGGTCCTCGTCTGCTCGGCCGTGCTGCTGGTCATCGCTTTGGCCGGCGCCGCATGGTTCGGCGCGGGCTGGGTACGGGCCGCGTTCACCGACGGCCCGCGCGCCGAGGCCAGGGACACCGCCCTGGACGCCGCGCGCCAAGCCGCGCTCAACATGACCTCGATGAACCTGGACGACGTGCCCGGCTCACTGGCGCTGGCCCGGTCCTCGATGACCGGAGCGTTGCTGGACTCGGCCACGAAGAACAAGGACCAGGCGGAGCAGATGGCGCAGCAGAGTGGGGTCGGGATGACCTCGAAGGTGCTCGGCTCCGCGCTCACCTCGCTCAACAGCGAGGAGGACAAGGCGTCGGCGCTGGTCGTGCTGCAGGTCACCGAGAAGGGCAAGGACAAGCCGCCCGCCGACTACCGCTACACCTGGACCGTGGACCTGGCCAAGGACGGCGAGGTCTGGAAGGCCGAGCAGATCTCCTCGCTCAGCCAGCCGGTGTTGCTGAGCGGCGGGCCCGCCGGGCGGCCGACCGCGCCCGCGGCCGACCAGCCGCCCGCCGCGCCGAAGCCGGGATCGTAGGAGGACACCCATGACGTCTCGCCGACCGGTCAACCGGGTCACCTCCAAGCGCAGGCCCGGCGCGGAACCGCCCCGTACCGCGTCCTCGCGCACCGAACGGCCCGCACAAGCCCGCAAACCGCGTGTGGCGGGCGTTTCCCGGCCCGCCGCGGAATCGGATAACCCCCGCGCCGAACAAACCCCTGCGGGTGCCCCTCGATGGCGCGAGATCATCTCGCGCGGCAAGGACCGTCCGCGGCGCACGACCGGACGGCCGCGCTGGGGCGTCAGCGCGGCCCTGCTGATCGCCGCGCTCCTACTCGGGGGTTTCGCGTGGCTCGCCGCGCAACAGCCCGGCGTGGACACGTCGAATCAGGCCTACGTGGACAACGAGGCCACCCAAGAGGTGCGCGCGGCCGCCGACAACGCGCTGCGGACCGTCTACGCCTATGACGTGAAGAAGATCGACGGCTATCGGGACACCGCGAAGCAGGTGCTCACCGGGAAGATGCTCGCCGATCTGGACAAGTACGCCGACACCACTATTTCGGCGGTCAAGCAGGCGCAGACCAGTGCCGATGCAAAAGCCGATCCGATTGCTGTGACATTGCTCACCGACGATCGCGCCGAGTTGATCGTCAATCTGGTGGTGAGCGCCACCAAGGACGGCGTGGCGCAGCAGAGCGTCTCGGGCCCGGTTGTCCTGCACATGCAGAAGGTGGGCGGTCGCTGGCTGGCCAGCGACATCGTGGACCAGTAACGGCTACCACATCGGCCGGGATGACGCAGCGCGGCAGGCGATCTCGCCGGCGCCCCGGCCGGGCCTGCCACTTGACGAGTTTCGCCCGAACCGTCACGCTATTCACAACAGCGGCAGCTGTCACAGTGGCTTCCAGTGCACCGTGGGTCAGGACGCAGCCAGCGGATTCGGCCCGGCGCGGCAGCCATGCGGACGATCACACGGGTGGTACTTTGACACCCCCGTGTACTTGGGTGTAGGTTTGGACGTTGCGCTGGCTGCCTCCTGTCCATACCTCGATTTGCACACGTAAGTTCACCCTTCCGGTGTTACTTCCGTTGTTGCCTGTTCGAGTTTCGTTCGGGTAGTAACCAGCGGAATTCGTAGCAGACAAGCGACGGTCGCGGACCACCACGCGACGCGCATGAGGTGCTGGAAGGACGCATCTTGGCAGTCTCCACCCAGACCAAGGCAGTTGCCGGAATCCCCGGAGCCCCGTTGCGGGTGTCTTTCGCGAAGATCCGTGAACCCTTGGAGGTGCCCGGGCTTCTCGATCTACAAACGGAATCGTTCGCTTGGCTGATCGGTTCGCCGGATTGGCGTGAGCGCGCGGCGGCTCG
The DNA here is from genome assembly GCF_047200615.1 of Nocardia sichangensis. Taxonomy (NCBI): domain Bacteria; kingdom Bacillati; phylum Actinomycetota; class Actinomycetes; order Mycobacteriales; family Nocardiaceae; genus Nocardia; species Nocardia sichangensis. The sequence goes on from NZ_JBJZOK010000061.1 coordinate 19,725, forward strand.
CGGCGACGTCGGCCTAGTCGGTGGCCTCGAGGAGGTACTCGAGGAGCTTTCTCCGATCGAGGACTTCTCCGGCTCCATGTCCCTGTCCT
>NZ_JBJZOK010000062.1:0-17988 GCF_047200615.1 Nocardia sichangensis
AAAGGTCGGTCGTTCATCGTCGAGGGCGTTGCGGGGTCGACACGATGAGCGGCGCCGGGTCGGGGGTCATAGGGCGAAAGTGCCGCCTTCGATGAGGATGGTGAGTTCGATGGTGATGAGGACGGTCACCGCCGCTGGCGAGGGTGACTCGCTCACCGCCGGCGACGGACAGGCTTTGTGGGAGCGCCGCCGTGGATCGGGCCGCTGGGATCGTCGCCGCCGTTGTCGCGATCGCGCCACATGCCCCACCGGCGCGTAGGCCGAGCAGCAGCGGGAGCAGGCCGACACCAGTTGCCGCGCGACGCCTTCCGATTCCGCGCCGACGTCCGCTGACCCTGCGTAACGGGTGCCGCACCGGTGCGCTCGCGGCTGTCGGTAGGGGTCAGGCGGTTCGGGTTCGGAGCCACTCGCGCCAGTCGTCGACGAAATCGGCGCGGGGGGTGCCGAGAACTTCGCGGAGGATGCCGTCTTCGGTGGTGGGGTCCTGTTTGCCCGCCGCGATGCGGTGGTAGAGCTGGACGAGGCGGGCTCGGTCGTACTTCTCGGCGACGAAGGCGCAGATCGACCAGGCCTTTTCGTATGTGAAGGCGGCGTCGGGGCCGGAGAAGTCGGTGTCGGGCGGCAGATCCTCGGGGATCCGGCCCGCGTGGGCATGCGCGGTGAGCGTGGGAGCGATGTCGGAGAACCGCTGGTCCTCCCCGTGGTGCGCGGTGTAGTCGGCGAAACCCTCCAGCATCCACAGCGGGGCGCCGTCGACAGTGTCGGCGCGAGCGGCGATGTGGGTGAGTTCATGCCGCAGCAGGGTGGCCATGCCCTCGGGATCGAGGCGGCGTCCGGTGTCGGGGCCGAAGACGACGCGCTGGCCGGTGGGCCGACTGCCCGCCGTGAACGGATCGGCGACGGAGGCGGCGGCGACTTCGGCGGGCAGGAGACCGGGTGAGCGCAGCAGGGCCGCGAACTCGGAGGGCGACGAGGCGACGACGACCAGCGCGGACTGCGCCCAGCCGGGACCCCAGACGTCGGTCACCGCGGCGGTGGCCTCGGCGAGTTCACGTTCCAGCACGTCGATTTCGATCCGCTGGTCGGGATGGCCGACGACCAGGGATCGTCCCCCGTCTCCGGTCGGCACCTGGCGGGCGATGATCGACCCGAACGGTTCGACGATGCGCCGCACCTCGGCCAGCCGGGGATCGGCGGCCGCCGCCTGACCCACCGCCTCGGTCGCTCCCGGCTCCGCGGCCCGCAGTTTCGGCAGCACCGTGTTCGGCAACATGATCAGCGCGACGCACACGCCGGTGAGTGCCACCACCATCGCGACGGTGAGACAGAACTCGAAGCGTCGCCGGGCCGAGCACCACGCGCGCAATCTCCGCATGCCGTTCATCGGCGCGCCCCGGCGGGGGATACGGCTGTGCGGCCGACGGGGTAGGCGCCGCGCCGCCCGCCCGGGTGGGTCACCGTTGCCCGTCGCGGGTTGGTCGGGCTTCGAGTACTGCGGTGCCGCTGGTTGGCTCGCTCACGGCCTCTAGTATCGCCGAGCCGAATGGAACGGCGTCGAGCTCATGGGTGCGACCGCGACGGGCACGCCGAAGGTGGAGGCGTGCAGCATGAGCCCGTTGCCCGCGTAGATGCCGACGTGCGAGATGTCGGAGTAGAAGAACACGACGTCGCCGGGCTGCAGATCCTCCTTGGCCACGGGCGTGCCGTAGGTGGCCTGCTGCGAGCTCGTCCGGGGCACGTTCTTGCCGACCTGCTTGAACGCCCACTGGACGAGGCCGGAGCAGTCGAACTGGTCCGGACCGGTGGCGCCCCAGACGTAAGGGTCGCCGATCCGGGTGAGCCCGGCCGCCAGCGCGCTGGTCCCGCTGCCGGGGACGAGGCCCTGCAAGAGACTGTCCCGGTCGAAGCCGGGCGGGAACGGCGATCCGGCGAGGGCCGACTTGTCCTTGGCCGACAGCGACCCCCAGGCCTGCACCACCTGGGCGATGGCGCCGCCGAGGTCGCTGCGCTTGTGCTCCAGTTCGATGCGCACCGCCTCGGCTTTCTGCGCGGCGGACCGGGCGGCGTCGGCGGCGGTGCGGGCCGCCGATTCGGCGGCGGTCGCGGCGTCGGTGGCCTTCGAGTAGTGGTCGAGCTGCTCGGAGGTCTGCGCGGACACCACGTCCAGCGTGGACATCTGGTCGAGCAGTTGCTGCGGTGAGTCGCTGACCAGCACGGCGAACAGGCGGTTGGTGCGGGCGCCCTGGTAGGCGGCGATCGCGGTGCGGTCGATGACCGGCCGATACCGGCGGATCTCGTCCCTGGCGTGGTTCACCAGGTCGGTGCTGGCGGCCAGCCGAGCGTCGGCGTCACGCTGGACGGCGAGCTTCGCGTCCAACTCGGCTTCCACGCCCAGAGCCTGCTGGTTGAGCTGTTCGGACTGACGAGACAGATCGATCATCCGCTGCACCGCCTCCGTGGCGGTGGAGGGAAGCGCCACCGGATCCGCTCCGGCCGGGCCGCCGCCGTAGAGACCGGCGGCCAGCAATCCGGCTGCCAGCGTCCCTCCCACCAGACGTTTGGTCTGCTGTCCCCGGTGATGCTCAGCCACAGCCCGCGGTGCCCCGTTCTCTCGTGCAGCGATCTCTCGCGAAACCGACGCGGAAGCCTTCGACGAACCCCGAGGTTTGCGCCGGGCGAACCCGGGGTAATCGGTGGAAGGTCTCGGTTAGGTTACGGAACGGCCCACATCGATGTCCAGTAGAGAACGAATTGATCACAGGGCCGTGGTGCGGTCGGGCCGCGATCTCGCGGCCCGACCAGCTGCTTCTCAGAAGCGGCGAGCGCCCGCGATCGGCATGGAGGAGATCGGCGCCACCTTCACGGGCTGGCCCGAGGTGGACGCGTGCACGACGTTGCCGTCACCGGCGTAGAGGCCGGAGTGTCCGCCGCCGTAGAACGAGACGAGGTCGCCAGGGCGCAGATCGTCCAGGGACACGGGGCTGCCCGCGGCGAGCTGGGCGCCGCTGGTGCGGGGCAGTTCGATGCCCGCCTGGCGGTAGGACCACTGGACCAGGCCGGAGCAGTCGAACGCGTCCGGGCCCGCGGCGCCGTAGACGTACGGCGAGCCGACCTTGCTCAGGGCGGCGTCCAGCGCGATGTCGCCGGAGGCCTTGGGTGCGACGAAGGGCAGGGGAGCGGGGCCGGGCAGCTCGACGCCCGGAATGCCCGGCGGAACCGGCAGCTCGTTCGGAACGTCGAAGGTTCCCACGCCGGGGACGGTCACCGGCTGGGCCGACGCGGGGGCTGCGGGCAGCAGGAACGCGCCGATGGTGGCAGCGCCGACGGCCCCGGCGGCAACAGCGCGCTTCGCCTGACGCTTGGCGGCGTTGGTCGTCATGATGCGGTACTCCCAATCTGCCTCACGACGCCGCACCCGGTGGTGCCGCGGACTTCGTCGGCGCCGCACCGGTCGGCGCGGCGGGACTCCGTGAGGTCTCGAAAAGGTTACGAACACATCACGGTCGTTTGTAAAGCGTCGGCGAAGCGAAATGGGGTTGCTCAACAATTTCAGCGGCTAATGGATGTGAGATACGTCCCACCGAATCACGAAAAGATAACGGCGGGGTAATCGTGCGAGAGCGCGCGTTCGGGCAGGGTCGCGCGGCGGGGTGGACCGGTCGGCTACCCCGGGTGGGTCTGCAGGGTGTTTTCCCAGGTAGTGGCGGATAATGTGCCATAGGTTCCGATATGGTCGCTCGTTCGTACACCGTAGAGCCAGGGGTTGTCGACACGCCCGAGGGCGGGAGATCGCTTTTCGCGGGACTCGCCGCAATGTTTGATACAGTTTTGAACCTTATGTGATCTGGGTCTCTTTTCCGCATTTCTAGATCATTTCCCGGGTATCGCCCCGAAATCTCCACGGTGTCATTCGGACATTTCGTGGCGTATTCGCGTGCTCGGTTCCTGTCGGACCGTGGCCCTACGCTGCTCGCCGTGTCCGATCCCGTGCCGCGCCCGGCCGTCCAGCAGCTGGCTTTCGACGAGCTCGACACTCCCTTGTACGACACGACTTTCGTGGTCGTGGACCTGGAGACCACCGGGACCAGTCCCGCGGCCGACGGCATCACCGAGATCGGAGCGGTGAAGGTGCGCGGCGGGGAGGTGCTCGGCGAATTCGCGACACTGGTCAACCCGGGACGAGCGATACCGCCCGCGATCGTGCACGTCACGGGCATCACCACCGCGATGGTGTACGCCGCGCCGCGCATCGAGGCGGTGCTGCCCGGCTTCCTGGAGTTCGCCGCGGGCGCGGTGCTGGTCGCGCACAACGCACGGTTCGACATGGCGTTCCTGCGTGCCGCCGCGGCGCAGTGCGACACCGCATGGCCGGCCGCGCAGGTGCTGTGCACCGTGAAGCTGGCGCGACGGGTGCTCGGGCGCGACGAGGCGCCTTCCGTGCGGCTGGGTTCGCTGGCCCGGCTGCTCGGCGCCACCACGCAGCCGACGCACCGGGCACTGCAAGACGCGCGCGCGACCGTCGACGTGCTGCACGCCCTGATCGCGCGGGTCGGGAACCAAGGCGTCCACAGTCTCACCGAGCTGCTCGACTACCTGCCCGACGTCACGCCCCGGCAGCGCTCCAAACGCGTCCTCGCGGCCGATCTCCCCGCCGCTCCGGGGGTGTATTTGTTCCGCGGTCCCTCGGACGAAGTCCTATATATAGGCACGGCTGTGAACCTGCGCCGCCGCGTCCGTAACTACTTCACCGGTTCGGAGACCAGAGGGCGGATGAAAGAGATGGTCTCGCTGGCGATTCGGGTCGACCACGTGGTGTGCGCGCACGCGCTCGAGGCGGGGGTGCGCGAACTGCGGCTGTTGGTGGCGCACACCCCGCCCTACAACCGCCGGTCGAAATTCCCGAAACGGGCCTGGTGGCTCACTCTCACCGACGAGCCGTTCCCGCGGTTCTCGGTGGTGCGCGAGCCCGGCCGGGACGCGTTGGGGCCGTTCAACTCCCGCAACGACGCCGCCGACCTGGGCGTGATCATCGCCGAATTCACCGGGTTGCGCACCTGCACGGCACGGCTGTCAAGGAACGCGGCGCACGAGTGCCCGCCCGCCCTGGTCGGCGGATGTCCAGCGGGCTCCGAGGGAAAGCCGCTGGACATGGCGCAGTACGCGCCCGCGTCCGCGCTCGTGCGCGCGTTGTTCGCCGGGCGCAGCGACGCGCCGATCCGGTTCATGCTCGACCGCATCGAAACTCATTCGCGCGCGGAACATTTCGAGGCGGCGGCGCGGCTGCGCGATCGCGCGGCGCGAGTGGTGCGCGCGCTGCGGCGCACCCAGCGACTGGCCGCGGTGGCGCGCATCGCCGAGCTGATCGCCGCGCATCCCGACGGTGACGGCGGGTGGGAGTTCGCGGTCATCCGGTACGGCCGCCTGGCCGGTTCCGGCACCGCCCAGCGGGGCGTGCCGCCGATGCCCATCGTGGAGCAGATCGTGGCCGCCGCCGAAACAGTGGTTCCGGCCGGGGTTGCCGGACCGCATGTGCAGGACCACGCCAGGTCTCCGGTCGAGAACGCCCCGCCTTTACGCGGCGCGTCTCCCGAGGAAGTGGCGCTGGTCGTACGCTGGCTGGCCCGGCCCGGCGTACGCATCGTGCGGACCACGGACGGGTATCACGAGCCGCTCTTCGGCGCGGCGCGCTGGCTGGGCTGGGCGGAACTGGCCGACGCGGCGGTCAGCGCCCAACCGACCGAGGAAGGTTATCTGGACCGCTTAGGCTGAGCGTCATGATTACCGCGATCGTCCTGATCCACGCCGACAACGGCCGCATCCCGGAGACCGCGCAGGCGGTCGCGGACACCGACGGCGTCGCCGAGGTCTACTCCTGCGCGGGTGACGTGGACCTGATCGCGATCGTGCGGGTACGTGACCACGAGCAGATCGCCGATGTGGTGACCGGCCGGATCGACAAGACACCGGGTGTCCTGCGCACCACGACCCATATCGCGTTCAAGTCGTATTCGCGCGCCGAAGTGGAGGCGGCGTTCTCGCTCGGCGAATAGTCCCTCAGTCCCGCACCCGGACACTGCGCACGGCGAAATAGGCGCCGTCGTTCGGTGGCAGCACGACGACGTCGCCCGAGCAGTCCGGCGACTCGTACAAGTGCGCGACGCCGTCGGTGCGGTTGCGGATCTCCACGTCGGACCCGTCGCCGACCTCGACGCAGCCGACCGGGTTCTCGTACACGACGCCGTCGGCGAACAAAACGCCTCCGGCCGCATTCGCTCCTGGGGCGGCGGCGATGCCTGCCGTGGCGAGGACGGCGAGTAGCGGAACAAAAAGTCGCATGTCGGTGCTCCTCGTCGGTCGAACCGATCGACGCGGTGCCCGACTCGGCATGCGCCGAATTGTCCGGCCGACGTTACCGGCCGCGACGATCCCGGCCACGGCCCTCGCTCAGGTCAGCGTGTCGGCGCATGTCCCCAGCGGCGATGTCGGAGCATCGGCACGGCCAGGTCGGCGCGGAAGCCGCGGCAGCGTGCACGAGCCGGGCATCGCTGCGGGCACCGAGCCGGCCCGCGTCAGTTGTCGCCGAGCGTCTGCGTCAGCTTCGCCCAGCGCTCCAGCAACGCTGTGGCGGCGCCCGTGTCGATCGCCTCGGCGGCGCGCTCGACGCCTGCCGCGAGCGCGGCGTGCAGGTCGGCGTCGGGATCGCCGACGCCGCGCGACCAGTCGTAGGTCAGGATCGCCGCGGCCGAATTCAGCAGGACCGCGTCCCGGACCGCGCCACCGCGACCGGCGAGCACGTCGCGGGCCACGCCCGCGTTCACCTCGCTGTCGCCGCCGCGCAGCGCGTCCAGATCGACCCGCGGGATGCCGATGCGGGTCGGATCGATGGTGGTTCGGCGCGTTCGTCCACCCGACACGATCCACGCCTCGGTGGTGTCCGAGGTGGTGATCTCGTCGAGGCCGTCGTTGCCGCGCACCACCAGCGCGCTCGCGCCGCGTTCGGCGAACACGCCCGCGATCACGGGCAGCAGGTCGGCGAACGCGCAGCCGACCAGCCCGGCGCGCGGCTGCGCGGGGTTGGTCAGCGGCCCCAGCACGTTGAAGACGGTCGGGATGCCGATCTGGCTGCGCGCCGCGCCCGCGTACCTCAGGGCGGGATGGAACACGGCCGCGAAGCAGAAACCGATGCCGACTTCCCGCACGCAGCGAGCCACCGCCTCGGGACCGAGGGCGAGCTTCACGCCCAGCGCCTCCAGCACATCGGCGCCGCCGCTCTTCGACGATGCGGCCCGGTTCCCGTGCTTGACCACGGGCACCCCCGCCGCGGCCACCACGATCGAGGACATGGTGGAGATGTTCACCGAGCCGGACCGGTCGCCTCCGGTGCCGACGATGTCGACCGCGTCGCCATCGATCCGCACCAGCCGGGCGTGCTCGAGCATGCCGCTGGCCAGGCCGGTCAGCTCGGCGGGCGTGGGTCCCTTGATCTTCATGGCGACGCCGAACGCGGCGATCTGCGCGGGGGTGGCGTTGTCGGACATGATCTCGCTCATCGCCCACGCCGTGTCGTCCGCGGCCAGGTCGCCACCGTCGGCGAGGGTTCCGAGCACCTGGGGCCAGCTGCGCACGCTCATTCCACACTTCTCCCGTCACACTGGTTCGCGCACCAGTTTGTCCGCAAGCAGCCTAGCTGTGTTAGTTCTTCCAGCGCCTGCGGCGCTGGGTGTTCGCGGCCCCTTTATGGCTCGCGTGTGCGCGACCGCCGCTTGCTCCTTCGTCGCCTACGCGGCGGCCGCGCACACGCGAGCCGGGCCAACGGCGGATGCTCGGTCTCGCTTCGCTCGAAAGACGTGGCTGGGGTGCGCTGGGCGCGTTGGTGGTCGAAGTCGGGCGGGGCGCGCGGTTCGGGAGTTGTGTTCGCTCGGCCACGGCTTCGTCACACGTGCGAGTTGTCGCTGCCGGAGTCGTCGGGGAACCCCGGTCGGCGGGGCTGTTACGGCTGTGGGCTCGGTTGCAGGGCGTCCCAGCCGTCGGCGTGGCCGTCGTGGCGTTGGGCGAGACCGGCCATGCGGGAGCGCTCCTGGGAGCAGTGCAGGGCGTCGAGCAGTTGCACGCGCCGCAGGATCAGCGGCTCGAACTCGTCGGTGCCCGGGCCGCTCACCTGCGGTGCGGGGGAGTAGCCGTCCTGCGCGGCGATCGCGCAGACGGCCTGCACGTGCCGGGGCGGGATGCGCAGGTGATGCCGCAGCACGGCGGGAGCATCCGGTGCCAGCCCCGTCGCGCGCGCCAGCGCGGCCGAACACGCCTCCGCGTCGTCGAAACTCGACGCGACCACGACCAGGTCCGCCCGGTCCGGGTCGAGAGCGGTGTCCCGGTCCCGCCGGAACAGTCGTCGCCACAGTCCCGGCGTCGCCTTCACCTTCATCTCAGCTTCTCCTTACCCTCGCCTGTCATGCTGGCCGGGCGTTCGTCCGCGCGTGCGACTCGTACCCGGTTCGCGCATCCGGCTCGTACCGGCCCTGCCTGGTCGAGAGCCCGCTCTCCCTGCGTTTTCCGACACGGAGGAACGAGTTTCGTACCCGGCTACTGCCGTCGTACTACGACGAGTCATACTTACCCCCGTGACGACCGCAGTAGGGACCCCAGGATCGGCCATTACCCAGCGTGTGCATTCGCTGAACCGGCCCAACATGGTCAGCGTCGGTACCATCATCTGGCTGTCGAGCGAGCTGATGTTCTTCGCCGGCCTGTTCGCGATGTACTTCGTCGCCCGCGCCCAGGCGCACGGTAACTGGCCGCCGGAGCCGACCGAGCTGAACCTGAAGCTCGCAGTGCCGGTCACGACCGTGCTGGTCGCGTCGTCGTTCACCTGCCAGATGGGCGTGTTCGCCGCGGAGAAGGGCGACGTGTTCGGCCTGCGCCGCTGGTACGTCATCACTCTGATCATGGGCGCGTTCTTCGTCGGCGGCCAAGGCTACGAGTACATGAACCTCGCGCACGAGGGCACCACGATCTCCAGCAGCTCCTACGGCTCGGTGTTCTTCATCACCACCGGCTTCCACGGTCTGCACGTCATCGGCGGTCTGATCGCGTTCGTGTTCCTGCTCATGCGCACCAAGGTCAGCAAGTTCACCCCCGCGCAGGCCACCGCCGCGATCGTCGTCTCCTACTACTGGCACTTCGTCGACATCGTGTGGATCGGGTTGTTCGCCACGATCTACTTCGTCCGCTGATCGTGGTCGCCGCGCCGCCTCGGCGGGCGCGGCGCGACCCGAGATCTTTCGCACAAGTCGGTTCCGTCTACTCCAAAGGGACACAGATGAGTTCATCTCCCCCGTCAGCGCCAGAGCCCGCCAGCCCCGGGAACGGCCAGGCCAGCAAGACGCGCAGGCAGCGGCGCGTTCGCCGTCGCATCGCGGGCGGACTTGCGCTGCTGGTGGGCCTCGTCGGAGCAGGCTTCCTGGCATCGGCCCTCACGCCGGACCCGCAGCGGGCCACCGCGCACGAGGACCAGTCCGCGCTCATCCGCGAGGGCGAGCAGCTCTACGACACGTCCTGCATCACCTGCCACGGCGCGAACCTGCAGGGTGTGGCCGACCGTGGTCCCAGCCTGATCGGCGTCGGCGAGGCCGCGGTCTACTTCCAGGTGTCCTCCGGCCGCATGCCGATGGCCCGTAACGAGGCCCAGGCGCAGCGCAAGCCGCCGAAGTTCGACGCCCACCAGACCGACGCGCTGAGCGCGTTCGTGGCTGCCCACGGCGGCGGTCCGACCGTGGTCCGCGACGCCAACGGCGAGGTCGCCCAGGAGTCGATGCGCGGCGACGACATCGCCCGCGGCTCGGAGCTGTTCCGCATGAACTGCGCGTCCTGCCACAACTTCACCGGACGCGGCGGCGCGCTGTCCTCCGGTAAGTTCGCGCCGCCGCTGGAACCGGCGAGCGAGCAGCAGATCTACGCCGCGATGATCACCGGCCCGCAGAACATGCCGAAGTTCTCCGATCGCCAGCTGAGCGCGGAGGAGAAGCGCGACATCATCGCCTACGTCAAGAACGCGACCGAGGAGCACAGCCCGGGCGGCTGGGATCTCGGCGGGTTCGGTCCCGCGACCGAGGGCCTGGCCATCTGGGTGGTCGGCATCACGCTCGTCGTCGGCGCCGCGATGTGGATCGGATCCAGGTCATGAGCAATAGCGAGAAGGAGCGAGACGACATGGGTCGGCCGGATGAGGGCCACGACGCGCATCTGTCGAAGGAGCAGTCGGTGAACGCCAACCCGGCGGAGCCCACCGAGGCGGACCTCGACAAGATGTCGCGCGACGAGCTGGTCAAGCTCGGTACCGAGCGCGACGGCGTCGACGTCGCCTACCGCCGCGAGCGCTTCCCGATCCCCGGGACCCGGGCGGAGAAGCGCGCCGAGCGCGCGGTCACCTTCTGGTTCGCCGTGTCCGGCATCGCGGCCGCGGCGCTGGTCGGTGTGTTCCTGTTCTGGCCGTGGGAGTTCAAGGCCAAGGACGAGGAGGGCCACGGGCTCTACTCGCTGTTCACCCCGCTGGTCGGCCTGACCTTCGGCATCTCGGTGCTGGTCATCGGCGTGGCGGTGGTGCTGATCCGCAAGCTGTTCATCCCCGCCGAACTCTCCATCCAGGAGCGGCACGACGGTCCGTCGCCGGAGGTCGAGCGCCGCACCCTGGTCGCCGAGCTGCAGGACGCGCTGGACACCTCCACGCTCGGCCGCCGCAAGATGATCACCCGCACCGCGGGCGCGGGCGTCGGTGTACTCGGCGTCGGCGCGCTGCTGGTCTTCGTCGGCGGTCTGATCAAGAACCCGTGGGCAAAGGGCGACAAGTCGCCGCTGTGGGTCTCCGGCTGGACCCCGGACTTCCCGGGCGAGACCATCTACATCCGCCGCGACACCGGTCGCCCGGAGGACGTGGTGCTGGTGCGTCCGGAGGACCTGGACGCGGGCGCCATGGAGACGGTGTTCCCGTGGAAGGAGAAGTGGCGCGGTGACGAGCACGCGACCCTGCAGTCGCTGCGCGGCATCCGCAACGCCGTCATGCTGATCCGCCTGCGTACCGAGGACGCGCAGAAGGCGATCAAGCGCAAGGGTCAGGAGAGCTTCAACTACGGCGACTACTTCGCCTACTCGAAGATCTGCACCCACCTCGGCTGCCCGACCTCGCTGTTCGAGCAGCAGACCAACCGGATCCTGTGCCCCTGCCACCAGTCGCAGTTCTCCGCGACCGAGTGGGGCAAGCCGGTCTTCGGTCCCGCCGCTCGCGCGCTGCCGCAGCTGCCGATCACCGTCAACGCTGAGGGCTTCCTGGTCGCCAACGGCGACTTCATCGAGCCGCTCGGCCCGGCCTACTGGGAGCGCCGTTCATGAGTCCTTCAGTCGCAGCCCAAGCCAGCGAGGCGGACGAGCGCTACCGCGCCGCCGCGTTCATGAAGCGGTCGATCAACAAGGTCTTCCCGACGCATTGGTCGTTCCTGCTCGGCGAGATCGCGCTCTACAGCTTCATCATCCTGCTGCTGTCGGGCGTCTACCTGACCTTGTTCTTCGATCCCTCGATGAGCGAGGTCGTCTACAACGGCGCCTACCAGCCGCTGCGCGGCGTGACCATGTCGCGCGCCTACGAGACCGCGCTGAACATCACCTTCGAGGTCCGCGGCGGTCTGTTCGTCCGGCAGGTCCACCACTGGGCGGCCCTGCTGTTCGCGGCGTCGATCATCATCCACCTGTTCCGTATCTTCTTCACCGGCGCGTTCCGCAAGCCGCGTGAGGCGAACTGGGTGATCGGCTCGCTGCTGCTGATCCTGGCGATGTTCGAGGGCTTCTTCGGTTACTCGCTGCCCGACGACCTGCTCTCCGGCACCGGCCTGCGGGCCGCGTTCGGCGGTATCACCATGAGCATCCCGATCGTCGGTACCTGGATGCACTGGCTGATCTTCGGCGGTGACTTCCCCGGCGAGATCATCATTCCGCGGCTCTACATCGCGCACGTGCTGTTGTTCCCCGGCATCATCCTGGCGTTGATCGCCGCGCACGTGGCGCTGGTGTGGTACCAGAAGCACACCCAGTTCCCCGGGCCCGGTCGCACGGAGAACAACGTGGTGGGCGCCCGGATCGTGCCGGTGTTCGCCGCCGACCAGGGCGCGTTCTTCGCCTTCACCCTCGGCATCGTGGGCATCATGGGTGGCGTGTTCCAGATCAACCCGATCTGGAACCTGGGTCCGTACAACCCGTCGCAGGTGTCGGCGGGTTCGCAGCCGGACTTCTACATGATGTGGACCGACGGCATGGCGCGATTGATGCCGCCGTGGGAGCTGTACCTGGGCCGCTACACCGTGCCCGCCGTCTTCTGGGTCGCGCTGATCATGGGTCTGGTGTTCACGGTGCTGATCGCCTACCCGTGGATCGAGAAGCGGCTCACCGGCGACAACGCCGCGCATCACAACCTGTTGCAGCGTCCGCGTGACGTCCCGGTCCGGACCGCGATCGGCGCGATGGCCATCGCGTTCTATGTGGTGCTCACGCTGTCGTGCGTCAACGACATCCTCGCGCTGAAGTTCGACATCTCGCTGAACGCGACCACCTGGATCGGCCGCATCGGACTGCTCGTCGCCCCGCCGGTGGCGTACTACCTCACCTACCGGTTCTGCCTCGGCCTGCAGCGCAGCGACCGGGCGGTGCTCGAGCACGGTATCGAGACCGGTGTGATCAAGCGCCTGCCGCACGGCGAGTACATCGAGGTGCACCAGCCGCTCGGCCCGGTCGACGACCACGGCCACCCGATCCCGCTGGAGTACCAGGGCGCGCCCGTGCCGAAGAAGATGAGCAAGCTGGGTTCGGCCGGCAAGCCCGGCACCGGCAGCTTCCTGCGCGCGGATCCGCAGGAGGAGAGCGATCGGCACTTCGAGATCGAGCACGCCGAAGAGCACAAGCAGCTGAAGGTGCTGCAGCAGGCGCAGGAGGCGGCGAACGGCAAGCACGGCCACTGACGCCCCGGCCACGGAAAGCCCCGAGTCGAATACGACTCGGGGCCTTTTCGCGTCTATGCCGCCTATGTCAGAGGCGTGGCGCCGCGCGGCGTGCGGCCTCGATTGCCTCGAATTTGGCGAGGTTGTGCCGGGCGTCGGCGAGCGCGTCGTGCGCGTCCGGCGGGATCGGCGGAAGTTCGGGACGGCCGTGCGACTCCCAGTGCTGACGCAATTCATTGGTGTAGCGCGGCAGCGCGTTGGGCAGATCGACCATCGAGCCCCACAACTGGCACAGGGCGACGTGATCGTAGGCGGACACCCAGGCCCACAACTCCGGCTGCACGGTCGGCCGCGGCACCAGGAACGCGTACAGCTCGTCGCGGATCCGGTCGCGGCTGCGCCACAGCGGAGAGGAGGGCGAAGGCAGCTGCGGCAGTACGAATTTGCGCACCCAGGGCCCCGCACGTTCGGCATCGAATTCGGTGGACACCGCGTAGTACTCCCGGCCGTCCTCGCAGACGACGCCGATGGAGACCAGATCGATGGTCACTCCGTCCTCGATGAATTCGCAGTCATAAAAATATCTCAAGCACGGTGCCTCTCTGATATCTGCGCTGGCAGGGATTTCGGCAGCAATTGGGTGCGGAATGGCTGGTGTTCTCGTATGCAGTGTAGAAGGTCGTGCACGGAGGGTACGAGCGCGAGGGCCGTGTGGCAAGGAGAGAATCCTGCCCTGGAAACTGGATAGAAGAATCCTTCGGAAATGGATTTTCGTCATATCGCCGGTATCAAGTCGGGCAACCGAAAATCCTCGAATTCCGCGATGGCGCTGAAGACGACAAATCGAACCACACGGTCTTGCTCCGCGGCGGCACCCGCTGGGCAGAACACATTCACCCTGGGTGGAGCGATTCCAGCCCTGGGACTGGGTGTCCCCACGGGGCGTGCGGTCCGTATTCTGAACTCGTGAACTGGACCGTCGACGTACCCATCGATCGCCTGCCGGAACTGCCGCCGCTGCCCACCGAGCTGCGCAGGCGGTTGGACGACGCGCTGGCGCGGCCCGCGCTGCAGCAGCCGTCCTGGGATCCGGAGCAGGCGGCCAACATGCGCACAGTGCTGGAGAGCGTCCCGCCGATTTGCGTGCCCGCCGAGGTGGAGGAGCTGCGTGGCCAGCTGGCCGAGGTGGCCCGCGGTGAAGCGTTCCTCCTGCAGGGCGGCGACTGCGCGGAGACCTTCGCCGACAACACCGAGCCGCACATTCGCGGCAATATTCGTACTCTTCTGCAAATGGCGGTGGTGCTCACCTACGGCGCGAGCCTGCCGGTGGTGAAGGTCGCGCGGATCGCGGGCCAGTACGCCAAACCGCGCTCCTCGGACACCGATTCGCGCGGGCTCAAGTCCTACCGCGGCGACATGGTGAACTCGCTGGTCGCCGACGCCGCGCTGCGCGAGCACGACCCGTCGCGCTTGGTCCGGGCCTACGCCAACGCGAGTGCGGCAATGAACCTGGTGCGCGCGCTGACCGGCGCGGGCATGGCCGACCTGCACAAGGTGCACGACTGGAACCGCGACTTCGTGGCCAAATCGCCCGCTGGCGCGCGCTACGAGGCGCTGGCCGAGGAGATCGACCGCGGCTTGAGGTTCATGACCGCGTGCCGGGTGAACGACCCGAGCCTGAAGTCGGCCCGCATCTACGCCAGCCACGAAGCGCTCGTGCTGGACTACGAGCGCGCCATGCTGCGCCTGAGCGAGAACGCGATCGGCGAGCCGGTGCTCTACAACCTGTCGGCGCACTTCCTCTGGATCGGCGAGCGCACCCGCCAGCTCGACGGAGCGCACATCGCGTTCGCGGAACTGCTGGCCAACCCGATCGGCCTGAAGATCGGCCCGTCCACCACGCCCGAGCAGGCCGTGGAGTACGTCGAGCGGCTCGACCCGAACAACGAGCCGGGCCGGCTGACCATCGTGTCCCGCATGGGCCACAGCAAGGTCCGCGACGTGCTGCCGCCGATCATCGAGAAGGTGCAGGCCACCGGTCACCAGGTGATCTGGCAGTGCGACCCGATGCACGGCAACACCCACGAGTCGTCCACCGGCTTCAAGACCCGCCACTTCGACCGCATCGTCGACGAGGTGCAGGGCTTCTTCGAGGTGCACCACGCGCTCGGCACGCATCCCGGCGGCATGCACATCGAACTCACCGGAGAGGACGTCACCGAATGCCTCGGCGGCGCCCAGGACATCTCCGACCTCGATCTGTCCGGCCGCTACGAGACCGCCTGCGACCCCAGGCTGAACACTCAGCAGTCGCTGGAGTTGGCGTTCCTCGTCGCCGAAATGCTGCGCTGAGGTCCGATCCCCGGCCGCGCGGTCTTCCCTGACCCGCGGCCGGTGCGCTTCCCGCTAGGGAAGGGCCACGATGGTGACCGTGTCGCCCGCCTCCAGGTTGACCCCGATGGCCGGAGTCTGTGAGACCACCAGGGAGCTGTCCGCGCGCGCCAACTGCTTCACCTCGACCCGCAAACCGAGGCTCTCCAGCTTGGTGCGGGCGTTGGCCACGGTCCACCCGCGGACGTCGGGCATCTTCAAAGCGTTGGAGATCAGCAGGACGACGCCGTCGCCCGATTGGATGGTTGCGCCCGCGCCCGGCTGGGTGCCGATGGCCTTGTCCGCCTCGACGCTGCGGTCGAACTGAGGTTTGGTCTCACGCACCGCGATGCCGGCGGCGGTGAGGATCTTGGTGGCTTCGTCGGTCGACTTGCCGCGCACGTCGGGAACCTTCACCGGCTGGGAACCCTTGCTGCGGTATACCTTCACCTGCGCGCCGAGAGGCAGCACGGTCCCCGGGTTCGGTTCCACCCGGGCGACCGTCCCCTTGGGCGCGGTATTGGACACTTCGCCCGCGTCGACCGGTTGCAGGCCGTTGTCCCGGATCAACTGGTTGACCTTCGACACCTGGTCACCCGCTTTGACGTCCGGTACCTTCGGCTTGCCGTTGGAGACCAGGACGGCGACCGTCGACCCTTTGGTGATCTTGGATCCGGCCGAAGGGTCGCTGCCGACCACGCCGCCGACCGGGATCGCGTCCGACGCCTTCTGGCGGATCTCGGTCTCGAAGCCGGCATTCTGCAGGGTGGCGACCGCCTTGTCGGTGTCCAGCCCCGCGATGGGTGGCACCGCAGAATAGCGACCGACACCGAGCCACCAGCCGCCGATGCCGACCAGCAGGGTGAGCACCGCGACGATGGCCACCCACACCCAGACCGTGCGCCGCGAGCGGTTGATGTCGTCGGAATAGGGCGGATACGGCGCCGCGGGATGCGCTTGGCGCACCGGTTGCGGCCGGTCGTAGGCATCCGGCGCGTCGTGGTCGATGCGGGGCCGCTGGGCGGTGACCACTCGGGTGTGCTGCACCGGCTGCGGCGGGTGGGCAGACGCCCCGGCGAAGCCAGGCTGGTCGTCGCGATCCGGCTGCACGGCTCGGTAGCCTGCGCTGAGATGCTCGGCGGAGTCCTGCGGCGTGGGCACCCGATAGGCGGGTAGCCGCAGCTCGGCGCCGATCAGCCGCAGCGCGGCCGCCATCTCGTTCGCGTCCGCGAACCGGTGCGCGGGTTCGCGCGCGGTCGCCTTGGCGACCAGTTCGTCGAACTCGGGCGGTACCCCGGAGATGAAAGCGCTCGGACTCGGCACATCGTTCTCGATGCGTTGATAGGCCACCGAGATCGACGTGTCGCCGGTGAACGGAACCCGGCCGGTGAGCAACTCGAAGATCAGCACGCCGAAGGAGTAGACGTCGCTGCGCGAGTCGGCGGAGCCGCTGGTGACCTGCTCGGGCGACAGATAGGCGGCGGTGCCGAGGATGACGCTCGCCGATGTGGTGTTCGCCGCCGCCACCGCGCGCACCAGACCGAAATCGGCGATCTTCACCTCGCCCGCGTCGGAGATCAACACGTTCTCCGGCTTGATGTCGCGGTGCACCAGTCCCGCGGAGTGCGCGACGCCGATGGCCGCGAGTACGGGTTCGGCGACAGCGCGCACGGCGTGCGGCGGCATCGGGCCGCGTTCGCGCAGCAACTCGCGCAGCGTGCCGCCCTCGACCAGCTCCATGATCAGGAAGGGGTGATCGCCGTCGATGCCCTGGTCGTACACCGCGACCAGAGAAGGATGCTTGAGTTTGGCGACCGCGCGCGCCTCGAACTCGAATCGGGACAGGAACTGGGGGTCGCCCGCGAACTTCGGATCCATCACCTTGATGGCGACCGGCCGGTCCAGGCGGGTGTCGACCCCGCGGAAGACCATCGACATTCCGCCGCGGGCGATCGGCGCATCGATCCGATAGCGCCCTTCCAGCATCTGGCCGATCAAGAGAAGTCCTCCGGCTTTCACAAAGTCAGCCGCTCCGTGCGGCCCCCACGATGGTATCGACTCGCACCACCCCGGGTGTCTCACGACGTGCGGCGCGCGACCGTCTACCGTTGTCCGGGTGAGTGCATTTCCCTGCAGTGACGACGTCCTTCCGCAGTCGGTGACCCTGGTGTCGCTGCCGGAGGTGGCCGAGCGACTCGGGCTTGTGGTAACCCGGGTGCACCAGATGTTGCGCGACCATCAATTGATCGCCGTCCGCAGAGAAGGCGTGGCGGGTGTCCCCGAGCGGTTCTTCGACGACACCGGCGCGGTCGTGAAGCCGCTGCCCGGCCTGATCACCGTGATGCGCGACGCCAAGTACACCGACGAGGAGATCCTGGAGTGGATCTTCACCGACGACGACACCCTGCCCGGCAAGCCGGTCGACGCCCTGCACGGGCCCCTTGCCCGCGAAGTCCTGCGCCGGGCCGCCGCGGATCCGTTCTGAGTTTTTGGCCGCGCGGGCGCGGCGTGGTGGGGGGCCCGGGGGGGGGGGGGGGGGGGGGGGGCGGCGCGGGGGGGGGGGGGGGGGGGGCCCGGGGGGGGGGCCCCCCCCGCCCCCCCCCCCCCGCCCCGCCGGGGGGGGGGGGGGGGGGGCAACAGG
>NZ_JBJZOK010000063.1:0-15942 GCF_047200615.1 Nocardia sichangensis
GTAGCGGCGACGTGTGATCGGACGGCCGTGTCGATACCGCAGGAGTTGCTGCCCCAGATCGGGGTTGCGTTCACCGTGATCGAGTATTCGGGCCATCAGTGTGGGGGATATCGGCTGCCAGTGCATGGTTCCGCCCTTGCCGAACAATCGGATCAGGGCATTGTTCGGGTTCGAGGTCTTGCCTGCGGAGCCGCAGCGCGGTGCCGGTGCGGCAGGCTGTCTCGAGATGCAGTCGCAGAATGAGGGTGTCGAGTTCGGGGTCGTTCCCCGTTGTGGTGGCGATGTGGTTGATCTGGGCGAGCTGTCGGCTCGCGAGGGCATGTCGTGCGCTCGGCAGCCGTGAGGGCTTGTTGATGTTGGTGGAGGGGTTGCCGGAGGAGGAGATGTAGCCATCGCGGTCGGCATAGTGATAGAGGCAGCGGATCGCGCCGACCATATGCTCGGCGGCGGAACGTCCGTCACGGCTATTGCGGCGTATCACGGCATTGCGTCGGATGTGCTCGACCAGTTCCTGAAGTTCGAGGGCGGTGGGTTCGTCCAGTGCCCGGTCGGGCCATTTGGCGCTGAGGCGACGCCAGTAGGGCATGTAGGTCCGTCGCGCACCGGGCGGCACTGCCTCGATGAGGCGTGGCACATACTCGGCGAAGGTAGGGGCCTTCGTGTGATGGGTCGTGGACCGAAGGAGGTCTTCAGGGCGAATGTTGAGGCGTTCCAGAAAAAGTCGGGCTACCTCGAACTCGTGGGTGTTCACGCGGTGCCCACAATCGTTGTCAGCGTGGACGCCAAAGCCTCTAGCACAATCCCAGACGGAACGAGCGTCACGATGCTTGCGGAGGGCCAGGCGGTGAGGAGGATGTGGTCGCCTGCAGCTATACCGGCAGCGTGTCGTTCTGCCGCTGGTAGGCGTATTTGCCCTAGCGGACTGATCGCGTAGCGGGTCTTCCCCGGTGCGGCGCATCGGATTGCGACGATCTGTCCGACGATCGAATAGGTGATGGGTTGGGTTGCCGGCCAGCCCATTGCAGCGAAGACACGCTGACCGGACAGGCGTGCGCGATCATTGACGATCGATACCATCACCTTCGGAGCCGGTAGCCCGAACTGATGGGCAGGGACAGGCCGTGCGGGTAGCGGTAAACCTACCTTGCGTTGTTGACTAGGCATGGACACTTCTTTCCTGTCCCGCCTGCCGATTCTCCCGAATCTATGAAAGCTCATCTTCGGCGAAGACGCCAGACCAGCTTCAATTGGGATCAAGGGCGATACGTGGGCAGCTTCGCACGGTACTCAGGACGCGTTCAAGCAGTGTCGTACTGCCATCCGAGAATGCTGCTGGTCTGATCACCCCATACCGGAACCTCTCGTCACGTGTCGCGGTCATCAACTGCAATGAGGTGTAGTGAAGCGGCATGAAATGTCATTGCAGGGAACGCTTTCGCATGTATCGACAGCTCGCTGAGCTGGGGTTTTGTGATGGCGAGTAGGGGTCGGAGGTTCGATTCCCCCAGGCGGCTCAAACGAAAGGCCAGGTCAACGGCAGTTCCGGTACCCTGGAACGGACCTGGTGTCATCACCGCCGTCATCAACGGCATCTCGAGGCGACGTGTCTTCCGACAACCGGAAGGTTCACCATGGCCTCCACACCCCGGCCGCGGCCCCGCAGCGACGCCTGGCAGGTCTATTACTACTTCTACGACACCGATGACAAGCGCCGTCAGTCCTCGGAGACTTTCGAGGAGTTCGCCGAGGCCCAGTGGTGGGCCGAACTCATCGACAAGGTCGGCATCGCGGAAGCGCTGAAGGTCCTCGAAGCCAGACGTGACACCGGCTCAGAGGTGATTCTCCTCACCACATGGTTGCACCGGTACGTCGACCGGCTGGTCGGCGTTCAGGAGGATGGACGCCGCAAGTACCGCAGGTTCATCCGCAACGACATCGTCCCGTTCTTCGGCGAGGGTGCGCCGCTGGAAGCGGTCACCCAGGACACCGACGCCGCCTGGATCGTCTACCTCGAACAGGACCGAGGGAATTCGCCCAAGACAATTGCCAACAAGCATGGTTCCTGAGCGCGGCCCTGCGCGCGGCGGTCGAGCAGCGCCCGACCCCACTGCTGCCCTACAACCCGTGCGCTGGCACCCGGCTGCCACGCCACGACCCGGCGGAGATCGACATCTTCGCCAACGACGAGTGGGAGCTGTTCGAGCAGCTGCTGGGCGAACGCTGGCGCCCGCAGGCCGAGTTCGGGCTGGTGTCCATGGCGCGGCCCAGCGAGGTCGGCGCGCTGCTGGTGCGCGACATCGACCCCGAGACCGGCGCGGTGCGGATCAACAAGGCGTGGAAGGACGACGGCACCCGTCTGCGGCTGGGCAAGCCGAAATCCAAGCGCGGCATCCGCACGGTCAACGTGCCGCTGGAAACCGTGGCGCGGTTGGATCTGGCCCGTCCGGGCGACGCGCTGCTGTTCCATACCCGCAACGACACACCCGTCACCGCCTACCACTTCTACAAGAACGCCTGGCAGCCCGCGCTACGCCGCCTCGGGGCGCTGTCGCGCCGGGACTTCACCCTGTTCACGAAGAAGGCGCTGTGGCGTGGTGAGGACCCCGAACTGCTGCTGGCCTACTACGGCGGTGCGGTCAACACCCTGGTCGGCAAGCGGCTGAGCCCCTACACCCTGCGCCACACCGGGATCTCCTGGAAGTTGCAGGACGGCGTGCCGCTGTTCGTCGTCTCCCGCGACGCCGGACACGAATCGGTCACCACCACAGACCGTCGCTACGGCCACAACGACCGCGTCGCCAGCGCCTCGGCCGCTCAGGTCATCGCCAGCCGCCTGCCGCGCGAGCATGCTCACCGTCGCCGCCTGAGGTTCCCGTCCCCCCGGACATACGCACCGAGCGAAATCCATTCCATTCCATTCCGTTCCCCCTGACGGAATGGAATGGAATGGATTGGAATGGAATTCATGTGCTGAAAGCCGTCACCGCAGCGCCGATCAGCCCACCCGAAGGCCTGTGCCAATTCCCCGGCTGCCACACACCCCTGCCCGCCCGCGCCCCCGGACAGCGCGGCGCCCCACGCCGCTACTGCGACAACCCCGACCACACCGCTCAGAAAGCACTACGTCACAGCAGAAACCTCCACCGCGAAGCCACCAGACTCGACTTGCGGCAGCCGTCCCCGCGGCCGGTCACCGACGGCAAAGCCACACTCTCGGCGCTTCTGGACCGCTACGCCCAGCTGCGCGCCGAACTCACCCACGTCGCCGCCGACGTCACCGACCTGTTCGCACACCTCACCGACCCCGCCGCGATCGGCCGCGAAATCGCCCACATCCAAGCAGAAGCCACCCGCCGCATCACCGCCGCAGAGAACGCCCGCGCCGCCGCCGAGCAGCACAACCGCGCCCTGACACGGCGGCTCGAACAAGCCGTCACCCGCGAGCAGCGGGCCCTGGCCGCCGCTGAGGAAGCCGACGCGCAGGCGCGGCAAGCCCGCACTCGCCTCGCACAGGCCGAGACCGACGCCGCGGCACGGATCGCGGCAGCCGAGGCGGAACGCGACAAGGCATACTCCGAAGCCGAAACCACGCGAAGCGAGATGCGCGACTACCTCGACGCGGCGCGTATCGCCCAAGCCCGTGCCGAAGGCGAACGCGACGTCCTGCGCGACCAGTACGACGCCCTCTGTGAGGGGAACCGGCATCTGCGCGAGCGGCTCGACACCGAACGCGCCGAACACCGCCAGCGCGTCGAACACCGCGACATCGAATACGCCCGCGCGATCACCGCAGCCCACGCCATGGCCAGCCACGCCGCCCGAGAACACCGCGAACAACTCACCGAAGTCATCCGCCGCTACACCACCACAACTCACCCACCGGGACGGGCCACCGACGAGCCCGACGTGGCGGCGGCCTACGCGTTGACGCCTGACTAGACTGGTGCAGGCGCCGTCGGGCTCAGCAAGCGGAGCGCACGACTCCCTTGCATCAACCGACGGCGCTCAGCATTGTCTCCCAGCAGTTGGTATGAGGGCGGCTCGGCAACAATTCGCCTTCCGTTCGGAGCAACGGAAGGATGCCTGCAGAATGAAAAAGTCCCGTGCACAAGGATGTGCACGGGACATTCGATCAGCCGGTCAGGTTACCCGGTAATGAGTTTCAAGGTTCTGTACGCGGCCTCACGCCGCGCCTTCTTCTTCGCGAACACCGACGTGAAGGTCAGCACGATCGCTGTCGCACCCCACACCGTCGGTGACGCGCCCGCGGCCACCACCGTCCACGCCGGCGCCTGAGCCGCCGCGAGGCCCACCGCGCCGACGCCGTTAGTGGCCATCCAGCCATGGACCAGCAGTCCCTTCCGACTCACGCGCACTCCCGATCTCGAGAACCATTGCTCAACAACAGGAATGAGCGTGGCACCGCGGCATCGGGCATGGTCCGGTACACAACACCGGTACATCGGCCGGACAACCGGTACAAACCACCACACACCCGAGAGCGCGGTGTCGTACGGTCCGCGTCGAGCAAGTGGCTACTGCTCGTTCGAACTTCCCGCACCCCGGCGGCTACTCCGTGTTCAAAAGGTGAATGATCGCCGGCCAAAGCGCACTTAGCTGTGTGCCCCGATGGAATCGAACGGCGAAGTCGAGCAGGAATTTTCGCGCAGCCTTCGTGCGTGCAGTGGTCGCCTTTCTCAAGGTGTCGTCGAAATCGACCCCTTCCAGGCCGAACCATATGTCCTGAGGCGTTTCTCCGCTTCTGCTTATATAATTCGTGATATCAGCGAGTGCTGATTTTTCATCCTCCCACTTGCCCAAATTTATCAGGTGCTGTATCGGATTCCATCCATGCTGTGGGATGAGATCGCGTGCGGTACTCCAAAACTGTTCCCAAGTCATGTTTCTGATGGCATGCCATGGTCCCGGTAGCAGTTCGATGGCATTGACTTCGAGGACGCTGTCTCGGTAGGTGTAATGCTCGTCGTCGTTGAGAGGGACATAAGCAACCACTGCGGGAAGGGCTTCGGGCGAAGGATTGTTATGGAGCCAGCCTATGGCTTGGGCTATCTCGATCAGGTGGGCGAGGTCGCGAGGTGGTTCGTGCAGGCCCCGGGCGTGCGCCAAGGCTTCGACGGCGCGGTCGACCGACCACCTGCCGGGCGGAGAAACGAATCCGTGCTGGATGAATTGGTGATCGATGGCGTCGATACCTCCGCCGCTAGACCAATATCCGAAGTGTGCCCATATCCCGGCGTTTTTCAGATCGCTCATTGTGCTGAACCGCCCCGCGTACCATTGCAGATCGGGAGGGTTGTCATCGGTGAGGAGTGATGGGCTGGTGCGAAGCGGGGAGCGGTCAGGGCTGTCTGGATTCAATAGCAGGTGTGCGCATCGCACGCAAAGTTCGAATATGTTGCCAGGGACCAGCCTTCGTACAAGTTCGGTACGATCCGTACCTTCCTCGAAATCTGTTATAGTTCGAGCCAGGTCGTAGGTCCGAGGCCAGCGACTGGTGGTGAGAAGGGCGGTAATCTTCGAGGACGCCGAACTGGCAATATTTGAAAGCAGAATCGGTGGGTGCCCTAGTTTGTTCGACTCGAAATGTTCTACGATCAATGCGTCTACGCGAGCGGGGTCGACGGCCAGTTTCTTATAGATGGAGTCGATTGCAAAAAGTCGCGATGAGAGCGTGCGCACCGTCTGTTCGAGCAAAGTCGCGTCCTGCTCTGATATGACATCCATACTCAACGCCATATCCGCGACGTTGACCCAAAGCACTTCAGAATAAGGTGTCGCGAGGATCCGGTCGACTGTCGCTTCGGGTTTGATCCTGTGCGCGAGCGTGTAGTCATGCTCAGCGAATGCTGATTCGAACATGACCTCGGACGCCTCGCTGTGCCTATCGGCGTGTACGAACATTTGAACGATGCGCCCCGAGAGAAACTCGGCAGGGTCGCCCTCCAGGGCGAAAGCCTTCAAATCGCGGAAGACTCCGTCTTGATGGTGCGGCTCGAGGAGGCCGACGAAATGTTCCAGCGTGACGTTCCACGTCTGGTCAAGGACCGCTTCTCGTATCGTGGTGAGTGTGTCTGAAGGGTTGCGGGCGAACATCGTGGCCAGGTGGCGTGCCGCGAGATGTTCGTGAATGGTCCGGTGAATCCATCGGTACCGATGGTCCATCGAGGTCGTGTGTGGGTTCGGCTGGCCGTGGAGGGTGAGCAGGCCATCGGTGCGGATCAGGTTATGGAGATGCTGATCGCTGCCGGGAGCGGAGTCGAGGAGTTCGGTGATGGTCGCGGTGTCTTGCCACTCGCCGAGAGTGTGAGAGTCTGTGCCGGTGGTCGCCATGCTCCACGCGATGTGACCGGCGGTTGTCTCGAGGCGGGCGATGAGGATCGGGTCGGTGCGCTGCTCGGCCGGTGGCCGCCAACGGCGTTCGAGGAACAGGGTGATGTATCGCCGATAGAGCGCGGACTTCCGTGTGGGGATCTCATCGTTCTGGGCAACGAAAGCGACGAGGCCGGCCATCAATGGGATGGCGATGAGTTCGCGGACTTCGTGGGAGGTTCGGCGGGCGTGTGCCACACGATCGGCGCCAACGCCGGGGGCGTGGGTGAACCAGGCGGTGAAGAAGTCGTCGGCTTGGTCGGGTTCGAGGTCGTCGACGAGGTATTCGTCCTGGGACGGCAGCGGGCGGTCGTAGCCGGTGATACGAGAGGTGACGACGATGCGCCCGGGAGCACCTGCGAGGTGCTCCAACGTGTCTCGGATGGCGGCGCGTTGTGCGGTGTCGGTGACCTCGTCCCATGCGTCGAAGGCGAGCAGTGTGTGGGGATTGGCAACGATGGCATCGATGAGCGCGATCCGAACTGGTTTAGGGGTGTCGTGTCGATGCCAGCGGGCCATCGCGGCGACAATGGCGTTCGCCGCACTGCGCAAGTTCTTGGGCGGCGAGTTGTTGGGATGGAAAAGGATGGTGGCGAGGTCGGGCAGTCGCACCGGAATCGTCGGATGCTCAGGAGCGCTGCGGATCCTGCTGGCGACGAGTGCGGCGAGGATTGTCGACTTTCCACTGCCGGGATTGCCGAGCAGCACAGTTCGGTGCGCGTGGGCCAGGGTGGATATCGCTGGTTTGCCGCCGGTTCGTCCCATGGAGGCATAGAGACCGGAGGCACTGAGGTGCGCCTCGGTCAGCCAGTTATCGTCCAGGCGTGTGATGCTCATGGCCTGGGTGATCGCAGTGGGTTTCAGTTCCGGTGGGTAGTACACGGGCGCTGTATCGATCTGGTCGGCAACCGAAGCAAGAACAGCGCGCACCTCGCTCGGCAATCGTGGAACGGCGAGTTCGGCTTCGACAGCGATTCTGATGCCATCTTTCGGGACCATGGTGGTCCATTTACGTCTGCGGTCCGGCTGAGTGAGCAGTCTGTGCAGGCGCTCGGCAGTGTCCGCGTTCACCGAACCAAGCCCTTGGAGTAGCTGGTCGGTCAGGTCGTGGCTGAGTGGTTCGGCCGAGTCGAAATAGGCGCGCAACTCGTCCTGGCGGTACTTGAACAACGCCGACAACGAGTCCGGTCCTCGGTAGTCACGGCGCGTGCGTATGTACACCTCGGCAAGGTCTTCCCTTGTCGGGTCGGTCCCGTACTGGTGCGCCGCGACCATGAGTAGAGCCAGCATGGGGGTGCCCGGCACCACTACCCGACTCGGTGTGGTCAGCAGCGGACGCAACCGGGGCGCGGCCTCGTTGAGGGCACGGATCCGATCGCCGTGGCTGGTCGAAACGATCACCAGTACTTGGGCTGGATCGGGAAGGACGCCCCAACGTTGGTCCTGCATAAGCACCGACGGTAGCGGCCCGAGAACTCTGGTTGCGTGAGGATTCGGTTCAGTACAGTCACTCGGTACTTCGAACAATCTGGACGATCCTCAGCGACCTTCCGCTACCGAGGCCCACGCAGGCGACTATTCCCGGAGGAAGCGCTACCGTTTTCCGGTGCGTGGGAACCTGTTCGACGAACTCCCCGATCCCGCCAAGGTGCTGGTGATCATCGCTCTCGACCGCCAGGAAATCGTCCGCGCGGTGACGACCGCGGCGCCGCGACTGCGTACCAGCCTTACCGTCGACAATCGCATCGTCGTCCCCGGTACTCCAATGCTCGCCTTGATCATGGTGGCAGCTCACGAATACAGGAGCACACCCAACGAGCGGACTCTGGTCGAGGTTCACAGGCGCACGCGTCGCGACTATCTCGGCACCGACTCCTTGTCAGCGTTGTTTAAATATCGGTCTGAGCAACTGCGTGACTACTTCGACGGTGCCAACCCACTCAGCGATGAGCTCGCAACGGAGCTACTGATCGCCCTCGCGCCTTCGCAGCCGGGCGCCGCGACGCTGCGACGGCTCCTGCTGGAACCGCACCGCCGGACAATCCCGGACAGCTACACCCCCACGGACCGCATCCGCGCAGCGGTACAAGCCGAACTCGACACCCCGGCTCTTACCACCGACATCCGCATCGTGCTGGAAGCCGTTGCCGATCAACTCGACACAGCGCCGGTCACCTATCCGCCGCAGCTGAAGCCAACCGCTCTCGTGCAGACGATGACTGTATCCCCGCTCACGGACGACTGGCTTCTCGGCGTCGATCATGCCAGTCCCTCGTTGTACGCATCGATCAGCAAAACTGGAGGCGAGCACGCGCTGGAAGCGCTTGCTCGCCGAGAAGATCCGGCGGTCGTGCTGCTGGGCAACCCCGGCAGCGGGAAAACGACCATCCTCGCCGCTTTGGCGGCCCAGCGGATCCGCGCCGAACCCCAATACCCCACCATCCACATCAGACTGCCCGACCTTGCCGCAGTGGTGACAAGAACGGGATCACTCACCCCGAAATCAGCGGGCCACGCCGCTAGCGCGGTAGTCGCCGCGCTGGCCCGATGGCATCGGGACTCCATCCCCAAACCCGTCCAAGAAACGCTGAAAGGCGCCATCGCCACCAATCCCCACACCTTGCTCGCCCTCGACTCCTGGGACGAGGTCTCCGACCCCGCTCACCGGGCCGCAGTCCGCGACACGCTCGATCACCTCTCCCGCATCCCGGGACACATCGTGATCACCTCCCGCATCACCGGATACGACCGACCGCTACCGAGACAGGCCGAATACCTCGTCGACGAACTCACTACGCAGCAGGCAGACGCCTTCTTCGACGCCTGGTTCACCCACGCTCCTGGCCCCGGCGCCCAGCGAGTCGCCGAGGCCCGGCGAAGCTCACGCGAAATCCGAGATCTGATCACCATCCCCCTGATGGCTGGCCTCGTCGCCTACGTCGCCGAAGGCGAGCACGTCCCCACCCGCAAACACGCTCTCTACCAGCGCTACATCACCAGATTCCTGCAACGGCAATGGAAACCCGCCGCCGAGCGCCGCAACGACCCCGTCAAAATCGCCCAACTGGAGGCCGTCGCAACAAAACTCGCATGGGGCATGGCGACCGCTCCAAACTCCGACAGCCCGCTCGGACGATGGTGCGATACCGCGACGGTCGTAACTTTGCTCGGCCACGCCTCCGGCCAACACCACGAGGTATCCGAACTCATTCACGCCGACGGGCTCCTGACCCTGCACGGCCAGCCCGACAGCCGCCTGACCGCACTCGAACAGGAGTACCGCTGGCTGCACCGCACCATCCACGAGCACCTCACAGCACGCCACCTCGCTACAGTCGTGACGAACTCGCCCGACCTCGGCCGAACACTCTGCCGAAGCGCCGTGCTACGCCCGGAATGGCAGACCGTTCTGGAACACGCCATCGGACTGCTCAACCCCGACACCCAAGAAGAACTACTACACACACTCGACGAATTCGCTCTAGAAGGCGACCCCGCCGACTACATCCACACTCGTGCGCAAGACCTGACCACCGTGCTCGATTCCAGCACCCCACGCGCACGTGCATTGTTCGCCACCGCGCTGTCACGACACGACTACGCGACAGCCTTCCGCGTCGACCCGACCGAAACCCTCCACCGCATCCGCGAACGCGACAACAACGACTGGGAAGCAATAGGAGAAATTCTCCACCTCACACCCGACCCCCTCGACATCGGCCCAGATATCTTGCATCACATCGCATGCCGAGCCAAAGATGCCTCAGCACGGACACATGCTGTATCCATGCTCGCGCAGGCGTACCCCGAACGCGTGCATCACACCGTGAAGTCGATAATGGGCGGCAACTCCTACCCCATCGGCCTCCCGGTCGACTTCCTGCCAGCCCAAACAATCAATTGGCTCCTTCGAGAGATACACGCAGACTGGACTCGAAGCCTGCATCTCGCGTCCGCCACCTGCTTCGAACCAATTAAACAACAGGTTCTCGATGCGCTACCATCGAGAATCCTCGCAACTATATTCCAGCTGTTGCACAAGTATCATGAAAACACCGAGCCATTCGAGGGGTCGATAGCCGGTGACCCTGGCGTCGGAGAGCTGATTTCGGGAGAAAGGGGCGCGCTCCTTGCATTCCGTGCTGGACAGTTCTGTCGCGTAGGTGAACTCGTAGGAGCAAGTCCATGGGCGCGTGTCGGATATTGGGCGCGGCCCTGGCGTAACCCTCTTCCCTCGGGGAAGTGGAATCAACTACGCGTATTGCGGGCTCTCGGGGACATTGCGACGTCGGCATTGCCAGCCGATCCGCTCAGGATCATCGAGGCAAGCCAAGCCGTACACCTTCTTGCGCATCGCCCGGACCCCGTCGCTGTTCCCTTTCTCATCGACGTTGAACATGCACGGCACGCCGCGTTCGACGTCGACAACATCGACATACGCGAAGTGTCACCAGCCCTTCTTGTTGCCCGAAGCGCACTCGCTACTCAAGCCATGAATTTCCGGGATTACTGGGAAAGCGCTGAAGGGAAATTGATCGAGCGGGGCTGGACTTCTTCAATAATATCAATTGCACCGCCGCCGCGACGGGAGTTCCGCCGAGGGGAAGATTTTTACGAAAGTGTGGCCCGGCTCATTAATCGTACTGGGATACCGCTACCCGATCACCTTTTCGGACACTTGTACTATTTGTCGGATGTGGGACGGATTGACCTTAGTTCGATCATGGATATCGCTGCGACCACCCTCGAGCCGTCAGTGCGCGCGTCGATTATCTCCTATGCATCTAAATTGGTCGACGAATCCGACCGAGAAAAGAATTGGGCAGCGCTTGTGTCGGCCCTAAACGGAGGACCGCGGAACGTTTGATATGGTCGCACCGTCACCGTCACCGTCACCGTCACCGTCACCGTCACCGTCACCGTCACCGTCACCGCCTGCGTCGAGCCCTTACTCCCCCGCTGCCTGCGGCTGCCCTGCTCATCATCCCCACCAGTGAACGACTCTGAATGGTTTCATTTCGAGTTCTACTCGCGGTTGGTTTCCGGGACGGGTCAGGCAAATTGCCCCCACGCTATACTCCAGGCCCCGAACCCTAGGCTTCAAGTGTCATGACGCATCCAGAAAGACCCATACCGCTCGAGACAGAGGCGGCAAGAGAGCAGGCGCTCCGAAGGGAAGCGGTGTCTCGATGGGTGGCGCCGGTGAAGAGCGACGTTCCGCGCACAAAGCATGGACTCCTCGACTCTGTCACGACAGGCCGCCACTGGTACGTGGGGGACCGGCCACGACGGGCCGAGGACTTGATCGGCACACGCAGCTCCTATGTGCTTCTCGCTCCTGGCGGAGCCGGAAAGTCCACGCTGATCGAGGACCTGGAGCGCTGCGAGCCCGACAGCTTTTCGATCGACTTGCGGCTGGATGGCCAACAGTCCCTCACCGCGCTGCTCGACTCTGTGTCATCGAGCGAGTCCTCGCCGTCAGGCCTTCCCGGCCCCACGGTCTTCATTGATGCTGTCGACGCGGCACTTCGAGTCAACCCCAACATCGGTTACGTCCTGGTGCAGCTTTTGAGGCGTACAGGAGCCGATCGCGTGGCATGGAGATTGGCTTGCAGGCCCGGTTCATGGACGGCTGACCTGGCAGAAGGTCTGGCCGCGGCGCTGCCCGACTTCGAGGAACTCGAACTTCTTCCTCTTGACCTCGCTGGGATTCGGGAGCTGGCCGGCCCGGACGCCGACCGCTTCTTGGCAGCGGTCGAGGACGCCCGGCTCACCCGTTTGCTCGCGTACCCACTGCACGCTCTGAATCTGTTGCATGACTGGCGCGTGTCGGCTCGACTGCCTGCGAGCCGGTCGGAGGCTATGCGACATGCCGTCACTCGTATGCTGTCCGAGACCAACAGCACCCTTCTGCCCGGGGAGCTCGACGACCACCGCCGACTTCTGATCGCCGAGCGACTGGCTGCGATAGCGATGTTCTGCGGAACGGGAGGCTTCGCACTCAGCCCTGTCGCGCCGCAATCGGCGGGTGGATCGGCTTGGCACGCGGCCGGTGGGAGTTCCAACGTCTCTGTGCTCGCGGTGGCCTCCGTGCCGACCCAGACCGAGCCCGACCTGTCCGGTTCGCTGCTGACCGTCGACAATATTCGCGAGGTGCTGGGCACCGCGCTGTTCACAGCGGCTGGGAACGGCACCGTGGCCTTCATTCACCAGTCCTACGCAGAGTTCCTCGCGGCAGCGTATCTCGCGCGCCGCGGCGTGGCCGGGCCACGACTTGTATCGGTGCTAGGGGCTGACGTCAACGGTCTCGTCCCTGGACCGATGATCGAGGTGCTCGGCTGGCTGCTGGCGTCTGGCACAGCGGTTGACGACGCGCTGATCGCTGACAACGCCAAACAATTGCTGGGCACGGCCGGACTGGAACTGGTCGATGATCATGTCCGTCAGCGCATCGTCGAGGCACTCCTCCACGGAGCAGCAACCGGCATGATCGATGAAGGGTGGCGTGCCGATACCTCCGTTCTGTCCCATCCTGGGCTGGCCACCCAGCTCCACGGGGCCGTGCAGGGTGCATCGAATCCCTGGGCTGCCTTCTGGGTCTGCCGCATAGCGCGACAGTGCGCCGTATCCGAGGCCGCCGACGGCCTCCTCGAGATCGCGCTCGAGTCTGCCTGGCCCGCCCCCATGCGAGCCGAAGCAGCCAGAGCCTTCGCCGAGGTCGCACCACCAGATCGGGTGGCGGAGTTGGCGCCATTGCTGGATTTGGGCCCCGAGGAGGACCCACTCGACGAGATCCTCGCCGCGGCCCTGGAAGCGATGCTGTCCGACTCCGTGGACTTCACTCGAATTCGAAATGCTCTGAGACCTGGACGCGCATCGAACTACGCCGGCAACTACTACCTCTTGCTCCGAAAGCTGCCCTCGCTCACCCCTAGTGACCATGTCGTCCCGACGTTGACCGAGGCTCTGCACCGTCGAGGTGAGCACAGCGACTACGTCTTCGACCGCCTGATCGGCGGCCTGCTGCACCGTGCCTGGGAGATGAGGAATTCGGCTTCTGCTGCTGTGATCGGTGCAGCGCTGGGCGGCGTGCAGTTCGCGCCCCAGAAGATGTTCGGCGGCGATAATCTCCCATGGGAGACAGACGACGATCCGGACATGCGTCGCGCCATGGCAGGCGCAGCGCTGATGATGCACGAGCACGCTTTCGTCGCGGTGCTCGACATGCGTTTGCTCATGCCCGCAGACATCGGGTGGCTCATCGACTGGATGCGGACGGCCCCACCGGAAGCGGTCGACGTTGCTCGAGTGGCACTGCGACAGCTGGCCTGGAGCGTGGCCGACGCCGAATCATCCGCCCGCATTCTCACCACTGGCGAGGACCATCCGGCATATGAGGTGCTCGCCGCCTTCCAGGGACATCAAGACCTCTCTTCGCGGCCCCACTGGCTGCCCGACCCAACCGCAAACGTCGAGGGACCTTCCTCGGCGGGACAACAATCACCGATGCGCGACGCAGTAAATCACGCACGCGAGAACATCGACAACTGGTGGCAGGTCGTGGTCGCGCTCGCCGACGACCCGACGGGACTCAACCCGGAGGTACACGTCGGCTGGGACCTGACAAGCAGGCCCATGTGGTCTGCAATGACGCACGAAGAGCAAGACGAACTCCTGCGACTCGGGCTGAATTATCTCAACTCCAGGCAACCTGAAATCAGCCGCTGGCGGGACCGACAACAATGGGACCTTAGAGAGGTGATGTCCGACTGGGCTGGAGTGTTCCTGCTCGCTACGCTGGCCGCACGTCGCCCTGACCTGCTGATCGACGTCGAGCCGACCAC
Organism: Nocardia sichangensis; assembly: GCF_047200615.1. Taxonomy (NCBI): domain Bacteria; kingdom Bacillati; phylum Actinomycetota; class Actinomycetes; order Mycobacteriales; family Nocardiaceae; genus Nocardia; species Nocardia sichangensis. Next base: position 14,235 of record NZ_JBJZOK010000063.1, read on the forward strand.
CTGGGAGCCGTGGGCATCGGCGATCACCGTGATGCCGCCCTTCCCGAGTGAGGAGAATTGGCAGTGGCGGATCCGTGAGGCGGCGCCCCAGGTAGGGCGCGATGCAATCGACGAAGCGCTGCGCGAACAGATACAACAGGCCACTGGTCCCTCCTTCGCACACCACCCGCTTGCCGACTTCTCCGACAGCCGTTTGATAGTTGTGGTCGAGCAGGTGGCGCGTAACACCGACTACCCCGCGACCCGTCGCGACGAGGCCGTTGAGGTGCTAATCGAGCACGCGCCTGACATCGCGCTCGATGTCGCCCGGACTGCGATGAGCGAAGGTGGTGTTCCTGCTGCAGCGTTGACTGCGCTCGCGAAGCTGGCGCCAGACGAACTGGTGGCGAAATCCGTAGCGCAGGGCCGACTCGGCCCGCTGGAGCACCTACGCGGCCTCGATCCCGCGCAGTTGTCCGACGCCTCACTCGCCGCACTGGCCGGCATGCTGCTGGACGAGCTGCCCATCGCCGAGGATCCTGCACAAAGCGACGACTTCGCTGAACGCACCCCGCAGTCGGCTGCTAGTCAACTGCGCCAGCAACTGCTGCAGTCGATGGCTGGTCGCGGCATGGTCTCGCACCTAGCGACCCTCGCGGACGGTCGCCCGGCAGCAGACCTGGAGTACATCCGGCACCTGTTGCAGGAGGCGCGTACTCGTGAGGCGCTGGTGAACTGGCGCCCCTTGCAGCCGAGCACGTTCATGGACTTGCTGGCCCGTGGGGACGCCCGTCTGATCCGCGACAGCGCCGGACTACTCACCGTTCTGCTCGAACAACTCGCTCAGATCCAACACGACATCCGCGAGCGCGCCACCTTCCGATTCCTCTGGGACCGCGAACCCGGCACCAAGGGCGCCTCGCCGAAGGGGGAGGACACCATCTCCGATTGGCTGGCGGAGCAGCTTCGCTTGAGGCTCACACCTCATGTCGTTGTGGATCGCGAGATACAGGTGGCTCGCCCCAAACCTACAGGCGTCGGCACCCGCATAGACCTCACCGCCACTGCCGGCGGCATTGACGTAGGCCGGGTAGCCTTCGAAGCCAAACTGGTCAGCAACCGCTCGCTGATGACCGCGATCGACGAGCAGCTGGTCGGCCAGTACCTCAAGCCTGCCGACCTCACCCATGGCATCTACATCGTCTACTGGACCGCTCGCGAACTGCGGCCATCGTCATGGACTAAGGCGCATTGCGACGCGAATGCACTGGCCGCAGAGCTGCGCGAGCAGGCACGACGCCATCTGCCGACCAAGCGAATCGAGGTTGTCATCCTCGATATCGGCCCGCAGGCCTGAGCGCGCCAGCAAGAGTGTCTGCAGCGGCTTCACCTATTGCCGCACCCGGGCGCGACAGGTGAGTCGCTCGGCCGATTCGCTCGCCTTGCGCCAGTCACCAACAACAACCTCCGCTTCGACACCGGAAGCTACATCGGGCGCACCTACCCCTACTCCCACGACCGGCCACCCCAGGTCATCCCCGTGGCCGCCACCGACAGCCACGACGGCCACGAGTTCACCAACCTGTGGGAGGTCCCCACCGACGGCATCACCATCACCCCCGCCCGACCCGCATAGCCTCCAGCCCCCGGCGCGGTCGTCGACACCACCACGGCGTCGACGGCCGCGCTCCCGTCCCCGCGGCAAGGGGTGCACCGGCGCGACCGACCC
>NZ_JBJZOK010000064.1:0-14522 GCF_047200615.1 Nocardia sichangensis
AAGTCGGTCACATGGCCGAGGGCGGCAGCGGTTTCGAGAAAGGACGGATGCTGTAATGCCGAAAGACGCGCCGCCGAACGGTGACGCCGCGTCGGTGGGCCCTGCGGGGCCGTGCCGGCGGGTATCTGAGATGCAGGCCAAGCTTCACCGTTGGGCGGCGGCCGATCCTGGCCGCCGGTTCGATGACCTGTTCAACTTCGTGCACGACCCGGCGACGCTGATCGTGGCGTTCGACCGGGTCGCGGGCAACCACGGAGCTCGCACTCCCGGCGTCGACGGCATGACCGTCGCCGATGTCGAGGAGTTGGTCGGGATTCCGGGGTTTCTGGACGATCTACGAGCTTCGTTGAAAGACGGGTCTTTTCGGCCGCTGCCGGTGCGGGAACGCAAGATCCCCAAACCGGGAGGGGCGGGGAAGGTGCGCCGTCTGGGGATTGCGACGGTGACCGATCGGGTCGTTCAGGCCGCGCTGAAGCTGGTGCTGGAACCGATCTTCGAGGCCGACTTCGAGCCGGTCTCCTACGGGTTCCGGCCCAACCGGCGGGCGCAGGACGCGATCGCCGAGATCCACTACTACGGCACCCGCGGTTACCGATGAGTGCTGGATGCGGATATCGAGGCGTGTTTCGACCGGATCGACCACACGGCCCTGATGGACCGAGTTCGGTTGCGGGTCAATCACAAACGCGTTCTGGCGCTGGTCAAATCATTCCTGAAGGCCGGGATCCTCACCGAGCTCGGCGAGAACCAGGACACCATGACCGGCATGCCTCAGGGAGGCATCCTCTCGCCACTGCTGGCCAACATCGCGCTGGCAGGTTTTGCCGCTACGAATGATGCCCGCTTGCGCCGACTACTGCTTGACCTTGACACGCGACTGATGTCGCACAGCGATCCGCGATGGTGCCGCGCGACCATATGACTATGCGCGGTGCGGCAACAAACACTTGCCGCTGAAAGTGCTCCAAAACACCTGATCGATCTGGCCATTAGCCATATGCCGACATAGCACGCTCAACTTGTCGGCCTGAGAAGAAGTGTCGCGGCTGTCGCCTCGGCGACCGTGCGAGTGAATTCCGGCATTTCCCCCCGGTCGCCGTCCAGTATCAATACCCAGGCGAGGATCGGGCCAAGTAGGAGGGCGTGTACTGTGGAAGCTTCCGGCCGACTGGCCAGTTCTCCGCGCGTGACCGCACGCTCGAGCACTGCGGTAACTGCCTTTCGTTCGCTTTCCAGGAAGGTCTCGGCGAACCGGGTGCCCAAAGCTTTATCGGCGTAGATATCGGCGAGTAGGCCGGCCAGCACATCGGCCGGAGCACCGCACAGTTGGGCGGCGATCGTCCGGGTCAACGCGAGGAGATCGGCTCGCAGGGTGCCACCATCAGGTGGCGGCTGCTCCCACAAGTCGTGCACCGTGGCGGCGAAGATCATCTCTTGCTTGGTTTTATAGCGCCGGTAGATGGCTGCTTTGCCGATTCCGGCCCGCGCAGCCACGGCGTCGACCGTCAGTCCGGCATAGCCGCGCTCGGCCAGCAGTTCTCGTGTGGTGCAAACGATGGCGAGATCGATGTCACTGTTACGCGGGCGCCCGACGCCTCGATTCGGTTTCGGCACGGTCCTACTATACGAGACTTCCGGTATCGCAATTGAGCGCGCGCTTTGCGATCTTGTGCCCTGGCCGCGACGACAGCGCAGTTCTATGGGTTACCTGACTGCGCGGACGGATGCGGTGTTCGAGTTTGCCCGTGTGCGTGTGGCTGACGGGCCGGAGTTGTCGCCGGTCGGCGAACATCGTCGGGGTCACGGCAGCGTGTATGCCACCAGGTCACCTCCCCACCGCGACATGAACTCTCGCCTGATGGATGCGAGTGGATTGGCGTCCCGCGGCGCCGCCGATCAGCTGCGCACAGTGACCAGCTAGCCTGATCGACGCCGGACACCACCGGCACGGCGACCCCGAAATCTGGATCGCCACCGGCGCTGGCTCCAACGCACGGGGCGGGCAGACCTGGCCGTGGCGCTACTGGGATGCGATCGCATCGGTGGTGGCGTGCGCGCCACCCAGCTGCCCAGCCAGTACCGGTGCCCACCGCGGCACGGCGGCGAGTGCGGTTGGCTCACTGCTCAGCCCGCCGCGGGACCGGTCGAGTGCCGCCCCCGGCGACCGCGGCGGCGTCGCCGGGGGCGCCCCTTCCGTTCGGGCCGGTCCCGCTACAGCACGCGCATCCGCAGCACGCCCATCCGCAGCTCGCCCAGGATCGCGTTGATCATCTATCGGTGATCACTCCAGCGGCTTGGTCGAACCACCCGCACATGGCCGAGATCCCAACCGTGTCTGCCCTAGCGCTTATCCACCGGCACCATGGCGGAGCCTGGTCCGAAATTGACACCGAATGGAGACCAGTGCTTGCATCCGGCGATACGGCGTGATCAAGTTGGCCTGCATGGAAATCTGGGCGCCAAAATTCGCGGGTCTAGAGATCCGTTCGAGCCTTCCTCTTCCCGACGTAAGAGATCGACCGCAGGTTCAGGCACGTCCGAGCCGGGCGAAGCGTATCGACCGAGAGCCTGTCCATGGCAGTAAGCTGCCATTCGTTTCTGCACGGGTACCTTGGCGATCCATACTCGCCATATGGCGACCGATTCAAGCCTCAATAGGTCCTTTTGCGTAAGTTGGCTAGGCCCCGGCGTTATGTTGCGTGGCGTCCGAAACGTGGCCCTTAGTCGCTCGTTTGACGTTTTCCGACGAGCGGCTCCTGTCTTCCTATGAGATGAATGCGGAGAACCTAATCCGATAGAGGAAGTGAAATGGACACCATCGATTGGTGGGGCATTCTCAATCCGCGACAACGAGAATGTCAAAAATGTAGAATTATATATCCGGACCAGGTCTCTTTCGAAGAGCACTGCGCCGCTTGTTGGGGCGATTACGCCAATCCGATCTCAGCGACGAACTGAACCGAGTTGAACAAAAATAATCAACAGGGCGGCCTTTCGGGTGAAACCCGAGGTTGAAGTATTCGCACGGTCCGGGGATCCCCTACCGCACCAGGGCTGTCATAATACTTGCGGTTCGCTAGTGCGGCGTATAAAATCCAACCTAAGGGAGCCGAATATGGCTGGCGTGCTGAGTATAGATCTCCATCCGATCTTCAGGAGTGATCGAGACATAGATAACACATTGCGCAAGGCAATTTTTCGAGCGCTTTCTCAGAATTTAGAATCACTTGAAATAATTCCAGGAAAAGGCTCCGGCGCCTTGAGGCGTCGCGTTCTTGCGAAGCTCGCGCAGCCCGGTTTGAAGAATCTATACAGGCGCGTCGAGGTAGACCCCGGAAACGAAGGTAGAATTATCGTACACTTTTGATCTCGCTCGATTTGCGCGACTGTCGCATACGTCTGCACGGTGACATTCCTGCGGATATATTTGCGCGTGGTATGTATGTCAATCCCGGCACTGGGGATGCCGATGCCCAAGCCTGGATTCGCCGGGCGAGGAAGGCAACCTTTCACAACTAACTGGCTTTCCCATGCTTCGGGCATCAAACTAGGTGCCCATCAAACTAGATGCCCGAAGCATGGTGACAGTCGTCCGACCGTATCGGAATAGAGGATATGTTTTTGCGAAAGCAGTCGACAAGGGAATATTTCCCTGTCATCCTTTCGAGATCTTGCTCTAATCGGTGATCCCGAGCGCGCCCGCACGTAGTCCTGCCTGGAACCGCGATCTCGCCCCGAGAGTCTGGAGTAGTTCCGCAACCCGGCGTCTATAAGTGCGCAGCGACATTCCGAGTTTGCGGGCAGCGTTTTCATCAGTTATACCCGACCCCAAAGCTCGAAGGATCGCCCGGCTCTCGGCGTCGAGAAAGGGCTGCTCTCCCCGCAAGAATGTGGCGATGCTGGTAGCACTTTCCCATGCAGCTTCGAACAGCGCATATATTCCGCCGACCAGGGCAGGCGCAGTGGTCACGGTATACTCACGATTGGAAGACAAGTTTCGATCGGCGAGTATTGCGATTCTCCGATCAAGCACGATGGTATTGTGAGGAAGCGGGGTCGCCGCAATCCGGACCTGGGGGCCGCCCGCAGCGACCGCATGCAGATATTCCCGATACTTCGCGTCGGCGAGCGCGACTGGACTTAGCAGCTTACGCACTACGTGACCGTTGTTGGTCTCCAATACTCGAAGTAGACCTGCGCATACAGGAGAGAGTGGCCACGCGCTGATGCCAGCACCGACAATGACAAATTCCTTGCGAACAGATTTGATTAGCTCTCCGGTGTGGGCGAGGAGCGCTTCTTCGCCGCGGAGTTTCATAAATTCTGGCACGATCTTGCCTTGCTGGATTGCGGCAAACCGGCATCTGCTCGCTGTTGATGAGAGGTCGTATTATGGGATCGTGGTATCGGGCTGTCGGAATATGTCTGTCGCCGTCCGTCTAACGGGTCCTCGGACTTGGCTATTATTCATTCTCGGCGGCCCTGCTAACGGCTACGAGAGACACCGAGCTGCAGGGCGATGTCACCGCCATCGGTGTCCGCCGGTGGACGAAGCAAGGTTGCGTGCCGCCAAACGGGGGTTGTCCGCTCGGCGAACTCTTACGACCATGTCCGGCATCCCCACCTCTTCGAATCTTCTCGCCAACCGATAGTCCGCGATGGTCCGCCACCCGCAAAGCTATAATCACGACCACCTTCTAAGGTCCATATGCTGATCTACCGTACTTATGGAGAAAAATTGCGGCAGCCGCTGATAGCCGCGTAGCAAATGTTCAGAATCATTATGAGAAGTTTTTCGCGTTCGAAGTCGTTGCCTGCCAGACGACTATCGATTCTTCTGATCCTTACGGTCAGGAACCGACACAGACTGAGAGAGCCGACTCTGATGCATAGCAGCCCAATGCCCACCGTATGTAAATTGGATTAGGCGAGCGCCTACTATTTCGGTGTCGGCTTGTCCATACTTAGCCTCAATCCCATTCCAGTTCGTCCTGTTATGGCGATTCTCGACTTAGGGACCGAATCGGTAGCGGAGCATGCCTTTATCCATGTCGGATAAAGGAGGGATCCAGCGCATCACTTTGCACTGCCAACGAAAGCGCTGCGGCGTTTTCTCCACCTCTGGAGCGTCGATGAGACGCCGTCGCTCTACCAAGCGGAGGTCTGGGTTCCAGAGTTCAACTTCATGCGGGTCGTCGAATCCTTCGTTGATTACGACTGGCAAGCCCCCTGTAACGCGCGACGCTAAAGCCATTTTTCGTCCGGACAGTCGTGAGAAGCCGAGAAGTAGCAGCTCGCCGATCTGGAAATGGGTTGTCAACCGACGGAGCAAGTGGGTAAATGTGCTTCTGGTCATGAATGGATGCACTCCGTCGGCTACCGCGATCACCGGCCGCCCAGCTGGCAGGCGTTCCAGCCAGCCGTCGGCTTCGAGCGCGGTTGCCACCGGGTGGATGTTTGAGACCGCCCGGTAGACCGATTGGCGCAAGGCAATCATCGCTGGGAAGTCCACGTCAAACCAGTCCACGCCTGGGGGTGGGCCGAGTCGGTACGGCCGGCTGTCGAGGCCACAACCCAGATCCAGCACGACAGCATCGGGATTTTGTGCGATGAACGCAAGGATCCACTCGTCGAACTGCACTGCCCGGATTGCGACATTCAGCCGCTCCCACAGGTCCAGCGTCGCGTTCGACTTCAGACGGTGAAAGTCATAGTCAACGCTATAGGCGACCTGTGTAGCGTACGGGTCATCCAGGATCGGCTCGGCGGTCTGTGTATCCAGTACGCGTGCGTGCAGCGTGATGAACGCGGTCTCCTCCACCCCCGACAGCCCGGCCGTCCTTACTGGCCTCATTCCAACCCTCTCGATAGATGGACCCTGTGTTTCAGGATTGACTGAAACAGCTAGCTATGTCAAGTTTTCATGAGGTCAGTGAGGACAGATGGGTGGCAGGAGGTCCAGCGCCGAGTCGTCAACCCGGTGCCGTTCACGGTGACTGCTGGACAGTCGAAGTGGGCCGGTCAGACGAAGGACCGATCGGCGAGTGCGGAGATCCCCCCTGGTCGACCGGCAGGGGTAGGTGTTCAACACAGCCCGGCCGATGCGCTAAGACCAGGAGGTGACCTACGTTACAATAAGATCTTCAGGATGAGTCCGGCGGCGGCGGAGATGCCGTGTGCATACACATTCGGGCACAGGGCAGAATAGAACGCTTCTGCGGATCCTAGCGTTGAGTCGACTTTGGCGTTCTGGCGCTTCGCCACACCTCGCTTCCTCATCCCACATGGGGCAATGGGAAGCTGAAGCGGCATGATGAGCTGAGGTCATCCCGGTGCGATCGGACTACGGCGCCGGATCTGGACGACGAGGGTTGTGGCGCGTGCCCGCCACTAACAGTCCCGATGCGACCCACGTCAGCAGCCATGGCGCCGGTTCGAAAATTACGGCCGCCACAGTTGCCCACATCCCGAGCAACCACGCGATGAAGAGGGGCGGTTCGATTCCCCGGCGGTCCATCCATAGAATTATCATTCCGATAATCGCCAGCGGTATCCCAAAGCTACCCGTGGTCAACCAGAACGCGCCGTTGGCCGCAGTCATGCTATCGAATCCGCCCGCGGGCAACCACAGATCCCGGCTGAACCATGCACCGGCGTGGCGCGGGGCGGTCAAGGCTACACCCGCGAAGGTATGGCCGAGGCCCAGGAAGATGATGAGGCCTCCAGCCCATTTGATCATGTCTACCTCCGCTTTATATATGGAACCGATAGTTCCGATACTGATAGTTCCATATGCTATGGCCGTATCGAATGAGAAGCAAGAAGCCAAGCACTGCCAGCCGCAGTCGCAACGCCGTTATCACTGGTGGCCTGGTGTGAGGGCGGAAGGTACAGCCGGATCGATGAATGGCCAGTGTGTCGAACGCCGCAGTGTGTGAAGTGGCTGAAGAGCTCAAGCCAGGCGACGAGGCGCGGCTGGGTTGAACCGTCATGGGCTCGGGACCGGCTTCGTGTTCAGGTCAAGTCGGGATTGCAAGCCTGCGCTGTTGTACCGGTTCCACCACTCGATGACCGCGAGAGCGACCTCGGCGGACATCTTGAACGGGTTGTACCGGTTAACGACCTCGATCGTTGAACAACCGGCGACCGACTCTGTCAGAGCGTTGCCGTAGGCATCCCCCAACCGAACGATTGATGCCGAGAGTCTCTGCACGCAGGTGATTCGGTGAACCCCCACAGACGTGGATTGTGACCCCGCATCGCTCGTCGGCTGGACCACCGCTGTCACGGAGACGGCCGTACTGGTGTCCAAAGCTCTCAACATGGCCGTGTGGCGCGTGGTCATTACGGCATCCTGTCGAGCCCGTATTGCTGTCCCCAACCTGATCACTGGGGCGTGGCAACGCCTGATCTACAAGCCTGACCACTTAGCGGAGATGGTCTACAAGGCCGCTTACACGATGTGTCACCGCCGAAGGCGATCTTCGACGGCGCGGTGGCGTGGCTGGCTAAAAAGCCCGCGCTGTGCGGCAGGGTGTGGCAACACTCGAAACAGCTTGTCGCGCCCAAAGCCGTCAGGCTGCCGATGAGCGGCTGTGGGTGGCCCCGTCCGAGCGACTGTACCGGTGTCGGGTCGGGCTTGCCGGCCATGCTGGTACCGCGGATGAAGCCGCCGAAAGACGATCGACCTCGACCGGCTGCGGCGCGGGGTGGTCGAGCGGGCGGCGAAGGGCCTGCTGACTGAGTTGAGCGGTTGCGGGAGGTGAACGCACTGTACCGATACCCGCGGGTCTCACGCGGCGCCGACGAGCTTGCGGCCGCGGTGCGGGCACTGCTGGTGATGGCCGACACTGATCCGGGGCTTTCGCTGGAGCTGGCATGGGACATGCTGGAGAACACCTGACCCGCGCCGAGCTGCGTGCCGCACTGGCGACGGTCGACGATCTGGTCCCACCCTCGGATGCCGAGCTGGACAGCCAGCGGTTTGAGGAACTGGTCGGACGGGTGAACACGCTCCGGATGTTCCCGCCCGACGTTGATGCGGACAGTCGAGTTCGGTGCGCCCGTCGACGAGCGGCCGGTGCTGACCGCGATGCACACTCTCGCTGAACTGCCCACCGCCACGCGGCCGCGTGGCGCTCCCGACCGCTGACTCGATTCCGCGGTATCGATAACGACCTGGTCAGCGGCTGGTCGCGGCTGGTGTATCCGGTCGACCGGCCGGAGGGTACGGTCGACCGGGCCGCGTACACACTGTGTGCGCTCGAACACTTCCACCGGATCTCGAGCACCACAACATCTTCGCCCAGCCGTCGTCGAAGTGGCGTGATCCACGAGCGCACCTGCTGTCCGGTGTAGTGTGGGCGCAGCCAGTCCCGCGACAAGAACATGAGCACGCTCGGGCTGCCGGGCAACCCGCACCCCTGTCTGGCCGAGCACGCCGCTGCCCTGGAGGCCCTTTACCAGGTTCGACACCTTCGCCGCCGCCAACGGGGTGCTCGTGAACGCCCAGGTCGATATCGAGCTGGCCAAGGTGTGGGTGGAGGGCTGGTCGCGTCTGTGGACGAGCTGCGGTTCGTGGTGCCGGTCCGCACCCCCACGCCCGACCGAACCCGAAGCACTTCGGCCGCAAAAAGGGCGCGACCCGGCTGAACATGATCAACGCCCAGGCCGCCAGCCTATCTGCGATGGCGCTGCTCGGAACACTACGCGATTCGTTGCACGCGCTCGACGTCGTCGAAGCAGGGCAGCAAGATCCCCGCTCAGATCAAAATCGCCAAATCCTCAGCGCCGGATTCCGGGCGAACGTTGGTTCCGGCGCTGAAACACCAGATCACTACCACTCCCTCAAATCAGGTTCGACGGTGGGGGACCCGGTCGCGGGCGTCGTAGTCTTGTCGGGCCTGATCGACCTTGTCCAGGTTGACCGACCATTCGGCGAGTGTCGCGAAAAGTGGTGCCAGGCTGCGTCCCAGTGCGCTGATCTCGTACTCCACTCGGGGTGGAACCTCGGGGTGATAGGTGCGCACCACAAACCCGTCGCGTTCCAGTTGCCGGAGCCGCTGCGTCAGGACCTTGGGCGTGATCGTTGTGATGCGGCGTTCCAGCTCGCTGAACCGTTGCCGCCCAAACTCGTTGAGAGTCCAGAGGATTGGCGTGGTCCAGCGGCTGAAGACGAGATCGACCACCGGAGCGATTGGGCAAGCCAGTTCCGGAGGGACATGCGATGTGGTCTCGGTCACTCGAAACCAACTTTCCTCTAGGTACCTACTAGATCTTGGATAGTAGCGTCGCCGAGTGCGTGGAACAAACGCGGAACAGGAGACAGAGATGATTGTGGTGACGGGAGCGACCGGAAATGTGGGACAGCCGCTCGTGCAGACACTCGTCCGGGCTGGAGAGCAGGTGATCGCCGTGTCCCGGAGCGAGATCGCGGTACCGGCGGGAGTCCGGCACCACCGGGCCGACTTGGCCGACCCTCAGAGCCTCGAGCCAGCCCTCCAGGGAGCTGCGGTGTTATTTCTGCTGACCTCCCCAGACTTCATGGCAAACGGCAATATCAATGCCGTCCTCGACGTCGTGCGGGCAGCCGATGTCCCGCGCGTGGTTCTGTTGTCGTCCCATGGTGTTGGCACGGGACGTCACCCTTCGGTGCTGGAAGACGCTGTTAGGCAGTCAGGTCTGCAATGGACGATGCTGCGGCCAGGCAACTTCGACTCCAACGCGCTTCAATGGGCCGATATGGTCCGTACACAGCGGGTGGTCGCTGCGCCGTTCGGTGATGTCGCGGTCCCGGCCATCGACCCGGCCGACATCGCCGAAGTGGCCGCCATCGCGCTGCGCGAGCCACGACACCAGGGCCACATCTATACGCTGACCGGGCCGGAACCGATCTCACCCCGGCAGCAGGCCGCAGCGATTGGTGCCGCACTCGGCGAGTCGGTGCGGTTCGTCGAGCAGAGCCGCGCGGAAGCGCGGACACAGATGCTGAGGTACATGCCCGAGCCGGTCGTGGAGGCCACCCTTGGCGCGCTGGGCACACCGTCCGCCGCCGAGCAGGCCGTCAGCCCCGATATCGAACGGCTCCTCGGACGACCACCCCGGACCTTCGCCGAATGGGTGTCACGCACCATCACAGCGTTCAAATGACCCGCCGAAAGCCGCTGTCGGCCTCGGCCGAGGCCTTCTTGGCCGAACCGCTGTCTGCGACCCTGACGACCATTCGGCCGGACGGCTCGCTGCACGCTGCGCCGGTTCGCTTCACCTGGGAGGGTGACGTGCGGCTGGCCAGGGTCATGACAGTCGGCTCCTCGCGCAAGGCACGCAACCTGGCGGCGAACCCAGGGAGCCGCGTCGCCCTGTGCCAGGTGGACGGTTTTCGCTGGATCACGCTCGAGGGCACGGCGACCGTGTCCAACGATTCACGCGAGGTGGCCGACGGCGTGTCCCGGTACACCAGGCGCTATCAGTCGCCGCCGCCCAACCCGATTGGGCGGGTAGTCGTCACGATCGCGGTGGACAGCGTCATGACCCTCAACACCTGACGTTGATGGTCGAACCAAATCTAAACACGGAGAAAGCACATGCCTGTCGCACACGTCCTTGACTCGACGATCTTTTACCAGGAGATCGGCACCGGTGTGCCGCTCATCTTCCTGCACGGCAACCCCACCTCCTCGTATCTGTGGCGGCATATCCTTCCGGCTGTCGGCGACCCCGGCCGCAGGCTGGCGCCCGACCTGATCGGGATGGGGAACTCGGGCAAGCCGGATATCGCCTACACCTTCGACGATCACTCTCGATACCTCGACGCATGGTTCGACTCCCTCGGCCTGCACGACGTCATCCTGATCGGGCATGACTGGGGCGGCGCACTCGCCTTCGACTGGGCAGCCCGTCATCCCGGCCAGGTGCGCGGCATCGCGTTCACCGAGACGATCGTGAAGCCCATGTCTTGGCAGGAATTCCCCGAAGCCGGGAGAGAACTGTTCGAATCCATCAAGACCCCGGGAACCGGCGAGGCGATGATGCTCGACCAGAACATGTTCATCGAAATACTGCCCGGCAGCGTCGCCATCCCTCTCGCCGTGGAAGATCTCGACACCTACCGCAAGCCATACCCGACGCGCGAGAGTCGCATACCGCTGCTGCAATGGGCGCGTGCGATGCCACTAGGCGGGGAGCCAGCCGACCTCGTGGCCAGAATCGAACGGTACGACGACTGGTTGACGACCAGTGCCGAGATCCCGAAGCTGCTGCTCACCTTCCAACCCGGCCCCGGATCAATGATGGGACCAGAACTCAACGCATGGTGCGTCGAAAACATCGCTGGTCTCGAAATCGTCGAACATGACCTCATCGCTGGCCACCACACCCCGGAAGACCGACCCGAAGCGATCGCCACCGCCATCACCTCGTGGCTGGATAAGCACAACCTGCGAGTAGATGCCCAAAGATAGCCGCGACTATCCATGTCCAAGCAGCAGGGTCGCTGACCGCCACTCCGATTCCCCGGCGCCCTATGCCTGACACACAACCTGCCTGGATAGAAGCAGCACGGCGACTCCAGATTTGGCTAGACTCAATCTGCCGCCGCGATCAACGCCAAAAGCGGATTCGTAACGAAATAGCAGCGGCCGCAACCAGTTACGTGACGCTCCGGGATGAACCTCCTGGGGGATCGCGGAACTAGTGTTCCGAACCTGAAATCCGTGGCTTAATTACAGGATTCGCCGGTGGCGAGGACTGGGCGCCGGAGGTCGAGTCCGGATTTGGTGGTGGCCGAGGCGCAGCGTCGGGAGTTGGTGCGGGGTGCGCGGGCAGTGACCTCGACGCAGGCCCTACGCGTTGCGGTGTCGGATCGTGCTGGCCTGCGCCGAGCCGGGAGCGTTCGACACCCGCATTGCGGCCGAGGTAGGCGTGTCGGCGATGACGGTGCGTAAATAGCGGGGTCGTTTCACCGAGTACGGGCTGGCTGGTCTGGCGGGCGGCAGTCTAAGAACCAATCCTCCTAGCTAAGGTCACAACTGGTCATTCGCTCGCGAGCGTTGGCGCTCGCGCCAGCGCTCGAGCATCTGGCGCATGTCCTCTTGGACGAAATTGAAGAATTCGACTGCCTCAACGAGCCGAATGCCCACATCGGTATCTTCCCCCACGGTTTCAACACCAAAGGTCAAGGCAGCCTTCCAGGTGTCGATCGAGTCGTTGCGCACGGTGAGAACAGTCTCCCAGACATCGTCCCGTATGCGGTACCGATCCTTGCGGGTGCGCGGGACCCGCTCCCGCGAAACGAACCCGATCTGCGCCAGGAAGCGTACGGCGCCAGATATGGCCGGCTGACTGACCTCCAGCGCGTCCGCAAGTTCGGCCGAAGTCATCATCCCGGATTCGCTGATCAACATCCGCGCCAGCACCCGGGCCGCCATGGGTGGCACGCCCGCCATAGCCATGGCACCACCAAGGCGTTCGACGAACGCTCGCTCCCGATCTGAATCCACCGCCATCGAAGTTGGAGTTGCCATAGGCACAACTATACCTGGGAAGGTTCGCAATTATTGCAACTATCAGAGATCTGTAATACGGTGCCCTCATGACGTACGAGCAACCGGTCGACACGACGCCGCGTTCGGGCACGAGCGACGATCTCCGGCGCGACAAAACCCCCGTCACACTCTCCAACAATCGGCGTCTGGGGGTGTTGTCAGCAATCTGCCTCGCGGTCCTGGTAGTCGGACTAGACACCACAATCCTCAACGTCGCGTTGCCGACATTGGCCGTCGAGCTGGGCGCTTCGACTGAACAACTCCAGTGGATCGCCAACTCCTACAACCTCGTACTGGCCGCCCTGTTGCTGCCCGCCGGCCTACTCGGGGATCGATTCGGCCGGAAAAAGATGTTGCTTACAGCCCTCCTACTGTTCGGTGTTGGCTCCGTCATCTGCGCGCTGTCCAATTCGGCGAACCAGCTGATCGCGGCGCGCGGGTTCCTGGGGATCGGCGCCGCCCTTCTGGTTCCTATCGTGATGTCACTGATCACGGTGATCTCTCCGTCCGAAACCGCGCGCAAGAAGGCGATCAACTTCTTCGTAGTGGCGAACAGCATCGGCCTGCCGCTGGGACCGATCGCCGGTGGACTGTTGCTGAACCACTTCTCCTGGGCTTCGATCTTCTGGATCAACGTCCCCGTCGCCGTAATCGCCGTCGTAGCAGTAGCATTTCTGGTCCCAGAATCCCGAAGCTCGGCGCAGCCGTTCATCGACTACACCGGCATAGTCATCTCATCGGCGGCGCTCGCGGCGCTCGTGTACGGCGTGACTTTGGCGGGCGAGCGGAGCTGGGGCGATCGATGGGCACTGACACTCATTGCAGCCGGGGTGGCCCTGCTCGCGGTCTTCGCCGTGGCTGAAGGGAGGTTCAGCCGGATGGGTACACCGACACCATTGGTCGATCTCGGCTTGCTTCGGTCGCAGTCCTTCGCCTGGGGCACCATTTTGATTACCGTGTGCATGTTCGCGATGTTCGGGCTCCTTTTCACAATGCCCCAGTTCTTCCAGGCCATTCAGAGCGCCGACGCCCTCGAAACTGGATTGAAATTGCTCCCATTCATCGGCGGCATGGTTGTCGGCGCAAAGGTTGCCACACCTCTGGACGCGGCAGCCGGTACAAGAATCACCGTGGCTTCAGGGTTCATCATCCTCGCGGTCGGCTTGGCGGCGGGCGCGATGACCGACGCTGACTCGGGATACGGCTACGTCGCGGTATGGATCGCCATCACGGGTGCAGGGGCCGGCTTCGCCATGCCTGCTGCAATGAATGCCGCACTCGGTCAGTTGGATCCGGATCGGGCCGGTGCCGGATCATCGCTCATCCAGGCGATGCGCCAGGTTGGAGGTACCGTCGGCATTGCGCTGCTCGGAACGATAGTGAACGCAGTCTATCGAAACTCCGTCAACACCGAGGGGTTGCCGGAGCCACTCGCCGACACGGCACGCGGCAATGTTGTCAGCGGAATGGCAATCGCAGACAAAATCGATTCTGCGCCTTTGGCCGCCTCTGTCACCAATGCGTTCATCGACAGCATCTCAACCATGCTGTGGGTATGCACAGTCATTGCGGTCGTCGGTAGCATCGCTTCACTGACCTTCCTGCCCAAACGGGTAAAAGCCATGAACTCCCCCAGTCCGATGTGACCCTTCACGCAAGGACGGCCCGCCCGAGTCGATCGGCGGGCCGTCGATCCGACTATGCCCGAAACTACCAGCCCCGGCTTCGCACTTGATCATCGCTTCTGAATTTCGAAGTAATAGTTCAGCCCGAGGCGGCAGCGCAGCCCACGGTGTCGACACCGCCGCCGAGATGCTGATCGTCGCGGGGATAACCCAACCGCATTCGTACCGAGGCAACCTAGGCGAATTGTATGGTGTCCGCCCGATCCCCGCCTCCTCCGGCAACACCATCCGCTACCGGCTCAACCGTCACGGTCACGGCAAGCCAGATCCGCGCGTGAGAGCTATCATGCTATCA
>NZ_JBJZOK010000065.1:0-12878 GCF_047200615.1 Nocardia sichangensis
CAAGAGTGGTTTCACCGACGAGTTGGATGGCGTCGAGGTCGATGAACGCGAGTCTGAGCGCGGGATATGGTGGGGTGATACCGGACTCGATTTGAGGCACGTTTCAAGTTATGTGCCTGACGAGGATTGGTCGAGTAATATCGCTGCAGGCTACAAGATCGATGCAGTTCGGGGCCGGTACCCTTTCCTGCATCACCACCCTCCGAACTTGCGAAAAATAAGTTCCGCTCACCTTGAGGTGATGACTCAAGCCTTGTTTACGAAGATGGGCTGGGGCTCGCCTGCCCCAAGCCCCGTCGATACGGGCGAAGAGTTTGTTCTGACCGATGACTCATCGGAGCACAGGATTCGCGTCGTTCAGATCAAGCACGTAAGCAACGCGATAGGAGCAGGCACGGTCCTATCATTCGTGGACCTCGTGGCTCGCAGGGGGTTCGATGAGGGCATCCTCGTGACAACAGCTCGGTTCACGCCGTCTGCTCGTGCATCGTCCGTCCGACACAGGCGAATTCAATTAATTGACGGTGATGGCCTGGTCGAGGCGATGGCAAAGCACCTCGGTATCGCCTTGACTCTGTAAAGCTCCTCTTTACGTTGCTTCGGCTCTGGTCGGTCAGAGCCGCGGATCTGTCCACTGGGCTCGCTGTGTGTGCTTGTGTTGAGGGGATCGGCACGGGATCTTCGCTAACTCATGCTGGTCGGTCGTTCTAAAAGGCTGGGTGATCGGGCCATATCCTGTACGGCACGCATCGTCGTGATCTCGTGCAAGCCTTTTCCAGGTCTATGCCGGATTAGGATTGGCCTGTCCCCGGTGAATGAGACCGCCCGGATTTAGAGTCCTGTTGGCCCTGGTGAGGGGCTGGAAGGGACACTGAGGACTATGGCAGGACGTAAGCGGCATTCCGCGGAAGAGATCGTGCGGAAGCTGCGTCGTGCCGACGAGTTGGCCGCCGCTGGGGCTTCGGGTGAGGAGATCGCGGCTGAGCTGGGGATCTCGGCGGCGACGTTGTATAACTGGCGGCGCCAGTACGGCGGGATGGACACCGACGCCGCGAAAGAACTCAAGGAACTGCGCGAGCAGAACGCCCGGCTCAAGCGGCTGCTGGCCGATGCCGAGCTGGAGAAAGACGCGTTGCGGGAGATCGCTCGGGGAAACTTCTGAGCCCGGCGGCCCAGCGACGGGCTGTGGACATGCTCCGGCAGGTCAAGGGCATGTCCGAGCGGTTCGCCTGCAAGGTCGTCGGGTTACACCGGTCCACGTTCCGGCGGCTGCCGCTCGACCAGACACCGGATGATCCCGATGCCGGCGCCCGGGCCTGGCTGCGCGAATACGCGCGCAAGAACCCCTGTCACGGGTTCCGCCGTGCGTGGGCGGCGTTGCGGTTCGACGAAGGCCATCAGGTCAACCGCAAGCGAGTGCACCGGTTGTGGAAGCAGGAGCGCCTGCAGGTTCGCGTGCATCACC
Source organism: Nocardia sichangensis (assembly GCF_047200615.1). Taxonomy (NCBI): domain Bacteria; kingdom Bacillati; phylum Actinomycetota; class Actinomycetes; order Mycobacteriales; family Nocardiaceae; genus Nocardia; species Nocardia sichangensis. Next base: position 1,466 of record NZ_JBJZOK010000065.1, read on the forward strand.
GACGTAAACGCGCCGGGTCGTCGTCGGTGTCGGTGATCGACGCGGACGCGCCGAGGACGGTGTGGGCGTTGGACTTCCAGTTCGACTCCACGGTTGATGGGCGGGTGGTGAAGATCGCGTCGATGGTCGATGAGCACACTCGTGAGTCGCTGCTGCACCTGGTGGAACGCTCGATCACCGCAGAGAAGCTGGTCACCGAGCTCGGGCGGGTTTTCGCTGCTCGGGGTGTGCCGAAGGTGCTGCGGTGCGACAACGGTCCCGAGCTGATTTCTGCAGCGCTGCAACGGTTCTGCGTCGACCGGGTCGGTATCGCCTACATTCCGCCCGGCACGCCGTGGAACAACGGCTACATCGAGTCGTTCAACCGCCGGTTGCGCACCGAGTGCCTCAACCGCAACCACTGGACCTCCCTGCTCGAGGCCCGCGTGGTCATCGGTGACTTCAAGACCGACCATAACCTGCGGCACCGGCATTCAGCGCTGGGCTACCGGACACCGGCCGAGTACGCTGCGGCCTGCACCCACACCCACCATCGGGACTGTAAATACAACGGCTCCTCTCTGTGTCAAGTCGTCGTGAGCAGAGAGGTACCAACTTGTTGTATTGGGGCTGTAGATCGTGGTCTGCAGCCATGATCTACGAGGCTGCGGCCGGGGTCGCTCTAGTTACACCTGTCGCCCGTTCGGGGTTGGCTTTCTAACGGCGTGTGTCCCGGCCGCAGCCGCCGGTCGGGGTGGCTTGAGAGAGGTCTGCTATGCCCTAAGTTGGTGTGCCTCCTTGCCGGAACCAATTACCGTTCACAAGGTTTCGTGGAGGTCACGTGTCACTGCCCGCTCTCGGCGATCAGACCGTTATCGCCGTCGACCCGCATAAGCCGTCATGGACTGCTGTAGCCGTCGACCGCAGATGTCAGCCTTTGGCGTCCATCCGGGTCGAGGTCAACCGGGATGGCTATCGGCAACTGCGCCGTTTCGCACGTCGATGGCCGAAGGCTGTCTGGGCGGTTGAAGGCGCCCGCGGCCTCGGAGCGCCGCTGGCGCAGCGTCTGGCCGATGACGGCATCGAATCTCTCGACGTGCCAGCCAAACTCGCACACCGGGTGCGGATGCTGTCGACCGGTCACGGCCGCAAGACCGACGAGGCCGATGCTCTGTCGATCGGCATCGCCGCGCTCACCAGCGACAAGATCAGCACGGTCAGGATCGACGACACGATCGAAGCGCTGCGCACGCTCACCGAACACCGCGACGATCTGATCCGGACCCGCACTCAGACCGCCAACCGATTGCACGGCCTGCTGACCCGCTTGGTGCCCGCCGGGCTATCCAGAGGGCTCACCGCCGATGCCGCTGCCCAGGTGCTGCGCTCCGTGCGACCTCGTGACCACTGGGGCCGCACGCTGCGGCAGATCGCCGTCGACCTGGTCGGCGAGCTGCGCCGACTCGATCGCCGCATCGAAGCCGCGACCGGCTCGCTAACGGCCGCGGTCACCGAGTCGAGAACCCAGCTCACCACCGTCTACGGCATCGGAGTCGTCGTTGCTGCAAAATCCTCGCCCACACCGGCGACGTTCGGCGCTTTCGATCAGCAGCGGCATTCGCCTCCTACTGCGGGGCGCCCCGATCGAAGTTTCCTCCGGCGACGTTCAACGGCAACGTCTCTCCCGCGCCGGCGACCGGCAGCTCAACTACGCACTGCACGTCATCGCAATCACCCAGATCCGCCGAGACACCCCAGGACGGGCCTATTACCAACGCAAGCGGACAGCCGGAAAAGGCCATAAAGAGGCACTCCGGTGCCTGAAACGCCGCCTCGCCGACGTCGTCTACCGCACCATGCTGCGAGATGCCGGTATCTCTCTGCTCACGACGACTTGACACAGAGAGGAGCCGTTGGCTGGACAGACCCCGGGCCCGGTCAAGCCGAGATCTTGTGGGGAGGTGGCCGCCGGCGACATCTAGGTACGGGTCGGATTGCACCGTCTAGAGCAGAGGCCGAGTGGCGTACTATCGGTGCGCACTGAAGCGATGAGGGTGGGGAAACCGTGAATCAATCACATTCGAGCCCGGGAGGCGCCGGTAGCGGAGATGCCGTGCAGCCATCATATGGAGCTGGCCCGCCGTCGGTACATATCGGCTCACTGCCGCATGATGTGCTCCAGTGGTCAGCGGCTGCGTTCGGTGCGGTTGCGCCCGCGGCGACTGTGTTCGGTAAGGCGTTTCTCGAAGCGCTGGGTGAGCGTGCGGCCGACGGTGCGGCAGCGTTCCCGACCAAGTTACGCCAACGCTGGTTTGGGCGGGCACGGCGATCCGACAGTGGTGTCGAGGTGGTGACCGTGCTCGACATCGAGAACGTGGATGCCGCAGCGATTCTGGTCACCGCCGATCTCCCGGACGACGCCCGTCTGGCTCTGCTCGACCTCGATCCCACCGCGCCTGGCGTGCACGGAAAGGTGTTGGGGTGGGACGCCGAGTCTCAGCAGTGGGTACCGGTGGAAGTACCAGTCACACAAATGAGTCCACCGCCGGGCGCGGTGGGATAGGATCTGGCCGACTGCGGCAGCGAATCTCGCCCTTCGTATTTCGGCAACAGCAGATCCAGCAACTTCCACTCTCGTCCGTCAACACCCGATACCGATCAACCGCCAGCCTCGACACAGCAGACATGACGCACCACCGAGGCATCCCGAACACCCTGTTCGGTCGATTAGGAGACAGAACCTAGCTTGAGTTTTAACCCCTGAGCTGGGTTTATCCTGTTCGGCGGGGTCGTGGCCCGGCAGGTTTGGGTGGCTTCTGGTTGCTGGGTGTTTTGATGTGCACGTCGTAGCGGGGTGCCGGACGCTGGTTGCGGTGGCCGGCTGGTCGACCGGGTCCGGGGCGGGAGGGTTTCGGTGCACTGGCGGGACAGGCTGCTTTCCGGCGGAGGTGCCGAAAACCTCGACGGACACGTGCTGGTGTAAGTCGTTGTGGGGCTGCGGGTTTCTCCCACGGCCGCCGGATGTCGACGGTGAGTTCACGAGCAAGGCGCAGCTGGGTGTAGGCGGCCAGGAGCAGCCAGGTCCATCTCTCCGCGGCGGCGGGGTCGCGGGGTTTCGGGACGTTCCAGCCGAGGGTTTGTTTGAACATGCGGAAGGTGTGCTCGATATCGAACCGCCGCAGAAATGCCTGCCACAGCACCGACCTCGGCGGCATCCAGATCGACGACCGAATGCCACAACCACACCGGTTTCGGGATGGCGCCACTGGGCAGCCGGTCGACGTCGAGTCGGATCACGGTGCCGTCGAGCACCGGAAGTTTCCCGGCCTGGGAAGTCCAGGATGACCGGTGAGTAAGCCCGGGGTGCAAGCGATTCCATGACCGAGCTGTGGCCGGTCCGTAGAGGCGGGTGTCGGTCGTGACGGCTGTGTCGGGCTCACCCCAGGTCGCGGGATCGCCGAAGACGAACTCGCCGCCGTGCCTCGGTGGGCGTCCGGTCGTCCCGGGCTGCCATGCGGGTGCCGCGGCGGCGCAGCACCCGGTCCGACCGCATCCGGCCCAGCACGGCCACGGGCAGATCTGCCAGCAGGAACGCCAGCCGGGGTGCGTCGTAGCCGGCGTCGGCGACGATCCAGATATTCGGATCACCCCCTCGCCAGTGCCCGGCCTCGATCAGGTTGCCGATCACGGTGCGCAGCTGGTCCGCGGTGACCGCGGCGGCCTCGTCACCGGGTGTCAGCCGCACCGCATCCAGTGGCGCGATCCAAGAACTACGCCCCGATTCCAAGGCGCAGACCACCGAGTACGGCCAGCCGGGAATCATGTGATGAGTGTTCTTGGCGCGCCCGTAGGTATGACACAGTATCCGCTGCGGGCAGGTATGCGCTTCCGGTCGCAACCAGGAGGTGATGTCCACCGCCAGCACCAACCGACCGTCCGCGGCCCGCGGCAGTGGCACCGAGACCAGTGCCCGCCGCAGGCGTGCGATGTCGATCCGACCACGGTCCAGTGCCGCATAGACGCTGCCGTGGCCCCGGCGATGCTCGCCGACCAGTGACAGCTCCGGCAATGACCGCACCGGCCCGTCCGCGCACAACACCGCGTCCACCACATCGAATACCGCGTCCGCCCGCCGGGGCAGGCACCGATACAACTCCTGCCGGAATGCCGACAGCTCCCCGACCGCACCGGCGCAGCCGGTGTCGTGCACACTGTTCACCGAAGCCCTTGGTTTATCGAAAGTCTTTCTGTCGCAAGGAGACATGATCAACCAAGGGCTTCACCCATGATGACCCGGGGTACTGAAAACCCAGCTCCGGGGTTAAAACTCAAGCTAGGAGATCTGGGTTACGTGTACGCCCGTCTCGCCGTCGGTCGGCGCGGTAGGGTGAGCTCTGACTCGCAGCATGATTGACGCCTCGAACGAGGCAGACAGTGGAATCAGGGGTGACGGGGTGCCTGAAAAGGTAGCACTTGTATTGGTGCACGGGATTTTGTCCGAAGGTAGCAAGTGGGATCCACTCTGCAATCTGCTGCTACGCGACGAAGAGCTCGCCGGGCGTATAGAGATTATCGCGGTCGAGTATCCCAGCAAGCTTATAGAGTTGGATCCGAAAAGGCAGATTCCCGACCTGGACACTGTGGCTGGATATCTTGGAACTCGGCTTTCTGAGGAACTGCATCCAGACCGCCCCATCGTGTTCGCCGGGCACAGCCAGGGTGGACTCATCGTACAGCGATATCTGGTCCAGCAGCTGCATCAAGGACATGGACTCGCCTTACGCCGTGTGCGGCAGGTGTTGATGTTCGCCACTCCCAACTCGGGCTCGGAGTACCTGCTCCCGTTGCGTAAGTGGTGGAGCCGGAATCCCCAAGAAATCGAGTTGCGGCCGCTAAACGAAAAGATCGTTGAAACTCAGAAGGTCATCCTTCAGCAGATTGTATACGCTAAGGAGTTCTCCACGATTAGTGCGCCGATACCCTTTGGGGTGTACGCGGGCATCACAGACCGGGTCGTGCCGCCGCAGTCGGCGAAATCAGTGTTCCCTGACACCGGTGAGTTACCGGGTGACCATTCGTCCATCATCGTTCCAAGTTCTATCGACGACTTGGTCTACGTGATCATCAAGGCTCGCTTACTTCGAGTGCTTGAAGCCAGTGAGCCTGCGGCTGCTGCGGCACGACCCGACGGCCGAGTGACGCAGCTAGACGAGGCGATCGATCGCGGACTGCGATCCCAACATGTGGCACCGCAGTCCGGTTTTCGTCTCAGCGAGGACGCGATCCGAGAGATTGCGGTGGCGATGGCGGAGATTGAAGACCTGAAAGATTCCACCACTCGTCAACAGTTCATGAGCCTGATGCCCGCCTATATTCTGGAGAGACAAGGATCGACTGGCGGCAACGCGAAAATACAGCTCGCGTTGCTGGTCAAGCGCTGTGCGAACATCGGAGACGCTGGGCGCCAAGCGTTGCTGCTGGTTATGGATTTCTTGCCCTCAGAAGATGCCGCAGTGGCGCATGCACGGGCTGCGATAGAAGACAGGTGGCCGCCCGCATCGTGAGGGCAGTGTTTAGTGCGTTGGCTAATTTCACGTCGACCGGACCGACCACGTTCTTCTTGAACGGTGCGCCTGCGTCTGGTCGCGCCCTTGCAGTGATTGATATCCGAATCGCCTAATCTAAACGCGACTGGTGTCCGAGAAGTATGACGTCGTTCCCGAGTCCGAGAACTATTTCGCTGCCACCGATGCCGAGGACTGCATTTGGTTCGTGCCAGTCGGTAATTACCTCCAATTTATCAGTAAGCCACTCCCAAGCTTGAATCGTCCCGTTCTCGCTGGCAAAGACAACGGCAGGTTCGCTAGCGATGGTTACGCACGCGAGTGCATCGACGGTGCCGAAGCGATTGTTAAGTGCCGCACGCTCGATAAGTAAATTGAGATCCCAAACCCGAACCGTCTTGTCCAGGCCGCTCGTGACCGCCACGGGTATTCCGCAAAAGGTTGTACACGTCAGTACATTCGCCGCGCCGACGTGCCCGCGAAGGACTGCGCGTTGACGGCCCGTCATTGGATCCCACACTCGGATTGTCTCATCGAGACTGGCAGTTACAACGACAGGCTCTCCGTCAATCGAGGTGAACGATACGGCGGTAACTAGGCGTTCGTGTCCTTGAAGACTGGTTCGTTCAACACCGGAGTCCAGGTCCCACACTCGAACAGTTTGGTCATAGCTGCTGGTGACCGCAATGGGACGTCCCTGGACGTTGTGGGAGGCTACCGCATTGATCAGTTCGCGGTGACCCAGGAGTTCCATGTGTATTTTCCCGTCGAGGAGATCCCAGACCCGCACGATGCGGTCGACACCGGCCGTGACCGCGAATGTACGCTTGTTGATCACAATACAATCCACGCAATTGACCGCGCCGGTATGACCAAGAAGAACCGCCAGCTCTGAACCCGTCGCTAGATCCCATACACGTGCCGTGTGATCGAGGCTAGTGGTAACTGCCACCGAGTGTTGCTCGTTAGAAGTGCAGGCAAGCGCGGTAATCGAATGCGTATGTCCGGGTAGCGATTCGGAGTGTTCGAGGTCTTCCAGATCCCAGAGTCGTACGGTTTGGTCGATGCTGGTGCTGATCACGACGGCACGATGATCAACGGTCGCGCAGACCACCGCGTTCACGGCCGCCGTGTGACCTCGCAGAGCAGCGCGTTCCGCACCTGTGACCAGATCCCACACTCGCAGCGTTCGATCGTCTTTGGCGCACACTACCACCGGCTCTCGATCGACAGTGGTGCAGGCAAGCGAGTTCATCGAGTCGTGTATACCTTCGAGCAGCACCCGCGGCTCTCGTGTCGTCAGGTCCCAAACTCGCACTGTCCCATCGTCGCTCGCGGCGACTGCAAGATGTCGACCGCCGATTGTTGTGCACGACAACGCATTCACCGAGCCGATTCCCTCAGTCTTCAATACATGACCGGCTCCGGTCGCCAAATTCCACACCCATACCGCACCATCCCGGCCAGCTGTCACAGCAAGGGGATCCCCTGCTTCGCCGGCTATCGCGACAGCATTCACGGCATTCGTATGCCCGCGGTAGACGCTAAGTTCTGTACCGGTCGAAAGATCCCATACCCGCACCGTCTCGTCGTATCCACCGGTAATCGCTATAGAGCGCCCGTCGATGGCAGAGCAGGCAAGCGCATTTACCGAGTCTGTGTGTCCAACCAGACGACAGCGCTCTACTCCAGTCGTCAAATCCCACACCCGGACAGTGTCATCTCGACTCGATGTGACCACGACCGGCTGGCCATCGACCTCGCTGCAAGCTACAGCACTGACCTGGCGAGAATGTCCTACAAGAACGCTGTGTTCCGAGCCGGTCGTCAAATCCCACACTCGAACTGTCTCATCGTATCCACCGGTTATCGCGACGGGACGTCCCCGGAGGGTAGTCCACGCAACGCCACGGACCGCTCCGACGTGGCCGGTCAATGTTGCCCGATGAGCGTGATGTGTGAGTTGACCCGTAGCCCACCGGGGTGCCCACGGCAGCCCTGGGCTCAGGTCCCGTACGAGAGCTGTCGCCCCAAACCGCGCAGCATCTACTGCAAGCACGCTGCGGCGCCGAGACGGCGGGAGAGTGCGATGGTGCGCTGCTGAACAGCGATATACAGCGCGCAGTTGATGCCCGACATTTGTCGCAACTGTGTACAGAGCATCAAGCAGCGTGCTCGGCTCAGCATGTACGAGGTACTCCGCGTCGAGTATGACCTTGTCAACCAACCCAGCGCGACGCGCATGCGTTGCAAGGTGTCTGGAAACATACGGATGGGCGCTCGGCCAGTCTCGGGTTCCGTCTGGCTTGGGGGGAACGCTTAGACGCAGCACCTCTACGAACGCTGCATGGACATCAGTCGCATCGACACCATCGCGAAGATGCTCGGCGAGCGACCGGTGATGCAGACGGTGCACGAGCGTGGGGCCTTCCCACCCGGTCTCCTCACCATCGGCCGCATTCGTAAAGTACGCACCAGCGTTCTGACGTAGCCACCGTAGATCCTCGTCGCTGTACAGTGTTCCCGAGATCCGTGTAGCCACCGCAGCCCAGATGTTCGGCTGCGGCAGTCCTGGGCCTTCAGCAAACGCCAGAGGCCGCAATAGATCTCGCGCTCGGCTGGCGTCTGGCCCGAGCCGCTTGTCGAGGTCAGCACGCAAAGCATCACCAGGTCGCTTAGGAAGGCCGCTCAGCCATATCGGGTCCATCGGATCCGGCAGATCTCGCTGAGAAGACTGCATTATAGACACAATTTGAGCAACTAGAAAAGAAGTACCTGCCGCATCAGCGATAGCTCGCGCGATGGGTTCAACCACATTTCGTGGCAGATCAGAGAATATGCTGTCATCACTCGCGCTCTCCAGAACATGTACGATGAATGCGGTTAGCGCATCTTCCTCAAAGTACTGCGCGGAATCCAGATCAATAGTATCCGATCGTCGCAATCCGAGGTGGGGTAGAATGTCCGGCCGTGCCGCGAGGAGCAGTCGAATATTGCTATCATCGGAACTTCCTAGCGGAAGTAAGACTTTTTTTATTACAGCGCTTGGATCACTCGCCTCGTCCACCGCATCTAGCAGAACAGTGCACCGGCCTCGATGCAACCCGGGCCGCAACGGTGCAGTCCTCGCAGTAGTCGATCGAACATTCGCCGCAGCGCTGATGCGGTCCTGGATATCCTCAACACTGAGGTTTTCGGCATAAACTATCGAGTCGACCATGCCCTCATTCGAAATTTGCGCGCCGACAGGCAAAGTATGAAACGGGACTGAATGTCTATATTCGGCGTGTGCCAGGGCGGCGACCAGTCCCATTATAGCCGTCTTCCCCGACCCGGGGTTTCCGGTCACCACCTTGACGGCTGGCCCCTTATCGGGGTCGGCTATCCATGTAATGATTTCATTGAGAGCGGCTTTTCTTCCGTGAAACGACCAATTGCTCCCGCCGGGCTTCCCTTTTGCTCGATCAAGCAGTTGATGGAGTTCGGATTCACGCTTAAGTGAATGTTTGCGCCACTCGCGCTCGCGAGTGGCATCCAGGTCAACGGTATCGACCGCATTGCAATAAAGTTCGTACCAGTTTTTACGCAAGGGAAATTCTTCGCGAAGTCCGGCGTATGTGGCAAGAGTCTTTACTATCGCCCACAGCTGGTCCCATTCGGGGATGCTATCTTGCTCCAGCAAGCTCCTCGCTGTGGTGGAAGAAACCCAGGGCACTACTGGATCATCTGCCACGGTTCCGGTTGCACCACGCGCCCACTCGGATATGCTGCGGCGATGGTGATCAGCCTCAAGTTGTCTAGTGGCTTCCTCGGCAATGTCATCGACCGAAAGTTCCGGCACCGCATTGCGCAGGGCTCGCACCTGCCGGATCAAGTCGGCTCTCTGCTGGACCCGGTTGTCTTCAGAGAAATCTATCGATTCCACGGTGGACTCACTGTGTATCGCGGAGAACGCCCAACAGTGCCGCGCCGGATGCTGTCCTCCATGTTGCCCCATTGTTCAGGTCTCGAGATCGACTCGTGGGTCTCGCAGCGTGAGTCGTTGGGCAGCGACTGTACCAGGGGCAACCGCGGAGTGACGGCGCTCGGCGATGAGCACATCGTCCTCATCCACCGTCCTTTCGGCAAGTCTAGTGGTCAGTCAGTCTACTGCGAGGCGGCCGAACGGCTGGCAATGTTCTTCAGCTGGAACGAAATTTACTGCCAGGGCCGTGGGCTCAGTCTGCTGCGTGTTCGGTCGAATCTCTGGCGCCTCGCCTCATGCACTGTCATCTGCTTCAGACATATACTTTCAGCCACCGGTCCGATGTGGAGAGTCGACAGTCGCGGCTGTCAGAATACACTGGCGGAGGCCAAACCCGCCTTCCAGCTGGGCATCTGTAGCCGAAGCTGGACTGCAACCGAGGAAGGAACGGTCATACCTATTGGCATCGACCATTCAGACGCAGCGTCTGCCCGGGCACTTCCCCAATACTGACCGCAGATCCGTGACGGGACCGGCGCTAGTCTTGTCGCTACGGGCCCGTTACGGCGATGGTTCCGCATGCATTTCGCGTGGCATAGCGCAGTCAGCAACGAGAGCAGAGGCGTTCGAGTGAGCACGGAGCGATCCTCGGATTCCGCAGCCCCCAGGGTGTTCGTGTCGTATTCGCACGACACACCCGAACACAGGCAGTTGGTCCTGGAGTTCTGCACCTTCCTTCGTTCGGAGGCCGGTGTCGATGTTCGAATCGACGCCTGGGATGAGTACGAGCGCCGTGACTGGTCGCTGTGGGCCATCGACCAACTCATCTCGGCTGATTTCGTCCTGGTCATAGCCTCGCCAGCGTACAAGCGGCGTGCGGATGGCACCGCCGCGGCGGATGAGGGACGCGGCGCGCAGTTCGAGGCGGCGATCATCCGCGACGGCCTGACCCGGGATCTGCGAAAGGAGACTCGCAGAGTGCTGCCGGTGGTGCTGCCGGGACGCTCGGCCGACGAGATCCCAGTATTCCTCGGCGCGCACTCCACCACCTACTACAAGGTCAGCGAGTTCACCACTGCGGGAGTCAATGACCTGCTCGCTGCGTTGAGCGGCGTCTCGGAACACCCCACACCACCACGCGGTGCTTACGTCGGTCCGACCTTCGACTCGTCTACCGCGCGGGCGCCTTCGGGTGCGCGCGAGTCGACTCTGCTGACTCTTGCGCTGCAACCTGTTGTGCGCGGCGCGGATCTGCGGCTGACTGGGGTTGATCTCAATGGCATCTACTATGGCAACAGCATCGTGCACCGGTGCGTGAACTTCTGCAGTGACGCGCGCAGCCCCATCGAGTACAATTTGGGCCGCTCTTTCAGCACTTTTGAGTCCGTCGTCGGAATACCCGACGACGCCGCAGACGCCGCGCAAAGCGGCTATTTTCAGGTGTTTCTGGATGGTCAGGCGCAACCGCAAGTCGAGGCTCGCCTCGGTCGGCCCCAGAAGATCCGCTACGACGTGGCCGATGTCCTGCGACTGCGATTGGTCGCCTACCGCCCGGACACGCATGACAATCCGATGCTCGCCGGGGCGATGGCTGCGGTGGGCCGCGCGGCCAAGCTGCCAGCACTTGCCTGGGGCAACCCGACCCTGTTTCGATAGGTGGATACGGTCGGCGTGGCCCACACTGCGCGACAGCAGTGTGGGCCACCGTGAGGCGCTTCCAGAACATGGCCCCTTACCCACGCACGCTCTTCGCATGTCAGTGCGTTCGGGCGCCGGCCGCCTCGTATCAAACCGGAGCTGAGACTTGGACAACACATAATCGGCATGAGCGGATGTTCGGGCGGGATGCCGGCAGTGTGCCAGATGGCGGTAACAGCTGGCCGCCTATGGGGAATCGCAACTGGCC
>NZ_JBJZOK010000066.1:0-9824 GCF_047200615.1 Nocardia sichangensis
CGGCGAGGGAAAGCTCTACATCTGCGCGGTCAAGGACGTCTACTCCAACCGGATCGTCGGTTACTCGATCTCTTCGCAGATGAAATCGAGCCTGGCCGTCCGCGCGCTCAGCAAGCCCGCCGCGGTGACGTGGCCGGCTGCATTCTGCGCACCGACAGCGGGTCGCAATTTCAAAGCCGAAAGTTTTTGCGCGCCTGGGCTCGTCACGGCATGGCCGGATCGATGGGCCGCGTCGGCGCGGCCAGTGACAATGCCGCCATGGAGAGCTTCTTCGCGTTGCTGCAGAAGAATATCCTGGACTGCCGATCCTGGTATAGCCGTGAGGAATTGCGCATCGCGATCGTCACCTGGATCGAGCGGACCTACCACCGCCGCCGACGGCAAACCGCTCTCGGTCGTTTGACGCCGGTCGAATACGAGACAATCATGACCACACCGGCCAGTCAGGCCGCGTGATCGAATTTGTCACCCGATCGTGCAGCAGTCCCTACGGCTGACCCGGTCGGGGGTCGATTTCGAAGTCACGAGAAGCGGTCTCTGTGAGTTGTATCGGAGGTGCGATGAGTGATCAGGTGAAAAGAGTGAGATCTGAGGATGGGACGGGGTTGGCGGTTTATGTCGGTGGGAGCGGGACACCGCTGGTGATGGTGGGAGGGGCGCTGTCGGATCATCGCGCGGTGACGCCGCTTCGGCCGCTGCTGGAGCCGCATTTCACTGTCTATGCCTATGACCGGCGGGGGCGGGGTGGAAGCGGGGACGCCGCGTCCTACGAGGTGCAGCGCGAGATCGAGGATCTTGCAGCGGTTGTCGACCTGGCTGGGCCGGGCACTGTCGTGTACGGGCACTCGTCAGGGGCGATTCTGGCGATGGAGGCCGCAGCCCAGGGGCTGCGGGCTCGTCGGCTGGCTGTCTATGAGCCGCCGTACGACGTGGACCGCAAGGCGATAGAAGACCTTCCGGAGCGGTTGGCTGTTCTGGTCGGAGCAGGCGATGGGGCGGGCGCCGTGCGTGCGTTTCTTCGCGACGGTCCAGGGATATCCGAGGCAATGCTGGACAAGATGAGCGCCGCACCGTTCTGGCCCGCCATGGTGGCAATTGCGCCGACCGTTGTCTACGACGCGACCATCGCCATGGTTGGACGGGTGTCTAAGGAGCGATTCGCCCGGCTGCCGATGCCGGTCACGGTGATGTATGGGGACAGCAGCCCGAACCGGATGCGCGCGGCGGCCGCTGCGCTGGCCGAAGCGGTGCCAGCCGGAGCACTGGTCGGGTTGTCCGGGCAGGATCACAATCCCAACCCGACAGTGCTGGCTGAGCACTTGATAGCCGTGGGCTGACCGACCGGCTGCCTCAGAACCGTCGCGGGAATGTCAGTGCTGGCTTGCCACCACTGACATTCCCGCGCCCACCCGCATATTTCGCCGCCACCACCACCTGCCAGGCCTTTTCCGCAGGTCAGTGCCCCCACTGACATTCAGTAGCAAAGCTACTGACGCGTGTGGCAAACCGCCAGGTCATCCACTGACATCCCGATGGCAAGTCACACCCAAGTCAGGCCTGGAGCCGCTGATGCCCGGCTACTGACATCTGTAGGGAAAGCGCGTTGACACCGGTGGGAACCGCAACTCAGTGCGCCGACATCCTGGCGGGAACTCTCACCGAGCATCGAAAGGTGACTGTCGCGCTGATGCTGTTGGGCCAGAACGTAAGCAACCCCAGGTCGGCATCAAGTAGTGGTTCACAAACACTGAAAGTGAGCTAAGATGCTATAGATTTCAGTCTGAGCTGAAGTATTGTGATCGGTCGGAAGGTCGGGTATGGCGCTGGTGGGTACCGCTGGACTGTAGAGGAGACCATGTGCATCACGGTGCACGCCTGCGAGCTGCATGCACGGCTAGCGGACTCGGATGCCCCGTACACCGTGCCGGGCACCGACCCCGGTGATCTTGAGGCTTTGTGGTCCGGGTCCGCGGAGAGGTCTACAAGCTCGATATATCAGCATGGACCACCCTCGACCGATCGCTGGAGGAAAATCCGACCAAAGTATCTGGAAATTCGCGAAGTACCGTACGCATCGGTGATGCGGTATGCGAATCCGCCGATCCTGCCCTGTACTCGATCACGCTTCGCGCGTTTGGCTGGGTGGTGGCATGGGTTCATCTGGACCAACCGGCGTGGGCCTGCCACCTACCGAGTGTCGGTGGCGGAGAGGTGACGCTCCAGCCGCGGTTGCCAATCGCCATCGGGGCTGGAGCGCTCAATTGGAGCGGGCCTGATTCGAGTGTGGTTGGCCGGGGCCTGATGTGGCCTTTGTCGGGGTATTATCGGAATTTAAACTCGATGAAGTGTGTTCAGGTGCGAATGTGTCGCAGCGCTTTGTCGTCGTGCCGTGATAGCCGTCGGGCAACTAATGTCTGTTGATGTTCCGGACTCGGTCCCATCGCGGTTGGTAGATTTGCAGGGAAGGCGTTTGCCCGAGCTCTGTCGGTCTGTTGGGAAGTCATTGCTGGTGAACCCGGGGCGGCCGAGTGTGATAGCTCGACGGTTTCTGGGCTGGGCTATTTTTTCAGGCAGCCGAGCTAGTGCCCTGTGTCTTCTGGTTGCTGGATTCGTATTATTCGTGGTGCCGGGCGCGGCTGGGGCGGTGGCCGTAGCGCAGTCGGGAACGACCACGGTGGGCCGGCCGGGGATAGCGGCGTTGAGTTGGATGGACGTGCGGGACTCGTCCGGGGTGCGTTTGACCGACTATGTCTTCGCCACGAACCACGGTGGCTTATTCCATCCGATGGACACGGTGATGTCGGGCGTGCTTGGCCTTGAATTCGTCGGGTATATTGTCTTGGTTACCACGGCGGTCTGGCTGATCGGCTACGCCGTCAGTTTCCAATGGTTGGATCCGTTCGGGCGAGCGTTGACCGGTGTGGCCGACAATCTCACGGGGCAGATCGCCACTCCGCTGACACTCGTTACCGCGGCGGCTATCGGGGCGTTCTTCGTGGCGTGGTTCATCGTGCGCGGCCAGCCTGCCAAGGCCACGATGCAAATCGTAGCCATGGTCGGCGTCGCGTTGTTGGGTCCGGTGTTCTTGGCTGAACCCCTCGGCGATGTTTTGTCTTCGCACGGGTTGCTGGCTCAGGGCCGCGATCTGGGTATCGCGGTGGCGGCAGGGTTGAACGGCAACTCCGACGCGAACCCCCGGCAGGTTGTGGCGACGATGCAGGGTGATCTGGCGGACAACTTCGCCCGCCGACCACTACAGGTGTGGAACTTCGGGCATGTCGTCGACGAGTCACCTCGCTGTGCCAACGCGTGGTCGGCTGGTGTGCGATCCGGCGATGACTCGCGGGTCATAGACGGCATGCGTGCCTGCGGCGACATCGCGGCCCATGACGAGGCCAACGATCCGAGTTGGGCCCAGGTCGGATCCGGGCTGGTGCTGCTGCTGTGCGGGATGATCCTGCTGCTGTTCGGCGCATACCTGGCGATCAAGATAGTTTGGGCCGCGATGGACTCCATCTACCACGGGTTCATGGCCATCTTCGGCTTTGCCGCAGGCGGCTTCATTTACGGTCCTACGCAAACTTTTCTGATTCGCAATCTCGTCGATGGCTTCGTTGCGGCCGGACGCATGGCCGCCTACACCATCTTTCTCGGTGTTTATGTGCTGTTCCTTGGCAACCTTTTTCAGCAGGCCCAGGGTCAGGTCATGGTGGTCCTGGTGCTCGGCGCCATCGTGGAGATCATCGCCATCCTGCAGCTACGCAGGCTCGCTCGCAGCTTGTCTCACGGTAACGACTGGATCGCCAACCGGTTCGCGCTGGCGATGCAGACCGGAGGTTCGTCGAAGGGCGCCGGTGCTGGCGGCGGTACCGCTCTGGGTATGGGCACGATGGGTGCGAGTCAGTCGATGTCGGGTATCAAGATGATGGCGTTGATGGGGGGACTGAGCACCGTTGCTAACTCGCCGTTGACCGAATGGGCCCTGGGAGGGGTTCAGGGGTCGTTTCGCCCCGGAGCCCGGAGGAGGGATAGAATGTCGAGGATGCAGTCGGGGTTCTGGAATAGTCCGGGCATTGGCGGTCCCGGCGGTACATACGCACAGTCTTACATGAAATTCCGCCAATTCGTGATGGGCGCCCGCGAAGCGGCGATGGAATTCGGCGGCCGCAACACCTACCGGGGTGCGGCCGCGGCGCTGCGGGGTGTGAAGGATTTCGGTGGGACGCGTGCTGATTTCTTGGGTGCTCTCAGAGGCGCCAGGTTCACCGATGATCGAATCATGGCGTTGTCGACCCTGGCTCGAGGCATTGTCGACGATAACAGTGAGGATGAAACTCTCGGGGACAAGCACCTTGGGCACGTGGTCGCGGCGGTGCAAGAAGCGCAACGCCAGGCGTACCGTCTCGTGAACGGCCATGGCAGCGCTGAGGAAGTCGCGGCTAGTTTCGGGGCACTTGAGCAGGACGCCTTAGTATTTCGCAGGGCAAATTACGGAGGCGTTCGCCTCGACGGAGGAGCTGACTGGGGGCCCGAACGGGCTATCGTTACCGACTACATGAACAATCCTACGAGAGAGAAGATTATAGCTTTGCGGGAAGTGCGCGATGGCGTGCACACCAGCACAGCACCCGCGCCAGCCCACGCAACAACACGGATGTTGACCGGCATCGACGCCGATCAGGCTGGCCGCATGATGGACTGGATCGGTAATGAACACGCCTACCAGCTCGATGATGCCGTAAAGGCTCTCATGCGGGATCCGACGAACCAGCAACTCCTCCGGAATGTCCGCATGCAGGCCGTCCGTGCCACTGACACCGACCAGTGGGTGTCCGGTGCCCCGCGAACACCATGGAACAATCTTGCACCACCAGACTCCCGGACTGTGCTCGATCCAAATCGGTGGGCCCGGCGTATGGCCGGAGTGGAGAGGTTGCTGCGGTAACTGGAGTGTTCATCAAGTTTGACTCCCGGCCGTGGTGCGGCACCGGCTGAGGGCCTGGCCCGAGATCTGCCGCAACAGCCTCGGTCCGCTGCGGACGGGGCAGCGTGGCCGGTTGGCCACCTACGGCATCACCAGGCCATCCTCACCGTCCGTATCTGCCGGTGTCAGCGCACCCTCTGCGCTACAGCTACTGCTCCCGGTCCCGCTAGAGAGACTGGTGGCTGCTCGGTTCGTGCCTGACAATCAGTGCACGCCCGGATGGTGCGTCCGGATCCACATGACCCGAAGATCCACCGTTCGTAACCGAGTTGCCTCACACTTGCGGAACGCTGGTGAATCCGGCTCTCGGCGGCAAATACAAGAACCAACCGGAGAGCACCGTCCATACCGCGCATGTCATGGCGCTCGTCTAGCACGGGAATTGTGGTCGATGTCCCATTGCTTGCTTGCGCCTGCTTCGTGGGTGCTGTCGCCGGATATCTGTCCCGAGGTCGGCGAGGCGTTGAACCGGCGCCTAACGAACAGGCATTGCGTACATCGAAGCTGTCGGGCATGCGCAGCAAGCTCCTCAACGGCTCGGCCGATACAAACGTGCTGCGGTGTCGCCGAGCGACCTGTCCTCTCGGCCGGTGGCTCCAGGGAGCGACCGGCCGAGCGTCCCTGACGGGATAGCGCCCACTGGTTGGTCGCCGCCGCTATCCCAGTCGGTGTCGAAGGCCTCGATCGGGCGGCCGCCGATCGCGCGGACCGTGCGGTTGTTGGCGCGAACCAGCCACTCACCCAGCTGCGTGTTGAAGTCGGCCGGCGAGGTGAATCGGCGGCCGGGCAGGAAAAAGGTTTCCAGGAAACCGTTGCAGCGTTCGACCATGCCCTTGAACTTCGGTTCCCGCGGCGGCGCCAGAACGATCCTCGTCCCCAGAGTCCCCGCGAACGCCGCGGCCGGCTCGGTCACTTTCCCGGCGCCGCCGATCGCTGCTTCCCGGTCCCAGACCAGTGTTTTCGTGACCCGACCGATCCCGGCAATCAGCTGCAACATTCCTCAGAGCAAGTTCCCGGCTTGGCGTGAGGGCAGCATCACCGAGGTCAAGCACCGCGAATACGCCGAGGTCATCACCAGCACCGGCAGGACCCTGGACTGTTCGTGACCGACCGGGATCTTCGCGTCGGGAAACCACAAGTCGCACTGCGTTGTCCGGCCCGGCTCGTACTTCACTCGGTCGACAGGGCCGACACCGGCGTATTCGGGGCGGATCTTCTGATCCGCGCCCGCAGGATCGACGACGAGTGGGTCCATCCGATTCGCTCCGCGATCACAGTGGCAGGCATCCAAGGGAACTCCGCCAGCAGTGCCCGGACTGGAGCTCGACCCCGTCGGTCAGCGACCCGGCCGGTTTGCGCTCGTATTTCGGTGGCCGGTCCGATGCCAACGCGGCCCCCACCGTGTTCCGCGCAATCCCCAGCCGCCTGGCGATCTCGCTGATCGACACACCCTCAGCCCGGTGCAGCCGACGGATCTCGGCCCAGTCCTCCACTGAAATCACCCCCCACAGCAGTACAGGGCTGTTCAAAATTGCGTCGCCAGTTCCTGCGCAGGGAGCGTCAGAACCTTTGTGGGTGAGAGGTCTTCATCGTCGGCCTGTCGTAGCAGGTCGGCGGTGTTGAGGGCAGCCTGATCCGGGTGGTGCTGGGGAGGGTTGGAGCAGCCCTGACAAAGCCGGGACGGGCCAGTACTGCCAGATGGTGCGGGTCCGGCGAACGGGATGAAGAGGAGTACGCGAGGAACCAGCGTTGTTACGTCCCTTTATGTGCCGCCTGCTGGAACCTGGCGGATCTGGGCAGGCGGTGCGTACCTTCCACTTTCGTAGTGGCCGGGGAACTCCTGGATCGGTGGACGAAAGCCGGTCCGGAGGCTACGAGGTAGGTCTACGGCGTACTCGTAGCGATGCCGAAGGGACACAGTTGGGCTCCTCCTTCGTCGAGCGAATCACAGTGAACACGGGAACCACCCGGTCGAACTCCCTGACGACGCAGAGAGCCGCTCTTCGGCGTGTCGCTGAAATGAACTTGGGCAGAGGGTGTTGGAGGGTGCGTGCTGGTCGATACCGCAGTTCTTCGCGGTATCGCGTCGTTCGGCTCGACCAGCGCCTACAGCCCCTCCGGCACTAGGCGCTGCGACAACACATCGATCACAACCAACATCATGCAGCACAGCCGTTACACCACACCACGAACGAACGACGACCACATGAGACAGCGCCTTATGGTCGCGATGCTCGACCGCCGGTGGTTGGTGCCCTCGGCAAGTCGGGAGGAGTGCACGCTGTGGACGCCAACCGATTTGACTTTTGCAGTCATTTCATTCGAGACTGAATTGACTGGCAGAGATGAACGGAGTGCATTATGGTCCCCAAGACGGAGCAGGTGAGGTTCAACAGCCTCGGCACCGAGTGTGCCGGGGATCTGTATCTGCCTGCTCAGGATGGCCCGATCCCCGCGCTGGTACTCGGCCACAGCGGAGTGATGGTCAAAGAGGCATTGGGCGTGTTCGCGCCGTATTTCGTGCGGGCCGGGTTCGCGGTGCTGGCGATCGATTACCGCACGGTCGGTGCCAGTGATGGCCAGCCGCGCGGGCTGGACTACCCGCAGCGGCAGGTGGAGGATTTTCGTAGCGCCATCTCATACCTGCAGACCCGGCGAGAAGTCGACGCGGATCGGATCGGGGTGTGGGGAGTCAGTATCGGAGGCTCGGTCGCCGCGCACGCTGCAGTACTGGATCGGCGTGTGAAATGTGTTGTGGTACAGAGTCCGAGCGTATGGGACGGATGGCGCTATCTGGAACGGTTGTACGGGCGGATAGGCGTCTGCGCGCTGCGAGACCGCTTGGACGAGGACTGGCAGCGTCGCTACGCCGGCGAGGCCAGTGCCCGAGTTCCGCATCTGACGCTGGAAGGAGAGAACGTGGAGAGCGCTCCCGACTTGGCCGCAGAAATTTTCCCTACTTACCGAAACGAGAAGACGCTCGACTCGGCAGAGTATCTGCTGAACTTCGCGCCGGAGTACTTCATTCACCGACTCGCGCCGACTCCACTGCTGATGATTGCCAACGGCGGCTGGGATCCATACCACATGCTGGAGGAGGCGCAGAGCGCATACGCGAAGGCTGGCGAGCCGAAGCGGCTCGAAGTCCTGCCTTATGACGTGCTCGGCCTGTACACCGGTCCTGGGCTGGACGAAGCAATGCAACTTGCGGTCGACTGGTTTGATCTGTACCTGCGCCGCACAAAGGTCGTTGTTCCAACACCTCCACCAACGCGGGAGTCGGTGGACGCCATGACACGGTGATCGAGCAGTACACAGCTTAGGGAGGCCGCGGCATGCCGATGCCGAGGGAATAATACAGCCTGCTGCAGTGGGTGGAGCGAGTACCATCAATGTGCGCCTGCTGATGACTATCGGATGGATGCGGAGGGTTATAATTGCCGCTGACCGTACATCTTATTACCGCATCGAGGACGACGACGTCTGGCAGACGGTGATCTACAGTGAGATCCCAGTTTCGGTGAAAACGCTGAAGAAGGTCTCGCGCAGATGGGCGGTAGGATCCAGTACGCATCGAGCGGGGTCCGCGCCGCCCAGCGGGCATTGACCAGGTTATGCGACATCGCTGCTTAAACCCCATGGACACCACTATCGAAAGGGTCGACCATGTCTCGAATCCGCCCAACCCTCGACCCGATCCAGGAAACCCTTCTTTTGACGCTAAAAGCTCGGGCCTTGGACCACGGGTCGCCCACCCCTGTCCTCGGTGACGCCCGTGCAGCAGATCTGGTCGAGCAAATCGACTACGACTTCACGAATTTGAAACTGAAGCCCAGCCTGATCAGTGGAACTGCGCTGCGTTCAAAGAAGATAGATGATGCCGTGCGAACCTTTATCGCGACCCACCCGAACGCGGTGGTCTTGGACCTGGGCTGCGGACTGGACACTCGCGTATTCCGCTGCAATCCGTCGGCAGGTGTCGACTGGTACGATATTGACTACCCTGAGGTAATTGCACTACGCGCTGATCTAATTCCGCATGGGTCGCACCTTGTGGGCGTCGACCTCACTCAAGCCGGCTGGGCTAAGAATCTGCCAGATGGCCGTCCTGTAATGGTGGTTGCCGAGGGGTTGTTGCCATTTATGCCCGGTACTTCTTTTCAGGATATGATCGGCGAAGTCGTCCGACATTTCCCGACCGGCGAACTTGCGCTCAACGGCTATACGCGCTTCGCCGCCTGGGCTATGAAGTATCACCCTTCTATCAAAGCTCTTGGAATCACGGCCGCACAGGGCTTCGACGACCCGCGCGAACCCGAAGCCTGGAATCTCAATCTGACCCTTGTCGAGGAGCAGCTACTTACTCGCAGTGCTGAAGTTTCTGCTTTCCCGCAGCCGCTGCGTGGCATAACTCGTGCGATTGCGCATAGTACGGTCCTGTCCCGGCAAGCAAACCGGGTACTTCGATATACCTTCGTGAAAAATAGGACTGAAACAGCCGTGGACTCATGAGCCCGGGTTATTCGTCTAAGGTGCGCGTTGGCGGGGATTCCCTCCAACAACTATGCGGCTGACTGGCCGCTAGCATTGGTCAGATTCTCTGAGAAGAGGAAGGTTTCGCGCCGAAGGGACTTGCGGATGTCTTGTTATTTGCCAGATTGATTATGCGTGGCTGTGTGGTTATGGCTTAGGCACAGGGCTTCGAACCGGCACGTGGCTGTGCAGTACACATCGGCTCAGGGAAGAATTTCGGCTGTCAACCCAGTGCGTCGGAGGCTTATACCTCGAATCGGACGGTTGGTCACCTGCCACACCCGGCGCTGGGACGCTGCTGATGGAT
>NZ_JBJZOK010000067.1:0-9545 GCF_047200615.1 Nocardia sichangensis
CCCCCCCCCCCACCCCCGTGTCCCGCGCGCGCGGCCCCCGCCCTTGGCCGGGGGGCGGCCGCGGGGGGGGGGGGGGCCCCCCCGCCCCCCCCCCCCCCCCCCGGGGGGGGCCCCCCCCCCCCCCCCCCACAAGGGGGCCGCGAACACGCCGCGACGAAGTCGCGGCAATCAGACAGAGCTACGCTCTCGCACATGAGTGATACGACCTTGTGGGAGTACGCGACCGTGCCGCTGCTGACGCATGCGACGAAGCAGATTCTCGATCAGTGGGGCGCCGACGGCTGGGAGCTGGTCACCGTGCTGCCCGGCCCTACCGGTGAGCAGCACGTCGCCTATCTCAAGCGGCCCAAGTAGCGAAGGAGGGTGACGCAGTGACCCAGTGGGAGAAGAACCTCGCCGAGCTCGGAATCACCCTGCCCCCGGTCGTGGCACCGGTCGCGGCCTATATTCCCGCGATCCGCACCGGGTCGCTCGTCTATACCTCCGGTCAGCTGCCGTTCGTGAACGGCGAGCTGTCGGCGGTCGGCAAGGTCGGCGCGGAGGTTTCGGTGGAGGCGGCCAAGGAAGCGGCTCGGCTGTGCGCGCTCAACGCGCTGGCCGCGGTGCACGACCTGGTCGGGCTGGACGCGGTGGTGCGGATCGTCAAGGTGGTCGGATTCGTGGCTTCGGCACCCGGATTCGGCGATCAGCCGGTGGTGATCAACGGTGCGTCGGAGTTCCTCGGTCAGGTCTTCGGTGACGCGGGCAAGCACGCGCGCTCGGCCGTCGGCGTCTCCGAACTTCCCCGGAATACTCCGGTCGAAGTCGAACTGATCGCCGAGGTGCGCTAGACCGGAACTGTCGGCTCCGTTTCTATCCGAGGTTTTGCGATGACGTTGACACACCCCGCCTACGGGCAGCTCCGACAGGTCACCGAGACGGCGGCGGTGCTGCTCGCCGACAATCCGGGACAGATGACCCTGGAGGGAACCAACACCTGGATCCTGCGGGCGGCGGGCCGGTCGGACTGTGTGGTGGTGGACCCGGGTCCGAAGGACGAGTCGCACAGCGCCGCGATCGCCGAGGCCACCGGTGGCCGGGTCGCTCTCACCTTGATCACCCACCACCACCACGACCACACCGGCGGGATCGATCATCTGGTCGAACTGACCGGGACATCCGTGCGCGCCAAGGATTCCGGCTTTCTGCGCGGCTCGGCTGCCGCCTTCGCCGACGGCGAGGTGATCGAGGCCGCGGGCCTGCGGATCACCGTGCTGGAAACGCCGGGCCACACCGACGACTCGGTCAGTTTCGTCCTCGATGACGCGGTGCTGACCGGCGACACCATCCTCGGCGCTGGCACCACCGTGCTCGGGTCAGGCAGTGGTGCGCTGGCCGACTATCTGTCCTCGCTGGACCGGCTGCTGGAAGCGGGCAAGGGCAAGGCGTTGCTGCCCGCGCACGGCCCGGATCATCCTGATCTCGAACCGGTGGCCCGCTACTACATCGCCCATCGGCACGAGCGCCTCGGCCAGGTGCGGGAAGCGTTGCGGGTGCTCGGTTCGGATGCGGACGCGATGGCGGTCGTACGGCGCGTGTACGCCGATGTGGACGAGCGGCTGTGGCCCGCGGCGCGCAGTTCGGTGCAGGCGCAGCTGGACTACCTGCGCGTGCACGGCTGACAGGAACAACGGAACGCCGGGTTCAGTGGAGCGCTGAACCCGGCGTTCGTCGTTCGGGGCGTGTTACCGAGCGCGGCGGGCCAGGCGCTCGGAGTCGGAGATGAGCACGCTCTTGCCCTCCAGCCGCAGCCAGCCGCGATGCGCGAAGTCGGCGAGCGCCTTGTTCACGGTCTCGCGGGAGGCGCCGACCAGCTGGGCGATCTCCTCCTGGGTCAGGTCGTGGGTGACCCGCAGCGCGCCGGCTTCCTGCGTGCCGAAGCGCTGTGCGAGCTGCAACAGCGCCTTGGCGACGCGGCCGGGCACGTCGGTGAAGATCAGGTCGGCCAGGTTGTTGTTGGTCCGGCGCAGGCGGCGGGCGAGGACGCGGAGCAGTTGCTCGGCGATCTCGGGCCGCTGGTCGATCCAGGTCTTGAGGGCGTCGCGGTCCATCGTCACCGCGCGCACCTCGGTCACCGTGGTGGCGGTGGAAGTGCGCGGACCTGGGTCGAAGATGGACAGCTCGCCGAACATGTCGGACGGGCCCATGATGGTCAGCAGATTCTCGCGCCCATCGGGCGAACGGCGTCCGATCTTCACCTTGCCGGACGTGATGATGTACAGCCGGTCACCCGGCTCACCCTCGTTGAAGATGACATGACCGCGCGGGAAATCAACCGGCTGAAGTTGCTTGGCGAGGGCGGCCACCGCAGTGGGCTCGACGCCCTGGAAGATGCCTGCTCTGGCGAGGGCCTCGTCCACGAATGTGCTCCTTAGGGAAATGGCTCTGTACCGGACCGAAGCGACTCGGCCAACAGCGCAGTCTACGCGGCCTCACTACAGCGTAGTGACGGACACCACGTAACGAGTGGATTGCGCGACACTTGCGCCGCGTCAGCTGGCGCGGGCCACGTCCATCTCATCGCCGCGGGAGCGGCGCTTGCGCATCCGGGCGACGGCGGCGGGCAGACCGAGTTTGGTCAGCTCCTTCACCTCGGCGTTGCTTGCCTTGTCCAGGTACTGCTGAACCTCTTCGTCGGGTTCGAGAAGCTTGCGGAGCCGGTTCTCGACCCGCTCCATACCCAGTGCGAACAGCATCAGCACCACTGGGAAGAGCACCACAGCGAGTCCTTGCATGACGAGCAGTAAACACGGTCGAGGTCTCAGATGGAACACGGCAACTGAACTGGAAGGACAACGTTGTCTGCCGATTCCGTATGGTGGACGCGTGCGCGTCTCCCCCTCCACCGCCTCCGGGAACGGGCTTCCGCCCGGCTCCGAGCCCTCCGGAACGCCGCCGGTCGCCGCCGCGGCTCCGAATCGGAAAACCAGGGCACGACAGGCGGAAACCCGGCTCGGGCTGGTCCGCCGCGCGCGCCGGATGAACCGTGAACTGGCGACCGCCTTCCCCGACGCGCACTGCGAGCTGGATTTCACCACACCGCTGGAATTGGCGGTGGCGACAATACTTTCGGCACAATGCACCGACGAGCGCGTGAATCTCACCACGCCCGCGGTGTTCGCCCGTTACCCGGACGCGCGGGCCTACGCCGAGGCAAATCGCGCGGAGCTGGAGGAATACATCCGGCCGACCGGGTTCTACCGGAACAAGACCTCCTCCCTGATCGGACTCGGCCAAGCGCTGCTGGAACGTCACGACGGTGAATTGCCTCACACCCTGACCGAACTGGTCCAGCTCCCCGGCATCGGGCGCAAGACCGCCAACGTCATCCTCGGTAACGCGTTCGGGGTCCCCGGCATCACGGTCGACACCCATTTCGGTCGCCTGGTGCGCCGGTGGGGATGGACCGACGAGGAGGACCCGGTCAAAGTCGAGCACATCGTCGGCGCGCTGATCGAGCGCAAGGAATGGACGATGCTGTCGCACCGGGTGATCTTCCACGGACGGCGCGTCTGCCATTCCCGCAAGCCGGCGTGCGGTGCGTGCGTCCTGGTCAAAGACTGTCCGTCGTTCGGGATCGGGCCGACCGATCCGGAGGCCGCGGCCAAGCTGGTGAAGGGGCCGGAGCGGGAGCATCTGCTCGAGCTGGTGGGCCGGTGAGTTCTGAGCCCTCGGGCCGAAGGAGTGCGGGACATGCGTGGCGCTGGGCACTTGCCGGTCTGATCGTCGTGGTCGCGCTGGCGGTCGCGGTGTGGCCGCGCGGCGACGACCGGAGCGAGGAGCAACACCAGGCTCCCGTTGCCTCCGGCGTCTCCGATGACCTGCGCGCCGCCGCCCATCTGCCCGATTGCCCGAGCGGCGCGGCCCCCGGCAACGGTCCGCTGGCCGGGATAACGCTGGGATGTCTGGCGGACGGCGAACCGGTCGACCTGGCCGCCGCGCTGGCGGGCAAGCCCGCCCTGCTGAATCTCTGGGCCTACTGGTGCGCACCGTGCGCCAGAGAGTTGCCGTATTTGCAGCAATACGCCCAACGCGCCGGAAACGCGATTACGGTGCTGACCGTGCACAGCGACCCTGATGAGGCCAAGGCACTGTCCCGTCTGCGCGGACTGGACGTGAGATTGCCCGGCGTGCTCGATGCCGACGCGCGAGTGCGCACGGTCGTCGGCGCCCCCTCTGTGCTGCCGATCTCGGTGCTTGTGCGTGCCGATGGCTCGATAGCCGACGTCGAGGTGCGCGCTTTCGACGGGGTGGATGACATCGCGAATACCGTCGCGGGCAAGCTCGGAGTGGCCGCATGACGATGCGGGTGGACGAATCAATGGTGGAGGTGACGGTGCGGGCGTGCACGCGGGTCGGTGGGCGAATGCGCGGGGGAGGTGCGCGATGACCATCGAAATGCCCCCCGGCATCCCGAACTGGCTGACCCGCTCGGCCGAACCGGCCCTCGACAGCGCCGACACCGCGACCAGGGCGCGTGCGCTGCGCCGCGCCATGACCGTGACCTCGAAGCCGCGTCAAGCGGCGGTGCTCGTGCTGTTCGGCGGCTCGCCGGAGCCCGACCCGGACGCCCCCGGCGGACTGCCCGCCGACGCGGAGGTGC
Organism: Nocardia sichangensis; assembly: GCF_047200615.1. Classification (NCBI taxonomy): domain Bacteria; kingdom Bacillati; phylum Actinomycetota; class Actinomycetes; order Mycobacteriales; family Nocardiaceae; genus Nocardia; species Nocardia sichangensis. Next base: position 4,643 of record NZ_JBJZOK010000067.1, read on the forward strand.
TGCTCACCCAGCGCGCCTCCACCCTGCGTCAGCATCGCGGCCAGGTGGCCTTCCCTGGCGGCGCCGCGGACCCGGGCGATGCCGGGCCGATCGATACCGCGCTGCGGGAGGCGTGCGAGGAAACCGGCCTCGACCGTTCCGGCGTGGAACCGTTCGCGGTACAACCCAAGCTGTTCGTGCCGGTCTCTCGTTTCGACGTGACGCCGGTGCTCGCGTACTGGCGTACGCCGGGTGCGGTGCAGGTGGTCGACCGGAGCGAGACCGAGCGGGTCGTGCGCGTGCCGCTCGCGCAGCTGCTGGATCCGGCCAACCGCTTCCTGGTTCGCAGCCCCCTCGGTTATCAGAGCCCGGCGTTCCAGGTGGACGGGATGCTGGTCTGGGGCCTCACCGGCGGCATCCTCGCCGGGATCAGCAAGGCCGCGGGCTGGGATCGCGAGTGGGACCACGCGGACGTCCGTGATCTGCAGACCGCACTCGCCGCCGTGGGGATGACGTTATGAGTTCGTCGGCCTGGCTCGACATCGCCGTCGTGCTACTGGCCCTGCTCGCCGCTTCTTCGGGCTGGCGGCAGGGCGCGGTGGCCTCCGCGCTCGCCTTCCTCGGCGTGGTGCTCGGCGCGGTCGCGGGCATCCTGATCGCGCCGCACATCCTGGTGCACGTCGACGAGGGCCGCACCAGGGTGCTCACCGGCGTGCTGCTCATCGTGGTGCTGGTGATCGTCGGTGAAGTCGCGGGCATGGTGCTCGGGCGCGCGGCGCGCAGCGGCATGCGTCATCCCTTCACGCGCAGCGTGGACAGCGTGGTCGGCGCGGGGCTGCAGGCGGTCGCCGTGCTGGTCACCGCGTGGTTGCTGGCACTGCCGCTGGCCACCTCGTCACAGCCGGCCATCGCGACCGCGATCAACGGCTCGCGGGTGCTGGCCGACGTCAACGACGTCGCGCCGAACTGGCTGCGCAAGCTGCCCAACGAATTCTCCAAGCTGCTCAACACCTCCGGTCTGCCGGACGTGATCGGGCCGTTCGGGCGGGCGCCGATCGCCGCGGTGGAACCACCGGATCCGAGCGTGCTGGCCAGCCCGGTCGCCGCCTCGCTGCAGCAGAGCGTGCTGCGGATCCGCGGTGTCGCGCCGAGTTGCCAGCGGGCGCTGGAGGGCTCGGGCTTCGTGATCGCCCCGGAGCGCGTGATGACCAACGCTCACGTCGTCGCGGGGACGACGAGCGTCGACGTGGACACCGCCTACGGCTCGCTGCCCGCTTCGGTGGTGCTGTTCGACCCGTTCACCGACGTCGCGGTGCTCTCGGTACCCGGACTCACCGCTCCGGTCGTGCCGCAGGCGCCGTCGCCCGCGCGTACCGGCGACAGCGCCATCGTGCTCGGCTACCCGGGCGGTGGCCGGTACACCGCGAGCGCGGCCCGGATCCGCGAGACTCTGGATCTGACCGGCCCGAACATCTACCGCGACGGAACGGTGAAGCGTGAGGTGTACACCGTCCGCGGGCTCGTCCAGGCGGGCAATTCCGGTGGGCCGCTGGTGGATACCGAAGGGCAGGTGCTCGGGGTCGTCTTCGGCGCCGCGGTGACCGACAACGACACCGGTTATGTGCTGACGCTCAACGAAGTCCGCTCCGAACTCGAAGCTTCGCAGCGTTCCGATGGGCCGGTGGCCACGGGGGCCTGTGTGCTGAGCTGATCCGCGACGCGGGTCGGCCGTACCACCGGAACGGAGCCGTGGTATTCCGATGTCGCGGAACTCGTTCCGCTGCAGGGCTTGGTCGCGACTTGGGAAGGCGGAAGCGCGGGATCGGTGTGGGTACGCGCTTTCATCGAACCGAGACCCGGCCGCGAACCCGTGGCCGGGCCGGAACGCGAAGCGTTCAGCCGAGGAGTTTGACCAGTTCCTTCGTCACGGCGTCCGGGTTCTCCTGGTGGGCGAAGTGCCCGGCCGCCGGGATACCGGCCAGCCGCCGTTCCGGCGAGAGATGGAGGTCGCGGCGGAAGGTTCCCGGCAGTACGTACGGGTCCAGCTCGCCGCGCATGGCCAGGACGGGGATGCGGATGGGTTGGCGCATGGTCGCCATGAACCGGCGGCCGTCCGGACGCCACTGGCTGCGGAAGGCCCAGCGCTGGTACTCCAGTGCGCAATGCGCGGCGCCGGGGATCCGGATCGCCGACCGCATCCGCTGTGCGGTGTCGACGAATTCGGCGGTGTTCGCCCAACCCGCGCTGACCCGTTGGCGCAGCAGCCGTTCCACTTCGAAGCCGTCGGCGGTGGTCAACAAGTGCTCGCCGTACCGGGGGAGCTGGTAGCGAAGGAAGTTCGGCAGCCAGGCCGCGCGCTGGCGGCGGTTGCGCAGCACGGAGCTTTTCAACGCCGACGGATGCGGCGAGCCCACCAGCGCGATCGAGCGAACCAAGCGCGGATGCAGCACCGCCGTGGTCCAGCAGACCAGACCACCCTCGGCGTGCCCGGCGAGCGTCGCCTCGGTGTAGCCCAGTGCCCGGATCAGCCCGGCGACGTCACCGGCGAGCGTCCAGCCGTCGTAACCGCGCGGCGGCTTGTCGCTGTCGCCGTAGCCGCGCAGGTCGACGGCCACGGTGCGGTAGCCGAGCTCGGCCAGGCCGGTCAGTTGGTGCCGCCAGGACCACCAGAAGTCGCCGAAGCCGTGCAGCAACACGACCAGCGGTGCGTCGGACCGTTCGGGCGCCGCGTCCACGACGTGGAAGCGGATGCCGTTGGCGTGCACGTCCCTATGCGTCCACGGTCCGTCGTAACGGACGCTGGACGGATCCGGGAGCAAGTTCGCCGACACGCCGATCGAGCCTAGTAGCCGCCGTACCGGCTCGCGCACGCGCGCCTAGGAAGTCTGCTTCTCCAGGGCGAGGCGGTCCTCGTGCGCGGACGCGCCCAAGCCGTGCGGCAGCACCGTGCGCGCCTGCTTGAGCGAATCGATCGTCTTCTCCGGCGCGCGCAGTTTCTTCACCCGCCGGTAGCCGAGGAACGCCAGTACCGCGGTGGCGACGACCATGAGCAGGAAGACGATCAGGAAGGCCGCCCAGCGCGCCAGCCACACGTCGAGCAGTTCGCCGAGGAAGAAGAAAAAGAAGAACGTGCTGAACAGCAGCACGGTGAGCGCGAGGATGAAGTAGACGCTGCCCTGCAGGCCCTTCTTGATCTCGCCGGTGACCTCGGCCTTGGCCAGTTCGACCTCGGCGCGGACCAGGGTCGACATCTGCTCGGCGGCGTCGCGCACCAGCGTCCCGAAACTGGCGTTGCCGAGCGGATCGGCATCCGTGAGGGGAATGGAGGTGACCGTACGACCGCGCTCCGCGTCGCTCCCGTTACCGCCGTGGTTGAAACTCACTTGGTCGACCCTTCTCCCTGTCCCGGCACTGCTTCAACTCCCGTTCGATCGGCGGTGCTCCCGGTGCCCTCCGTGGTCACGCAGGCTACCGCCTCCGGGCGGATCGCTCGCGCCGCCGTATTGTTCACGTTGTAGCGCACGGGCGTCCCGCCGAGCCTGGTGGACACGCCCACGCCGCAACAGTAGCGCCGAACCGGCGAGCGACGCCGCCATTGATGTCACCAACACAGCGGCCTTCGCCAACTCGACGGCCGACCCGTCCGCGACATCGGCGAGCGCGAGTTCCGCCACGAGAAGGCTAACCGTGAAGCCGATCGCGCCGAGCACCGAGAGGGCGAACATGTCCCGCCAGCCGAGTCCGCTGGGCCGCGTCGCGACGCCCAACCGGATTGCCACCCAGCTCATCCCGAAAATCCCGAGCGGTTTGCCCACCAGCAGGCCGAGAATCACGGCCAGCGCGAGCCGGTCGGTGAACAACTCACCGAAGACCGTGGGATTCAACGGGACTCCGGAGGCGAACAGGGCGAACAGCGGAACGCACAACCCGGCGGAGACCGGCTGGAAGATGTGCTCGAGCCGGGTGGCAGGCGCTTCGGATTCACCGGGATCCGCACGCACCCGGGTGAGCAGGCCGAGGGCGACGCCCGCCAGGGTGGGATGGATGCCCGCCTCGTGCAGCGCGTACCAGGACACCAACGCCAGCGGCACGTAGAGCAACGGAGTGCGGATTCGCGCGCGTTGCCCCGATGCCCACCCGGCGAAGCATCCGGCGGCGACGAGCAGCCACAGCAGCGACACCGTCGTGGTGAACAGCACCGCGATCAGGACGATGGCCATCAGGTCGTCGACCACGGCCAGGCTGAGGAGGAAGACCCGCGCGCCCGTAGGGATGCGTGAACCGGTCAGCGCCAGGACGGCGAGCGCGAACGCGATGTCGGTGGCGACGGGGATGGCCCAGCCACGGTCCATGCCGGGGATCCCGAACCCGACCACCGCCGCGATCAGCGCGGGCGTCACCACACCGCCGATCGCCGCGATGACCGGCAGAGTGGCGCGTCTGCGGTCGGCGAGTTCGCCGACGACCAGTTCGCGTTTGAGCTCCAGGCCTGCGACGAAGAAGAACACCGCGAGCAGACCGTCCTCGGTCCACTCGGCCAGGGTCAGTTCCAGATGCAGCGGCGGTATCGCGACGACCGTCTCGGTGATCGTCAGATAACTGGCTCCCCACGGCGAGTTCACCCACAGCAACGCTCCGGCCGCCGCGATCAGGAGGAGTGCGCCGCCGAAGGTTTCCGTGCGGAGGTAGCGGGACAGTTCCGAGCGCACTCGCGTGATCACGGGAAACCTTTCGGCCGGTGGTCGGGCGGCGCGGACGCGGCACCCACCGGCGTCGGCTGAACGGGTGCGCGACCACTCGCCGACCAGACTTCCCGGCACACCTGACGCAATCTTAACGGGTGCGGCCGGTACCGGGTCCCGGCACCGGCCGCGCTCAGCGCTGTGTGATCAGCCCTTGCCCGCCCGGATCGCCTCGAAGACGC
>NZ_JBJZOK010000068.1:0-9294 GCF_047200615.1 Nocardia sichangensis
GCGGGTGGGGCGTATGTGCCGTTGGATCCGGATCATCCGGCCGAACGCATCGCGCACATCCTCGACACCGCTCGCCCCCTCTGTGTCGTCACGACCAGCGCCGACGCGGCGGCCCTGCCCGAGGACGTCCGGGCGCTCGCCGTCGACACCCTGGAGCTAGACGGCTTCGACGACAGCCCGGTTCGCCCGGAGGAACTGCTGCGTCCGGTGTTGCCGGAGCACCCGGCGTACGTGATCTTCACGTCGGGATCGACCGGCAGGCCCAAGGGCGTCGCGGTGTCCCATGCGGCGATCGACAACCAGATCGCGTGGATGCTGGCGGAATACCCGCTGGGCCCGGACGACGTGTACCTGCAGAAGACGGCGACGACCTTCGACGTCTCGCTGTGGGGCTACTTCATGCCGTTGCGTGCGGGAGCGAAGCTCGTCGTCGCCACGCCGGACGGGCACCGCGATCCCGCCTACGTCGCGGAAACCATTGCCGGGCAGCGCGTGACGGTAACCGACTTCGTGCCGTCCATGCTGACCGTCTTCGCCGCGCACACCGCGCCCGGCAGCTGCCCGACGCTGAAACACGTCTTCGTGATCGGCGAGGCGCTGCCCCCGGAGACCGTGGGAGCCATGCACGCGGTGTCCGACGCCGCGGTGCACAACTTGTACGGCCCGACCGAGGCGGCGGTGTCGGTGACCTACTGGCCCGCGTCGGCGGACGAGCGCAGCGTGCCGATCGGTCTGCCGCAGTGGAACACGCAGGTGTACGTCCTGGACTCGTGGTTGCGGCCGGTGCCGGTGGGTGTGCCCGGTGAGCTGTACTTGGCCGGTGATCAGCTGGCCCGCGGTTATGTGCGGCGTCCCGATCTCACCGCGGACCGGTTCGTCGCCAACCCCTTCGGCAACGGTGACCGGATGTACCGCACCGGTGACCTCGTCGTATGGCGCAAGGACGCCGACGACGCGGTCCTCGACTACCTCGGCCGGACCGATTTCCAGGTGAAGTTCCGTGGTCAGCGGATCGAGCTGGGCGAGATCGAGACGGCGCTGCTGGCGCAGCCTTCGGTGAGCCAGGCGGTGGCGCTCGTGTCGCCTTCATCGCTGGGCGACCAACTCGTGGCCTACGTCGTCCCCGCTCCGGGAGACCGGATCGACACGCAGGCGCTGCGCTCCGCGATCGGTGAGACGTTGCCCGCCTATATGGTTCCGGGCGCCATCGTGGCGCTGGATGCGTTCCCGCTGAACTCCAGCGGCAAGCTGGATCGTAAGGCGCTACCGGAGCCCACCTTCGAGACCAAGCACTTCCGTGCGCCCTCGAGCGCGATCGAGGAGATCGTGGCGGGTGTGTTCGGCGAGGTGCTCGGTGTGACCCGGGTCGGCGCGGATGACGACTTCTTCGCGCTCGGCGGCAATTCGCTGGTCGCCACCCAAGTCGTGGCGCGTCTCGGCGCGGCGGTCGGTGGCCGCGTTCCGGTGCGGACGCTGTTCGAGACTCCGACGGTGGCGGGGTTGGCGGCGGCGCTGGAGTCGCACACGCACGGTGAGCGCGTGGAGTTGGGCAGTATCGCGCGGCCGGAGCGGTTGCCGTTGTCGCTGGCGCAGCGGCGGATGTGGTTCCTCAACCGCTTCGATCAGTCCGATGAGGCCGCGGAGCAGATCGGTTCGGCGGCCTACAACCTGCCGTTCGCGTTGCGGTTGACCGGTGCGTTGGATGTCGCCGCGCTGGGTGCGGCGCTACAGGATGTGGTCGTGCGCCACGAGGTGCTGCGCACGGTGTATCCGGAGACGGTCGACGGTCCGGTGCAGCTGGTGTTGCCCGCCGGGCAGGTCGCCTTGGATCTCACTCCGCGGGTGCTGGCCGAGTCGGACGTGGCGAGCGCGGTCTACGCCTTGGCGGCGACTCCGTTCGACGTGACGGCCGAGGTGCCGTTGCGGGCCGTCCTCATCCAGGTCGACGGAGCGCCCGAGACGTATGTGCTGGCGGTGGTGGTGCATCACATCGCGGCGGATGCGTCGTCGATGGGTCCGTTGGTGCGGGATGTGATGGTGGCGTATGCGGCGCGTACTTCGGGTGAGGTTCCGGGGTGGTCGTCGTTGCGGGTGCAGTATGCGGATTACGCGTTGTGGCAGCGCGAGGTGCTGGGCGACGAGAACGACCCGGCATCGATCGCGGCCCAGCAGATCGCGTTCTGGCGTGCCGAGCTGGCCGGGCTTCCCGATTTGCTGGAGTTGCCGACGGATCGTCCGCGGCCTGCGGTGGCGTCGCTGGCCGGTGCGCGAGTGGATATCGAGATCGATGCGGCGACGCATGCGGGACTCGTGGACTTGGCTCGTGCGCACGGTGCGACGTTGTTCATGGTGGTGCATACGGCGTTCGCGGTGTTGCTGGCTCGGCTGTCGGGCAATTCGGATATCGCCATCGGCACGCCTGTGGCGGGTCGTGGTGAGCGGGAGCTGGATGATCTGATCGGTATGTTCGTCAATACCGTGGTGTTCCGGACGCGGTTCGAGCCGGGTGAGTCGTTCGCGGGTTTGCTCGGTAGGCAGCGTGAGTCGGATCTGGCTGCGTTCGCGCATGCGGATGTGCCGTTCGAGCGGTTGGTGGAGGTGTTGAATCCGCCGCGGTCGACGGCGCGTCATCCGTTGTTCCAGGTGGGGTTGTCGTTTCAGAACGTCGCGCGGGCGGTGTTGGAGTTGCCGGGTTTGTCGGTGGCTGGTGTGGATGCGGATTTGGATGTGTCGCAGTTCGATCTGCATTTGATCGTGGGTGATGCGTATGCGGAGTCGGGTGCGGCTGGGGGTATCGGTGGGTTCTTGACGTATGCGACTGATCTTTTCGATCGGGCGACGGTCGAAGGGTTCGCTGATCGGCTTTCGCGCATTCTCGCCGCCGTGGTCGCCGACGCCAACGCGCCGGTCGGCGATCTCGAACTGCTCGACGCCGCCGAACGGCACGACGTGCTGGCACGCTGGAACGCCACCGACCAGGCGGTCGACGCGGATGCGACGCTGGCCTCGCTGCTCGACGCCAGTGTCGCGGCGGGCCCGCGCTCAACGGCGCTGGTCGCGGACGCGGTCGATGGTGAGCGGGTCGAGCTGACCTACGCCGAACTCGATGTGCGTGTGAATCGTCTTGCGCGGCATCTGATTTCGTTGGGTGTCGGTCCGGAGTCGCGGGTCGCGCTTGCGTTGCGTCGCTCGGTGGATTTGATCGTGGCGATGTACGCGGTGGCGAAGTCCGGTGGTGCGTATGTGCCGGTGGATCCGGATCAGGCTGCCGAGCGGACGAGCTACATCTTGGAGACGGCGGCACCGGTTTGTGTGCTGACGAATGCCGATGCGAAGTTCGAGACCGATGTCGCGCCGGTGGTGCGGATCGATGAACTGGATCTGTCGGAGCTGGATGCCGCGCCGGTCGCTGATGTCGATCGGGTCGCGCCGTTGCGTCCGGAGAACACGGCGTATGTGATCTTCACGTCCGGTTCGACGGGTCGCCCGAAGGGTGTCGCGGTTCCGCACGGCGCTATCGCGAACCAGTTGCAATGGAAGAACATCGAGTTCGGGCTCGACGCTGCGGATGCGATTCTGCTGAAGACGGCCGCGACGTTCGACCTCTCGGTGTGGGAGTTCTGGTCGGCGGTAGTGTGCGGTGGCCGTTTGGTCATCGCCTCACCCGACGGTCACCGGGACCCGACGTACCTCAACGAACTCATGGCCCAGGAATGGGTCACCACGCTGCACGTCGTCCCGTCGATGCTGGACGCGCTGTTGACTGCCGGTATGCCGGATTCGCTGTGGCGGGTGTTGGCGATCGGTGAAGCCCTTCCGGGTGCGTTGGCGCAGCGGTTCTTGCGTGAGAATCCGCGTACCGAATTGTTCAATCTGTATGGTCCGACCGAGGCGGCGGTGTCCATCACCAGCCATCGGGTCAGTGATACCGACCGGGTTTCGGTTCCCATCGGTGCGCCGGAGTGGAACAGTCGGGTGTTCGTGCTGGATGGTCGTTTGCGTCCGGTGCCGGTGGGTGTGTCGGGTGAGTTGTATTTGGCTGGTGCGCAGTTGGCGCGTGGTTACTTCGGTCGTGCGGATCTGACCGCGGATCGGTTCGTGGCCAACCCGTTCCAGCCCGGTGCGCGGATGTACCGCACTGGTGATTTGGTTGCGTGGACGAGCACAGGCGAACTGGAGTATCGGGGTCGTACGGATTTCCAGGTGAAGATCCGTGGTTTCCGTATCGAGCTCGGTGAGATCGAAGCCGCGTTGCTCGCCCTGCCGGAGATCGCGCAGACTGCGGTGATCGCGAAGTCGGATCCGCAGACCGGTGAGCGGTTGGTCGCGTACATCGTGCCTGTGGATGCTGGAGCAGGTGCCGCTGGCGATGCCGACGATACGGCCGGTGCCGGATCCGGCGTGGATGTGGCTCGGGTGAAGTCCGAACTGAGCGCTGGGTTGCCGTCGTACATGGTGCCTGCGGCGTTCGTGGTGCTGGATGCTCTGCCGTTGAACGTCAACGGCAAGCTCGATCGCAAGGCGTTGCCGGAGCCGGAGTTCGAGGTTCAGACGTTCCGTGCGCCGTCGACTCCGATCGAAGAGATCGTGGCGTCGGTGTTCGCCGAGGTGCTCGGGGTCGAGCGGGTGGGCGCGGACGACGACTTCTTCGCTTTGGGTGGTAACTCGCTGTTGGCGACCCAGGTCGCGGCGCGGATCGGCGCGGCGCTGGATGCGCGTGTGCCGGTGCGTGTGCTGTTCGAGGCCTCCACCGTGGCCGGATTGGCCGTGAAGGTCGAGCAGCACGCGGGAGCTGGCGGGCGTAAAGCCTTGGTGGCCGGTCCGCGTCCGGAACGGATCCCGTTGTCGCTGGCGCAGCAGCGCATGTGGTTCCTCAACCAGTTCGATCCGGCCTCATCGGTCTACAACATCCCGGCCGCCATCCGCCTCACCGGCGATCTGGACGTCGCGGCCCTGCGAGCGGCGGTCGCGGATCTGGTGGCGCGCCACGAGATCCTGCGCACGATCTACCCGCAGACGTCCGACGGCCCGGTACAGCGGGTGCTCGCGGCGGACGAGGTGCCGATCGACCTCACACCCGCGCGAGTCGACGCGGCCGATTCGGTCGCCGTGGTGACCAGCGTGGTCGGCGCGGGGTTCGAGGTCACCACGGAGGTCCCGTTCCGGGTCGCGCTGTTCGAGATCGCGTCCGCGAGCGCGGATGACCCCACCGAGCACGTGCTGGTCTTCGTCGCGCACCACATCAGTTCCGACGGCTGGTCGCTGGGCCCGCTCACCCGGGATCTGGTCCTGGCCTATGAGGCGCGCAGCAGAGGCGAGGCCCCGGCCATGGCCCCGCTGCCGGTGCAGTACGCCGACTACAGCCTGTGGCAGCGGGAGGTGCTCGGCTCCGAGACCGACCCGAAGAGCCTGATCTCGCAGCAGGCCGAGTACTGGCGGGACGCGCTCGCCGCTCTGCCGGAGGAACTGCCGCTGCCGACCGACCGGCCCCGGCCCGCCCAGGCGTCCTATCGCGGAGGCAGTTTCGCCTTCGACATCGACGCCGACCTGCACACCGGGCTAGAACAGCTGGCCAAACAACACAATTCGACGCTGTTCATGGTGGTGCACGCCGCGCTCGCGGTGCTGCTGGCGCGGCTGTCGGGCACCTCGGACATCGCGATCGGCACCCCGGTGGCCGGCCGCGGCGAGGCCGAACTCGACGACCTCATCGGCATGTTCGTCAACACGCTGGTGTTGCGCACCGAGGTCGAGCCGGGCACGTCGTTCGAAACGCTGCTGGCCGAGGTCCGCAAAACCGACGTCGCCGCGTTCGGCCATGCCGACCTGCCGTTCGAGCGGCTGGTCGAGTTGCTCGATCCGGTCCGCTCGGCGGCGCGGCATCCGCTGTTCCAGGTGATGCTGGTGCTGCAGAACCTCGCTCCCGCGACGCTCGAGTTGCCCGGGCTCACGGTGTCGGGCATCGATCCGGGAGTGTCGGCGGCCAAGTTCGATCTGCAGATCACCCTGGCCGAGCAGCCCGGTGCGCCGGGTCTGTCGGTGGTGATCGGTTACGCGACCGACCTGTTCGACGAATCGACGGTGCGGAACTTCGCGAGCCGGTTCCGTCGTGTCCTGGCGGCGGTCGCGGCCGATGCCACAGCCGTGGTGGGCGATATCGATGTGCTCGCGCCCGGCGAACGCGACCAGGTGCTGAGTGCGTGGAATGTGCCGGGGGCCTGGGTTCCCGGTGCGACACTGCCGGATGTGATCGCCGAACAGGCGTGGTTGCGCCCGGAAGCGGTGGCGATCCGTTCGGGTGAGACCACGTTGACTTTCGGTGAGTTGCATGCGCGGGCGAATCAGGTGGCGCGGGCGTTGATCGCTCGGGGTGCGGGTCCGGAGTCGTTGGTGGCGGTGGCGGTGGCGCGTACCGAGGAGTTGCCGGTCGCGTTGTTGGGGGTGTTGATCGCGGGGGCGGCGTATCTGCCGATCGATACCGGGTATCCGGTGCAGCGGTTGGAGTTCATGCTCGAAGACGCCGCCCCGGTGTGTGTGCTGACCACGGTGCAGCAGCGGGAGGCGGTGCCGTCGGGTGGGTTGCCGGTGGTGCTGCTGGAGGCGGCAGGAGAGTTCTCCGATGCGCCGGTGAGTGATGCCGATCGGGTGGGCCGGTTGCGCCCGGACAATCTGGCGTATGTCATCTACACCTCCGGTTCGACCGGGGTGCCCAAGGGTGTGGGTGTGGCGCACCGCAACGTCATCGAGTTGCTGGCCAACACGCAGCCGTTGTTCGGGTTCGACGAAACCGATGTGTGGACGTTGTTCCATTCCTTCGCGTTCGATTTCTCGGTGTGGGAGTTGTGGTGCGCGCTGGCGCACGGCGGCAGCGTGGTCGTGGTCGACTACCTGACCTCCCGTTCACCGGAGCAGTTGCGCGAACTGCTGATCGATGAGCGGGTCACGGTGCTGAATCAGACGCCGTCGGCGTTCTATCAGCTGGTGGAGGCCGACCGCGCCGCGGCGGGCGGGGCCGAGTTGGGGTTGCGGTATGTGATCTTCGGTGGGGAGGCGCTGGATCTGCGGAAGCTGGGCCGCTGGTATGCCCGCCATGGTGAGCGGACGCGGTTGGTGAACATGTACGGCATCACCGAGACCACGGTGCACGTGTCGTTCCTGTCGTTGGACCAGCAGATGGTCGACAACCCGGCCAGCGTGATCGGGCGGGCGATCCCGGGCCTGGACGCGTACGTGCTCGATGACCGGTTGCACCCGGCGCCGGTCGGGGTGGCAGGGGAGATCCATGTGGTCGGCGCGCAGCTCTCGCGCGGGTATCTGGGGCGTGCGGGGTTGACCGCGACACGGTTCGTGGCCGATCCGTTCGGTGCGCCGGGCTCGCGGATGTATCGCTCCGGGGATATCGGGCGCTGGCGTGCCCGCGGTGACGACGCCGCCCTGGAGTACGCCGGTCGCGGTGATCAGCAGGTGCAGTTGCGTGGGTTCCGTATCGAGCTCGGGGAGATCGAGGCGGCGCTGCTGCGGTGTGCCGGGGTCGGGCAGGCGGTCGCGGTGGTCCGTACCGACGAGCATGCCGGTGACCGTTTGCTCGGGTACGTCGTGCCCGACCCGGGCGCGAGCATCGACCCGACCACGGTGCGCGGCGAAGTCGCCGAATTCCTGACCGGCTACATGGTGCCGGATGCGGTGGTCGTGCTCGAGGTGTTGCCGTTGACGGCGAACGGGAAGCTGGACCGCCGGGCGCTGCCCGCGCCGGAGATCGTCAGCACGGCCGCCTACCGCGCGCCGCAGACGGTCACCGAGCAGGCCGTGGCCGCCGCGTTCGCCGAACTGCTCGGCGCCGACCGCGTCGGCCTGGACGACGATTTCTTCGGGCTCGGCGGTAACTCGTTGCTCGCGGCCCAGGTGGCCGGACGGCTGCGGGACGCGACCGGAGCGACGGTGCAGGTGCAGTGGTTCTTCACCGACGCCACGGTGGCGGGCTTGGCCGCGCGCATCGACGCCGGCGACGCCGACGCCACCGCGGCGCTGGACGTGCTGCTGCCCATCCGGGCGAGCGGATCGGCGGCCCCGCTGTTCTGTCTGCATCCGATGTACGGCTTGGCCTGGTCGTACGCGGGTCTGGCGCAGTTCCTGCCCGTCGAGCAGCCGATCTTCGGCCTGCAATCGCCCGCGTTGTCGGAGGACGTCGAGCTGCCCGGTTCGCTGGACGAACTGGCCGAGCGCTACCTGTCCGAGATCAGGGCGGTACAACCGCAGGGTCCGTACCGGTTGCTCGGCTGGTCCCTCGGCGGCGTGCTCGCCCATGCCATCGCCACCAGGTTGCAGGACGCGGGCGAGCGGGTGGAGTTGCTGGCCATGATGGACAGCCATCCGAATCCGGACGTGGTCGGATTCCGCGCGGCGGTGCGCGGGGCCCTGGCCGAACTCGGCCTCGGCACGGCGGTCACCGCGGACGGCGATGTCTACGAACTCGACGACGAGTCGTTGGCCGCGTTGCACGCCATGATCCCGGCCGATCTGGTCGCGGTGACTCCCGAGCGGCTGCGCCGGATCTACCGCACCGCGGTCCGCTCGGCGGAGTTGATCGCCGAGCACCGGCCCGGAGTATTCCGCGGCACCGTGCAGTACTTCAGCGCGGCGGTCGCCGATCCCACCGACGAGTTGCGCGCCGCCGCGGCCGACTGGTGGCCGTACGTCCAGGGCATGGTCGTCGACCGGCCGGTCGAGGTCACCCACGCTCGGATGGCCACACCGGAGGCGCTGGCGGTGATCGGACCGCAGCTGGCCGCTCTGCTCGACGCTCGCCGTTGACCATCCCTGCCGACGTCGCGACCCCAATCGCGCGTCGGCAGGTAATAATCAACCGCGGCACTCGTCACGTGCGTCCGTTTTCGACCCGAAACCCCAGGGTCGAGGCCGGTCGCGCTCGGCGTGCGCCGGTGGTCAGGTAACGATCGACCTGCGCACGTTCGATGATCCCAGGGTGGGGAGCATGGTGACGTGCGTGCGGCGACGATAGACAGGGTGAGGCAGCACGATGGTTCGGGCGGTCGGGCAGCGGCGTGACGAGACTGCGGAAGCGGTGCGCGTATGACCCGCCCGGCGCGTGTGCGCCCGACCCGGACCCGCCGCCCCCGCGTCACCACTCTGCCGCAATTGATGGCCACCGCCGTCGAGGCCAACCCGAGCGGCGCGGCCGTGGTGTTCGCCGACGCGACCGCCACGCTGGCCGCGCTGAGCTATGCTGAGCTGGACGAACGGTCCACGCGTTTGGCGCGTTTGTTGATCGATCGC
>NZ_JBJZOK010000069.1:0-9033 GCF_047200615.1 Nocardia sichangensis
CCTCGTCCGATCGAGGGGCTGCTGCAGGGTGCTTATGCGCATATCGGGGTGACCGATTATTGGCGGGTGCGGCGGACGCTGGTCGGCGGTGCCGACCGGGTGGAGGCGGAGAGGCAGTTCGCTCGCTGGCGGATGATGACCGCTGAGGCGATCGGTCAGTTGCGGGACTCCGGATCGTTGACGGGGTTGGGTGAGCGGTTTGTGAGGGCGATGGGGGAGACGGTGTTGCCGTGGTCGAGTGAGCCGGTGGATCCCGCAGCTGAAGCCGCCGCCCGCGAAGTGGCCGAGGAACACCGCGAGCGTGAGGCCCAACTGAGGACAGCCGGGCAGCGCAAGCCGTGATCCGAGCCGGTGAGTCGAGGCAGGAGATTCGCCGGCGGGCGGTTGCCGCTGCCGTGGCGGTCGCTCGGCGGCACGGTGTCACGGTCACCGCACCCGAGGTTCTCAAGGACGTGAGCAACGTGGTGATTCATCTGCGGCCCGCTCCGTTCGTCGCGCGAGTCACCACCACCACCTTGTTGCGCCCGAACCTTCCGTCCTGGTTGCGACGCGAAGTCGCGGTTGTCCGTTACCTCGCCGACCATGGCGGAGCCGTCGTGCCACCCAGCGACGAGCTGCCGCCCGGACCGCATCGTCACGAGGGAATGTGGCTGACTTGCTGGCAGTACATCGAACACGACCCAGAGTATGTTCCGGGTGTCGCGGAATTGACCGATTCACTTGCCGAGCTGCATCGCGTGCTGCGCGGCTATCCCGGTGACCTTCCGTATATGGGCGTCGTGCTGGATGAGATACCCACCATGATCGACACCCTCGAGCGCCTGAAAATCGTTCCGGCGCATCTCATTGTCGCGTTCCGGGCGGAGTTCCGGCGATTGGCGCCGATCTTGATGGCCGACCGCGAGACTGCCCAGCCATTGCACGGCGACGCACATGCCGCCAATGTCCTCGCGACGGTGAACGGGCTGCTCTGGAACGACTTCGAGGACACCTGCGCCGGCCCGGCGAAATGGGACTATGCCACGGTGCTGCACCGTTACCAGCAGTGGAAACCGGTCCTGGGAGAGCTGCACCCATATTGCGCCGCGAGGTCATTGGAGGGCTGTGTCTGGACTCTGCTACTGGCACATCGCTTTCCCGATCAGCAACACGTCGCCGACACGTACCTCGACCGCTGGCGCCGGTCCATCACACAGGGTCCGTAACGCGAGGAGCGCCCCGACCCCATCGCACTCGCTTCATCGGATCTCCTCGCCTGTGGTCGGCTATCGGTGGAGTTGTGACCGGCCCGCTTGTCGCGGAGTGTTTCGTCGGATTCACTCGAGTTGTCGCCAGCCTGTCGCGATCTGAATGTGTGTGCCTTGCTTGGTGATTTCGGACCAGTCGGCCAGGTCGCCGAGGGGCAGCCGGGACGAGGTGCGTCGGGTGGCGGTGATGTACCAGTCGCCCTCCGCGCGGCCGTATTTGTCGATATTGAGCGCGGCTAGGTAGTTCGACCCGATCGTGAACCGCACGACGGCAAGGTGTTCGCAGACTCGTGCGTCGCCGTGCTTTCCGACCGGAGCCCAGTCGGTCGCGATGTCGAACGTGCGGACTTGGGACGCCAGGTCCGGCCAGTCCATCACCTCATCGATCGCACCACTCATCGAGGATGTCGTCTCCCAGTGACTTCCGCGGCGGACCGCGACGTAAGTGTAGTGCCCGCCTTTCATGAATCGGACAACCGAGCCATCCGGGGGTTCGAGAGGAATCGGCCTCGGCGGAGGCGGTGGTGTGGGCGGTAGCGGCGTGAGGTGGGCTCGCATGGCTGTCAGGTCGTAAGCGAGGGGATCGCGCAACGTAGGGAGCAGTCGGGGGACAGTGACCGGTGGCCCGTCCAGGACGTCTGGGCTCGCTTCGTTCGCCTTGATCGCGTCGATTCGCACCTTGGCCGCGACCGCCGATCCGGTGATCTCGCCCCAGCACGCGGTGACCAGCCCCCGCGACTCCAGATGCCGGATCATCGGCAGGAAGCGCTGGCTCATCTGCGGAGTCAACTGCCCTATCCGCTCCCCGTCGATGCGTACTTCGACATGAGGCTTAGCTCGGCTGCTTTCCGCGGTGTTCTCATGCAAGGTGACGACGAGCAGGCCGATCCCGCCCTCGGGTACGAACTTCAACAGCGCGTCGAAGTGTTCGTGCTCCTTTGTCACCTGGACGATTCCCGAGCGCGGCAGCAAAGTGTAGGCAGAGTTCGGGGGATCGTTGACAGGGATCGCCAGGGCCGGGTCTTCGAGTCCGATCAGCACATTCGCGTGGAGTTCGAGGCCGCCTTCCCAGTCGTCGTACTCCCGGACCCAGATCTTGCTCGACGTCGCGGGAAGGAATCCCGATGCGATGATGCGCCTGAGCACCACCGCCCAGTTCCGGGCAGTGTCGGCGTCGAGGTATCCGATGGTCCGGCCGCCGGTCCGGACCGACACCGCCCACGGCCCTTGGAGGCTGTCCGGTTCGGGTATCAGCTGAACCTCGGGGGAGAGGCCATCGTTGCGGTCGGGGAGCTCGGGCGGATACAGGCTGCGGATCGCCGGCAGGTACTCCTCTTCGATCGTCAACTCGTAGCCGTGCCAGCTCCGGTTCTGTCCCCACAGCCGATAAGCCGAGCCGATGGGGTGCTCGATATGGGACTGCGGTGCTTCCTTCGGTTCGGCTTCCGAGTCGGCATCGTCGTCGAGCGACACACCGAAGTCGATAGCCAGACCTGCCAATCCGGAGTCCCAACCCTGCCCGACGGCGCGGACCTTCCACGCGCCCGCGCGGCGGTAGATCTCGCCGAAGAGGAACGCGGACTCGGTGGTCGCCTCGGAGGTGACGAACTGGGCCAGTGTTCTGCCTGTGTCGTCGAGGATCGTCAACGACAGCTTGCCGAGTGCGCCGAAACTGCCGGAATCGATGCTGCCGACGAGTGCGATGGTGTGGACGTCGTCGGGTACTGTCGGCAAGTCGATGTCGATCCGCGCCTGGTTGCCCGATCTCGCGTCGGCACCGTGGAACCGCACGGAGCCATCGGCCGAGCGTGGCTGGTTGTAGAAGACGAAATCGGCATCGGATCTGACTTTCTGGTCGGCCCCGAGTAGCAGTGCGGAGGCGTCCACCTCGGCGGTTGAGTCGGCCCAGCCGATGATCACGTCGACACGGCGTGCGGCTGCGGGCAGGGTGAGGTTCTGTCCGCGCGAGAGCATCGGAGACGTCACGATGTGGAACCTTACTAACTCGCGAATTACATTGTCCCGGAATGGCGTCAGCACCAAGAGAATGCCACGACAAGCGACGGATCGGTTCGCCGACCGACTCGGCACCGTCGATGAAGAAGGCCCTGCGCCCTGGTCGGGGGGCACTGGCGGCCGACCGATCGAGATCTGTGACCACAGATCACGGTATGGGTCCGGGAGGCACGGACTCAACCACGACCAGTCCGTCGGCTATGGGATGAGCGGCGTGAGATTGTGTTATTCGCAGGCGATGCCGTCTTTGTCGCGGTCCAGCTCTGGTCTGTAGCCGGGTTCCCCACACCGCAGCGGCGCAGCGCCGGCAGCTCTGGCTGCCGCGCAGTTGGGGTAGAAGATGCTCGGAGCTACTGGGCGCGGCGGCGCTGGCACGGCCGCCACAGGAGGCGTGGGTACCGCAACTGTAGGCGGGTCAGGCGCGACCGTAACCGACGGCGGGGTAGGAGCGATGGGCGATTGCAGCGTGGCCGGAGGCGGTGGTGCCACAGTAGTTGTCGGCGGTGGTGGAGGCGTCGTGCGGGCCGTGGATGTGACTGCTGCGGTGAGGGACGTCGCGGTGACTGATGTCGTGGTGGTTGGTGTCGTAGCGGTTTCGGTACCGCATGCGGCCGCTACGAGGGCGGTTGCGGCGTACCAGAACAGAACGCCAGCATGTCGCCGTGTCGAGATCATCGTTGCCCTTTCCGGGGAGTGGATTCGTATTTGCCGTGCAGATGCGCGCTACCGAAAGGCGTGTCCGCACAGTCCCGGGCCCACGCGATGGGCAGAATTACGCATGGCTGGGTTTCGCCCAATCCTCGGGCACTGCGCCGCCGGGGGACCGGCGACTGTCCGTCTTATCGCCGTCGATACGGTCTGTGTTTCGGGAGTTTCGTGATCGAAGTCGTGGCCTAGCAGCCTCAAGCAATGACAGCGGCGTCGGCCAGAGCGGACGCGACTGCTGCGAAGCAGATTTAGTCCGCTAGCGCGGCGATAGTGCAGAATCGCCGCTGCCGGTCCACACCGAGTCTGCGGCCGGAGGTCACGAGCACAGAATCCCGCGGATGCCACGGACAATCCATGAGACTGGCATCCACTATGGCGGGGCGGTGACGCCGATGGAACTGGAGTCAGCTCCGGTGAAGCGCTTTCACCGTGACTGTTTTCGTGAGACGGGACCGCGCAGCTTCTCGCCGGTGCGTTGCGCCTGTCGATGACCGGCGCGTTGCCACCAGGTGGTGGCCTCCGTGAGTTGTCCGCGGTAGCGCAGGCGGATCGCGAGGTTGTGCATCGCGTCGGTGTGGTCGGCTTCGGCGGCTCGCCGGTACCAGGTGAGGGCTTCGTCGAGGCGTCGGGATTTGTCGAGCATGACGGCGAGGTTGTACATGGCGTCGGTGTTGCCGGCCTCTGCCGCTCGGCGCCACCAGAGTTCGGCGTCGCTGAGCCGTTTTACCTGTTGTAACAGCATTGCCAGGTTGCCCATGGCGTCGACGTCGCCTCGCTCGGCGGCCTTGCGGTACCAGTCGTGCGCTTCGCGGGCTTGACCCTGCGCATCGAGCAGGTTGGCGAGGTTGTTCATCGCGCCGGTATGTCCTTGCGACGCGGCGAGCCGCCACGAGTTCCCCGCCGCGGTGAGGTTGTCTTGGTCGGCGAAGCGGCGGCCGTCCTCGAAATTCTCGGCGGCATCGGTATCAGAGCTGGTGGTTTGATCGGTGATCGTCGCGATCGAGATGTCGCCGCCAGATACCGATCGGGCGGCCGGCGGGGTGAACAGCCGCAGTTCACCGGCGATGTTGACGCTTCGTCGCTGAGGGCGGGGATAGCCGTCACGGTGCAGGGTTTGGTCGACCTTCTGGTAGAGCTGATCGAGCGTAAGGCCGATGTTGGTGGCGGTGCTGAGCAAGGCCGCGGTGAAGGCGGTGTGGCGGTGGCCTTCGGGCGCGGCCGAAGGTTCGTTTCTGGCAGAGGATGCGATGGTGTAGGTCCCCTGAATGTCGATTTGACCGTCGATGAGCGAGGAGGACGCTCCCATGGCCTCGAACGCTCGTCCCGAGAAGCAGCAATCCAAGATCAAGATGCGTGCACGGGCTGGACTCGCGATGAGTTCATCGCGCAGCGTTGCGAACGGCACCGAGCTCCACTCAGGGTGGTCTCGGCTGGTGCCGGACAGCGCCAAGTACAGTCGCCCACGCCGATCCACCACGCCATGTCCGGCGAAATACACCAACAGGACGTCATCGGCCTCCCGTGCAGCGGTAGCAACCACCTGACCGACCTGCGCGCTGTGCTGAGGATCGGTCAGGACACTGCACTGGCGTTCGGCAAGCGCGCTTCCGGTGGATGCGGTCAGCAGCCGGGAAAGGTCCGCGACATTGTTGACAGCAGCTGGAATGTCAGGGAACTCAGGATCGACGTACCGGCTGACTCCGATTAGTGCGGCACGCCACCCGCTGCGACTCGGTGCCGGTGTCACTGTTGGTCGCGGGGCCGCTCGAGCATGCTCTGCAATGCTTGAGTGACCTCAGGTGTCTTGATTCGCTTGGCATCCAGGGTGATCTCGGTGTGCTCGTTGATCTTGAGGGTGACGGCGATATCGGATCGGCGCGCGGTGAACCACACTGTCAGCGACCGGGCAAGGGCAGGGGCGATTCCGCCCGCGCCAACGGCGACGACAAGCACATCGTAGAGATCACCCATCTGGCCCGGACGAATCTGATTCGGGCGCAACTTCACTCGGCCCCTCAACTTGTCGTCGTCGTTGAACCATTCGAGGAGCTGGAGCAGGTCATCGGCGTTGCCGTGGGTGCGAATCGTCAACTGGTCCTTAGCTTCCGGCATGGCATCTATCCTGCCGCGCCGAATCCCTCCAAGCACAGTGAACCGAGGAGATCGCATCGTTGCCTCCTGTCTGAATCCCGGGCTGCATCACTGCGTGACGCAGCGACAGGGCGAACAGCACCGAACTCCGATCGACCTGTCCGACTGTCCGACGTTGGTGTGTCGAAGCATGATGTTGTGGACAGTCATTGCTGACTGGCGTTGCGGCGGTTGAGGCGGCTTTGGCGGTATTCCACGGCCTCGGGGAGGTCGTTGAACTCGAGGAGCTGCCCTGTCAGTTCCTGCAGGTGCTCACGGACTTCGGCGGGAGTGGCGTAGAAGAATTCGCGGCGCTCGTTGACCTGGTTGACGCGTTTGTCTGCCAGACGGCGATGCAACTCGGCTTCGATTCCCGCCGCGTCGTCGGCGTAGAAAATGGTGTGGACGTCGTATCGGAATGGCACCGACGCGTTGCTCAGGTCACGGATGCGCTCTGACGGGTCATGGCGGCGGGTCATACCGATCTGGACTACGTTCTCGCCGAACGCGCCGATATTGGAAATGACGTAGACGTGACCGATGCGAATATCGTGCTCCTGATTGGTGATCATGGTGAGCGCAAGTTCCCGTTTCTCCAACCTCGCGCGCAGGTCTGCCGCATCCGCGGTGTCCTTTTTGCCTGTAGCCACGAGCGCGGCGAGGGCATCGCGGTCCTGCTGTTGCAGTTGTTCGAGTTTCGCTCGCTCACGAGCGAGTTCTTCGTGCGCTTTGCGCTCCTCACGCAAACGGTCGCGTTCGTCGCGCTCGCGCTGTTTCTGGCGGGCGAGCATCTCGAGATGATCAGCGGTCCACTCCAGCTCGCGTCGGCGGAGCTCGTGATAACTGGGGGCGACGCGCAGCTGCATCGTCTTGCCCAGCCGTTCGATGGTGACTGCGATCTTGTCGAGGCGTTCGAGTGCGGTAGGGAGCTTGTACGGCTTGAGGCTTCGGACGAGGTTGTCGGCTTCCGCGTTGTAAGCGCGCAGCATCAGCATCGAGTATTCGCGGATCATTTTTCGGCCCTCGGTGACCGACCCGTTGACGGTCCAGGTCGTCGATGCCTCGATCGCGCCGCCGTCGCGGCGTGCCAGTTCCTTGATTTCGCCTTGTAGATGTTTGAGCGCGTCGCGGTAAGCGACCGCGTCCGACAACGGGTGACGGTATTCGTAGATGCCGATCTCTTGAAGCACCTGCTCCTCTCGGGTGCTGATCACTTGAGTTCGCAAGTTGTCCAGCAACGTCTGCTGGTCGGTGATTTGCAGTGCGAGCTGGTCGCGCAGGCGTTGGAGTTCGGCGACCTCGAGTCCTCCGAGGCTCGCCAATTTAGCTCGAAGTTGGCGATTTTCGGTGAGCGCGTCCGCCAGCTCCTGCGATTGTCGTTTCGCATAAGCACGGGTGCCGAACAGTGGGACCTTCGGCGCCTGCGCGACGCCCTGCTGGATCCGGCCGGTGATATCGGCAGCTGAGACAGGCTTGCGGTCTCCGGTCCAGTCCGTGCCGTTCCAATACCTCAGGAAGCGCTCGTCCTCGGGGTCGGGATACCAGTTCGGTGGTGCGGTAGTCATGATCCCCCTTGCCGAAGTCGTTGTTTCGATGATTCCATTACGCACCAACGTTTGGAGATCCAACGCAGGGCTGTGTTCGGGCCGACTGGTGTAGAACCGGGGCGATCCGGAGTGTTCGGGTGCAGCGGCGAGTCAGGGACATCCGGCGCTGCTGAGGCCTCTGGATACGGACTCGCGCCGTATACGCCGATTGCCTGCATCACCGTTCACCCCTGTCGGTTAGTACGGTCAGAGCTCCGTCGACTATTCCGAGCCAGAGGTAGTCTCGGGCGCGGGTGACGGCGACCAGTTGGCGGCGGGCGGCGAGTTCGTCGGTGTCCTGCTGTGAGGCGGTCCGGCGGCGGGGCCGTTCGCCTGGCAGCACCGGGCGGAAGACCGCCGGAAATTCCAGTCCTTTGGCGCGTTGGACGGTGCCGACCTTGACCGCGTCAATATAGCTGCCGTTGTAATCTTCGAGCAGCTGGATCGGGATGCCCGCCGCTTTCAGCACCCGCAGGAAGCGATTCGCCTCGGTGTTGGTGCGGGTGATCACGGCGACGTGGCCGTTGGGTGCGCCAAGTGCGCGGATCGCCGTGGTGAGCGCGGCATCGATCTGGTTGTCGGGTCCTTCCCATTGATCGACGTGCCCGCCATCAAGGACGCCGCGCGCGTCGCGCAGCGTCACACCGGTACCGCCATCAAGGTCGTCCACCGTGTTGCGGGCGTCGATTCCTCTGGCGTAAGCGAGAATCGCTGCTCGATTGCGGTAATTGACGGCCAAGAGTTCGCTGCGGTTGCGAACGTCGAACCCGGCGTGCGAGAGCCGCCAGCCACCGGGATATACCTGCTGTTGACCGTCGCCGACGAACAGCAGGGAATTGGGGGTATTGGCGGCAATCTCCCCGACCAGTCGCAAGCCCATCAACGTTACGTCTTGCACCTCATCGACGACCACCATTGAATACGGTGGGTCAAGCGGTCGTTGGCGGAGCTCCGCCAACGCTGCGGTGATCAGGTCGTTGGCGTCGAAGACTTCGCGTTCGCAGCGGATTCGCTCGTACTCCTCGAAAAGCTTCCACACCAAGGGGCGTTGATCTTCACGGCGCAGTGCCAAGCCCTCACGACCGGTGCGGACCAGCGCTGCATAATCGTTGTAGTCAGTGATACCACGGCCTTTGATCAAGCGGTCGATCTCGTCTGCCCAGTATTCGAGGTTGGGCTCGATGTCGGCGAGTGGTCCGTTCTCACCGCCCACATGCGCCCATGCCAGTGACAGTGCTGTGCGCGCCCGCGCAGGTTCCATGCGCACCGGCTTGCCTCGCAGCCGCAGGAACTGGCTCGCCCACGCGTGCAGTCCGAGGAACTCAACGCGATCGACGACTTCGGGA
>NZ_JBJZOK010000070.1:0-8886 GCF_047200615.1 Nocardia sichangensis
CGACACCCACAGCCGCCGCGTGCGCCGGGCGACGAACCAACCTCGGTCGGCGCGGGGTTGCAGATTCAAAGGCCCGAACTCGTCCACGCAGACCACGCGCCCGTCCGCGGGCGGGTGGTCATAGAGGTCGAGCACCCGCGCCATCTTGGCCGCAAAGTCCGGGTCGTTGCTGGCTTTCCAAGTCTTGGTGGCCTGCCACGACACCCCGCCCGCCTTGAGAATCTGCCGCACGGTCTCGCGGCGGATGTCGGCAACGCCGTTGATTCGCAACACTTCCGCCAGTTTCGACAAGCTCCACGTCGCGAACGGCCAGCCCAGGTCGCGGGGGCAGCACCGGGCGATCCGACAGATCCGATCACGCGTCGGTTGATCGGTCTTCGCCGGCCTGCCCCCGCTCCATTTTGGGTCCAAAGCTTCGAACCCCTTCTCGTTGAAGTCGTGGATCACCTGCCCCACATATGATTCCGACACCTGCATCAGCTTCGCGATGAACCCGACCGGCTGATGCTGCACCGAGGCCATCACCACCACCACCCGCCGCATCCGGATCGACTGCTTACTACGTCGCGCGATCTGAGCCAGCTTGCGGCCCTCTTCCGGGGTCACTGCTCTAACGAACACATCCGGCTTGCGAGCCACCGGCATCACCTCCACCGGCAGCATCACCGGTCACCCACCGATGATCAACCCGCCACCCCGGGTCGCGGGTTACAGCATCAACCTTCCCGGACGCGGCACTAGGCACAAGCGTCTTGGACACATGGAACGGTGCTGATTCGTCTTGTGAGCGGTCCAGCGGCCGATCTCGGCCTGTTGCGGATAGCCAGCGCCAGCTGCCTGGAAGTCGTGATCCGCCTGGTCGACGGGATCCGTCGGCAGCTGTGGGCGTGGAGCCTTCCGCCCGGACAGATACTCACCCGAGAGCCAGCCTTCAGCGGCATGGCGCTTGATGAAATCCCCAGCGATTCTCGCGAAACCATGACCGCCAGCGTGGCGCTGGTCATGGTCGAACTTGCTGCGCAGTGGCGCTATTGCACACTGCAATCCAGCGATCGCCGTGTCGACAACGAATCCCCGAGTACGCGGAAAGCGGAATGGATCTGCACATTAACATGCAGGCCCAATTCTCGCTGGCTTGCTGGTGAGGAGAAGTGGCACTAAGACGGCTCGATTTGAAGAAAGTGCTAGTGCAAAGGTATGTTTGCTCGCGTCAAACTACCGAGCGATCGGTGGACAGGTACGAATACCCCCGATCGGGCCCCGAACCGACGCACACCGGTCCGGGGCTCGATTGGTTGGTGACGCGGAAGCGCAATCCGTGAGCGCATCGCCGAGGTGGGCGGGTACGGAGTTGGGCTATTGAAGGTGTGCCCACGGCACTGTCTGCGCGGCCGGGTGAGCCGCATTCCCGCGGATAGGGGACGCCGCCACGGCCTCACACCGCGGACTGGCAGATCGACACGTCGAGGTAGCGCTGCAGGTACATCGAGATCTTCAGTGGACCGAAGTGGTAGTGCTGGCGCAGATGGATGATCTTGGCTACCACTTCGGGCTGGGTGACGTTCGGGCGGTGCAGCGGCGCGCTGGATCGGTCTTTCAACCCGTCGAGGCCCTCGTCCTCGTAGCGACGTTTCCAGCGATAGAACACGTTGCGGCTGATGCCGTAGTAGCGGCACGTCGCAGCGACATTGCCGCTGACCTCCTCGGCATGCCGGAGAACGGCCAAGCGCCGATTCGCCCGCCTGGCCAGGTCCTTCTCACTCCAAACACGTTCGGCCAAAGGACTCCTCTTCATATCAGGAGCCCAAACTGTCAACAACCTCTGTCAGTTTTAGAACTAGCCCAGCAGGATATCTCACTGCCGCCCCGCCGGAATGCCCTCCTCCGTTCCGCGGAAACGGGCCTCGCGCTTCTGAAATCTTAGTAGCTACCCACACCTCCCACTTAGCTGCTCAGGCCACGGAGCGCAACCTGCCCCGCCGCCGATCGGCGCGGACTGTCAGAAGTCGACTCTGGGCCCTTCCGGTGCCGTATACGTGCAGAGGGGGAACGATGCCGCGGTGTATCAAGCTGAAGCGCTGTGCTGCCCGTGATTCTTAAGGGTTCGGACCGTAGGTTTCGAGGCTGTGGTGGATGAGGGTGACCGGGTCTTTTGCTGGCCAAAATACCCGGGCGGGCCGACATCGCGCCGACTTGCGGTGCCGAGTCCGGCCGGGCGCACGGCCGTCACGAGCGGACCCATTCCCGCGTTCCGGTCGACGGCCATGGTGAGAGTCCGGCGGCTGACACCGCACTGTTGCAGCACGTTTTGCGAGCACGTGCCCGGTGTGGCGGAACGTTTTCAGCGGCATGACCACGAGTAAGAGGCATACGGCTGAGCAGGCGGTTCGGACTTGACCAAGGCAATTAGCGATTGTGCGATGGGGTGGCAAGAACGTCGCGGGTGTGCGTCGGGCGCTGACGGTTACTGAGGCCTCCTATCACCGATGGCGTAACCGGTTCGGGTGGCCTGAAGGGTGACGATGTGAAAGCGGTTGAAGGGCCTCTAGTGAAACAACACCATACTTGAGCGGCTGTATGCCAAACCGGAGCTGGAGAAGGCGGCGTTCAAGGGAATCGCTATAGTTTGTCCTGCAACCTGCGCCGCGGGGCACGTGGTGTAGTGTGAAATTCCTCCTCAGCGCAGCCTCACGGCCTGCGGCATGTTTCGATAGTACCTGGTGGCAGTAAGCTGCCATGTACTCGTCGTGGAGATCTTTTCGGGTCAGGCTTAGGGGTGTGACCGTTGACCACTGTCTCGGAGGTAACCTCGTTATCGATCGGCTCGGGCTCGGTGCCATGCGTTTGTGCTCGCCTGACCGCATTAGTGGGCAGCCGCGTGACTCGGGCATCAGCCGTGCCGTCGTATGCCGCGCTGTCGATCTGGGAGTAAATCACATTGACACCTCCAATTTCTACCGTAGCCACGATGGTGCGATCTGCGCGAATTCACTGATCCGTGAGGCGCTGCATCCCTATCCGCCTGGTCTGGTCATCGCCACGAAGGTCGGTGGAGTTTTTCGTTCCAACGGCACCCTTGTGCAGGCTCATGCTGCTGACATGCGCGAGCTGGTCGAAGAGAACCTCGAAAGCTTGGGGCTGGACTGTTTGGACCTGGTGTACCTTCATATCGGTTTTTTGGGCGCACGGCCCGGGGAGTCTCTTGTCGAACGGTTCGAAGCACTGGTTGAGCTGAGGGAGGAGGGTTTGATTCGCAACCTCGGTCTCAGCGGCGTTGATGCCGAACAAATCTCCGAGGCCCGCTCGATCGGTCCAGTCTCGGCGGTTCAAAACAACTTCCATATAGCCGACCGCGGCGAGGTGGAGTTGCTTAGTTTCTGCTCCTCAGAAGGAATCGCATTCGTTCCCTCCCGCCCCTTTGGCGGCGGGGTTGACCTACAGGATGAACGTCTGGTCACCGTCGCTGCCCGGCATGGCGCTACCGTCAGACAAATAGCGCTTGCCTGGCTGCTGGAACTATCACCGACTTTGCTGGCGATTCCGGGTACCGGCTCTCTCAGGCATCTGGAGGAAAACATTGCCGCACGTTCCATCACCCTCACAGAGGATGACATGGCAGAATTGGGTTGAAACTAGTAACCGACAAGTCGCGACGGCAGATGCACTCGCCGCGGCGAACCCGCAAGGCGCATAGTTCAGTGAATGGATCACCTATCCCGGAAGGGAGTCGCAGACCATGACGGGCGCTATGTCCGAGAACCCTTATCAGAGCCTGGATGCTCTGGCAGTCATGCCGCTGTGGCGGCATCATGGCGACTTGTTCACGCCCGAGCCCCAGGCCAGTGCAGTCCCGTACCTGTGGCGGTATGCCGCGCTGCGGCCATACATGCTGCACTTCACCAATCGACTGTCACTCGAAGAGGCGGCGCGTCGGGTGCTGATGCTGGTCAACCCAGGACTGTCGGATCCGCCGGCGACTGTAAATAGCCTTTTTGCCGGCATCCAGGTGATCATGCCGGGGGAGGCCGCGCGGGCGCATCGGCATGCCGCGAACGCGTTCCGCTTCATTATCGAAGGCGAGTCGGCCTACACGACTGTCAACGGCGAGCGGATTCATATGCGACCCGGCGATCTGCTGCTGACTCCCGGATG
This sequence comes from Nocardia sichangensis, assembly GCF_047200615.1. Taxonomy (NCBI): domain Bacteria; kingdom Bacillati; phylum Actinomycetota; class Actinomycetes; order Mycobacteriales; family Nocardiaceae; genus Nocardia; species Nocardia sichangensis. The sequence continues at coordinate 4,153 of NZ_JBJZOK010000070.1, forward strand.
GCATTGGCACGATCACTTCCATGAAGGTAACGGTCCGGTGATGTGGCTGGACGGATTGGACTACCCACTCACGAATGCATTGGAGGCGGGCTTTTTCGAGTTGTTCGGCGACCGCGTCCAGAAGCCGTATGTAGCCGATGACCTGTCCAGCCGGAAATTCATACATGGTCGGCTCAACCCCGCGTGGGAGAACGCGGACAGTCGGTTCTCCCCTGTGGGTAACTACCCTTGGCGAGAGACTGAGCGTGCCTTCGTCGCCATGGGAGACGACGTTGAGGGTAGTGACAGCGAGGGCATCGTCCTGGAGTACACCAATCCGTGGAACGGCGGTCCTGTCTTACCCACAACGGACTGTAAGATTACGCGCTTGCGACCGGGCTTCCGAGGTCGGCTGCGGCGAACAACGGCGAGCACGATCATGCACGTCGTGCGCGGAGAAGGTCACGTCGAGTTCGACGATCGGCGTCTTGAATTCGGACCCCATGACGTCATTGCGGTACCCGGCTGGCGGGCGCACCGCTTAGCAAATACGTCCACGGATTCCGACGCCATCCTGTTCTCCTACAGCAATGCCCCGGCACTGCGTGCTCTAGGGCTCCTCCGTGTGGACCATCCGGAAAGCGCGAATGACCCGCCCGGATAGTACCGTCACTGTCGGTGAGATGACCGCCTGTAGTCAACACCTCGCCATCGCTTCCGAGATGGTGGGTAGACGAAGCCGTTCCGCGAAAGGCTCGCTGGAGCGTTGGCTCATAGCACCACAAGCGCAACCCGCCGCCCGGCAGATGCCGGCGGGTGTCCTTGTCGAGTCTGAAGCGTCGTGGTGGTTGACGTTGGACCAGAACGGCGCCTTAATACTGCGGCTCCTGGCTGGAGACGGTCGGTTCGGGAGCCGCACGGCGGTTCCCACGTTCACTGCGAACCGATCGTGGAGGGAGTGCCCAGCTTTGCCCTGCGACATTGCCACGGATACGCCGCAGGCATTCACCGTGGCCTCCGGAACCGGCGACCTAAACCGATCCCGGAGTTCCCAGCACCCGCGAAGGTGTTGATTCGCATCGCAGACCAGCCCGAATCCACACCGGGTTTGGAGCTGGTGGGCGACTTGAGAGGCGTTAGAACACTGGTTCCTCGCGTACACCTTCTCCTCTCGCTGGCCGGACCCGGACCATACGATAGTACTGGCCCGTCCCATCGTTGTCGGGGCTGCTTGCCACCGTCACCGGCATCGACCCGGCTCAGTCGGGTAAGGACGGCGCATTGCTGCGCCGTCCTCCCCTCAGAACTGCCCGTGCGGCTTTCACCGCAGGCAGCTCAAGCAAGCCGCGAGAGCGAATCGGTTTGCGATGCAATGCTTCTGCGTTGGCGAGCATGATGCTCGCTTCGGCAGGAGCGGTGGACCAGACGGGTTCGTTCTCCGTCCGCTGGGTTGGGCCGTCCGTCGTGGACGAGGTAGTCCGCGGCGATGGCCTGACGGATGACCAGCAGCCACCATCGTTCCCATTCACCAGGCGATTGGGGCGGCTGGTCTGGTGACAGCAGTTCGTTCCGGCAGAGCGGGCACCGGCCGTGCTGCTCGACGAGCAGCCGCCGGGTGTAGCCGTCGACCGGGGGTCTGATTCTGCGTCGCCGTTGTTCCCAGTATTCGGCCAGCACCGGGTCATCGGGTGATGCCCGGCCCTTGACCAGAGTGTGTCGGACGATGTCGGTCCAGGAGAACCGTGGCAGGTGCGTGCCGCTGGCTGCGTCGCCGAATACCCAGCGGTTGTTCCTGAACTTGTTGAACTTGCCGAAGTAGCGGGCCGAGACCCACCACTTCGACTTCGTGGGGTGGCTGTAGGTCGCCCACTTGTAGGTCAGCGCCCACAGGTAGTCGTCAAGAGCGTTGAACGTCCGCTTCGACACCACGCCCCGGTAGTAGGCCGCCCATCCCTTGATGATCGGGGTGAGCGTGGCGATTACCGCCCGCGCATTGGAGCCGCGCAGTGCGCGGATCTCTGTGCGCAGCCGTTCCCGTATTCGCCGGACTGCGGCGTTCGATGGTTTGATCAGCAGCTTGCCGTGATAGCGGCGGACATTGAAGCCCAAGAAGTCGAACCCGGACTCGCCCACATGCACGATCCGGGTCTTGTCCTCGTTGAACGCCAACCCCTTGGGTGCCAACCAGTCGGCGAGCCGCGCTTTGACCTGCTCGGCCTGCCGCTGGGTGTGGCAGAGCGCGACGAGATCGTCGGCATACCTGATGACCACCGGGGAGTCAGTTCGCGTCGACTCGGCAGCACTGCCGGACTCCACGTATCGAACTCCTGCCGCGTGTTCCAGCCCGTGCAGGGCAATGTTCAGCAGTAGCGGACTGATGACTCCGCCTTGGGGCGTGCCCTCGTCAGTCGGAGCAAATCCCTTGCCCGCCTCGATGATCCCCACTTTCAGCCAATCCCGGATCATGTCCCTGGCGGGGAAGGACCCGATGGCTTCGAGCAACCGGGAATGATCGATTCTGTCGAACGCCGCCGCCAGGTCCGCGTCCAGCGCCCACACCCGCTTGGCCCGAGGGCCGCGACAAACGGTGTAGATCGCCTGGATCGCATCGTGGCAGCTGCGGCCCGGCCGGAACCCATAGGACTTGGGCTCGAACCGGGCCTCCCACTCGGGCTCCAGCGCGTTGCGGACCCTGCCCTGATGACAACGATCCGCGATCACCGGAATCCCGAGTGGCCGCAACTTCGCACGGTTACCCGCCTTCGGGATATACACCCGCTTGACCGGCCGAGGCCGCCAGTACGCCGCGTCGCGGTGCACCTGCACCGCCAGCTGCATCCGGGCCTGCGAGGTCAGCGCGACCTCACCGTCGACCCCGGCGGTCTTACGTCCCGCATTGCGCTGCGTCGCCTGCCTCACACTGACCAGCGTGTTGCTCCAGCTAAGCAGCATCATTTTCTGCAGGTTCCTGACCGTGGCCAGGTTCCCGCTCCGAGTCGCCGTGAAGATCCGCTGCCGCAAACGCCGTACATTGTCCTCGTGCTGCCGCCAATCGACGGCATCCCACGAAAGGGCAACGCCCTCAGGTCCGTTCACCATTCGGTGTCCAACTTGTCCTTCGGTTCCGGCGGTTCGTGACCGCTTCGTTTCACCAGCTCACCTGTCCACGTCAGCGCCTCTTTCGAGGCCCGGACACTCGGTCCGGTATCCGGCCAGTTATCCAGCGACGACGGCCGGGGGTGCCGCCATGACGCGCTGGTTTCCTGCTGGCTTTCGCCCGCCGGCCTTCGCTTCTTGGACATCCTGTTCCCGCCAGAGGATTCCGCTCTCCTCACAGTCGGCCTACCGGTACATCACATCGATGTTCCGGACTCTGTCGGGGTTTCCGTGTTCCGCACGCATGAGATACGGCCGGGTTGGGTGCCTTCTTTACCCCGGGGCGGCGGTGTCTTCCCGACCAGCACAGCCTCTCTGGTCGGCGCCTGCCGCTTCTCAACGGCCAGCCCTATACCCCGCTGGAACGACCCACCTGCGGAGCTGCTGATAACGGGGCATACAAAGATTCACTTCCGTTCACCCGTCCGGCCTTCCCCTCGCCCGTCATCCCTGGGTGGAACAGGGACGCTTCGGCTTTCACCCCAGGCTTCGCACCCCGCGGTCACCCACGACGCACGCCAGGGCGGGGACGGTCCCATAGACACTGGACCGGATCACGTCCTCGTCGAACGACCTCCTATCAAACGCGATCACTCACAACGTGCGACCTCACGTCGCACGGCTGGCCCCAGCTTCGTTATGCTGCTTCGGCAGCACAACGCCGCAGGTCTCTCACCTCCGGTTCAACAGCGCCTCGTGGCGCACTAGGTGTACTGACCTGAGAGGTTGGGGACGCGGCTGGCTGGTGGGTGTCCGCCGAGTGCGGGGTGGCCGCGGTGGACTCTCCTATGTTTGTCAAGCCGGGATAGGTTTGCTGCTGGTGGCGTTGAGGTGGCGGTAGACGACGTCGGCGAGCTGGCGTTTGAGTCCCTTGAGTCAAGTCGTCATGCTGTGCGGCGTTGTGCGGCATGGTGGATGGCTGGGTCGTAGGGAGTGCCGTGATGCCAGCAGGCCCAGATGACGCGGAGCCAGGCGCGGGCGACGATGCGGGTGGCATGCGGGTTGCGTTTGCCGCGTGCGCGGGCATTACTGTAAAGCTCTGCAGCCCACGGTGATTGCATGCGAGCGTTGTGCGCGAAGGCGGTGATGGCTTTGCGGGCCCGAGTGTTGGCTGCCCAGCGGAAGTAGACTCCGCTGGTCTTGCCCGAGGCTTTGGTAACCGGGGTGACGCCGCATTCGGCGCCGGCTTGGTCCACTGTGTCGACGCGGTCGAGGATCGGACCGATCTCGGCGAGCAATTGGGCCAGGTTGATGGTGCCGACGCCAGGGAGCGCGGCCAGCAGTGGGGCTCTCGGGTGCTCGTCGACGCGTTGCCTGATCAGGTTTTCCAGATCGGCAATGGCGGTTTGGATGCCGCGCAGCAACGTGACTTGAGTTCCGGTCATCAGTGCCAGAGTGTCGGTGGGTAGCTGGGCGGCCGGAACGGCAGCGGCGTGTAACCGGGCCAGCAGCAGTGCGGCGGGTTTTCCGCCGCGGTAGGAGTTCCTGCGTAGGAATGCGGCCATGCGGACCTCGCCGAGCCTCGCGGCCGATTGGGGTGTGGGGTAGGCGGTGAGGAAGGCCAGCGCGATGGGCGAGGCCAGCGAACAGAAAAGGTTT
>NZ_JBJZOK010000071.1:0-7468 GCF_047200615.1 Nocardia sichangensis
GTTGTAGTCGTCCTTCCAGTCGCTGATCACGACGCGGGCTTGGGTCAGCGACCAGAAGTTGTTGATGTTGAGGCATTCGTCGCGCAGTCGGCCGTTGAACGATTCGATGTAGCCGTTGCGCCAAGGCTGTCCGGGTGGGATGAACGCCAGGCCGACGCGTTCACCGGCCCAGTCCCGCATCGCCTGGCATGCCAGTTCCGGGCCGTTGTCGCTGCGCAGCGCGGCCGGGTATCCGCGGCCGGTGGCGATGCGGTCGAGTTCGTCGATGAGCCGGTCGGCGGTGATGGAGCGTTCGACCAGCCCGCCCAGGCATTCGCGGGTGTGCTCATCGACGATGGACACGATCTTGACCGGACGGCCGTCATCGGTGGCGTCGAACTGGAAATCGACTGCCCACACTCGATTCGGCGCGTCCGCGGTCACCGACGTGACCGTCGAGTCACCGATTCGTTTACGGCGCCGTCGCTGCGGTACCCGTAACCCTTCCTGCCGCCACAGGCGTTGGATCTTCTTGTGATTCACCGCCCAGCCCTCGCCGCGGGCGTCGTGGTAGGCGCGACGGAACCCTTGACGTGGATGGTTGCGTGCCCAGTCACGCAACCATGCCCGCAACGGGGCATCCCCGTCCGTGGGCTGCTGCGCGCCCGCAGGACGGCGCTGGGTACTGCGATGCTGCCCGGTCACCCGGCAGGCGAACCGTTCGCTGACGCCCATGAGGCGCATCAGATGCGCCACGGCCGCCCGCCGGCGTTCCGGGTCTAGAAGTTTCCCTTGGCGATCTCCTTCAACGCCGCCTTCTCCAACTCCGCTTCGGCCAAAAGCCGCTTGAGCGTGGTGTTCTCGCGTTCGAGGTCTTTCAACCGTTTGGCGTCGTCGGCTTTCAGTCCGCCGAACTGGTTACGCCACCGGTAGTAGGTGGCTTCGGTGATCTGCAACGCCCGGCACACATCCGCGACGTCCTTGCCCTCGCCGAGCAGCCGATCAGCCTCGGTCAACTTGCGCACGACCTGCTCAGGGGTGTGCCTCTTCCTCGTGGTCATCGCCATCGAGCCTTCCCGCCCACAACGTGGGCCGCAAGACCCACACAGTCGATGGACCGACCTCACGGGGTCAGGTCAGTACCGCTGCGCAATCTGGACAGATTCAGCAAGATGATCGTCACAGACGTTCTCCACGAGTGAGTCCGGACTCCTGAACCTTTGGGCATGGCAAAGCAGCTTCGGCGGCAGCAGTTTCGTGCGTGTGTCAGAAGTGGTGGACCGAGGATTTGATCGGGCCGTGGACGCTGGTCAGGAACGACTGGAATCGGGTGGGGACAAGACCGCCGAGACGCCCCTCGGATCCGGTCTGATTCGCTGAAGTTTCAGCCGGAGGATCAGTTCCGTGGCCGACAGGATTCCCGGGCTCGGCGGCGTCCCCCTGAGGGGAGCTGCTATTGGTGGGTGAAGGATCACCGCAAACAGATTTGAGCGGCGTACGGCTTCCGCGAAGTTCAGCGTCGGTGATGAGGACAAGTTCATCAGTTGGCTCGCCGCCGAGGTGCGCCCCGTGGAGTTGCGCGACGAGCAGCTACGTGAGGTTCGGTTGAAGCGCTACTGGGCCGAGCGTATCGAACAGACAACACCGGGCCGGGTCGAACCGGCTGATCGGATCGGTGGGGACGGCGTTCGAGAAGCGGTTCTGCCAGCACACTCTCTCACGGGTGAGTGCGCTGTGGGTCACACGGTTGACCAATCTTGCCGGACACGCCAGCTTCGGCCAAGCTACACCTTATTAGCGGCGTTGTGCTGGGTGCCAGCGTCGGAGATCACCGCCGCGCTGGTGGATTTGCTGTTTGGACTGGTGCACAAATCGGCACACGTGCGGATCCGCAGGCGAAGAAGGAGTTGACCAAGGAGCTGCGCCGGGCACGCGGCAAGAAGAACATCCTGTTCCGCCTCGCTGAAGCGGCCATCGATCACCCCGACGACATCGTCGGTGAGGCCCAGTGCCCGGTGGTCGGGGAGAAAGACGCTGCGGGAGCTGGCGAAAGAGGCAAAAGCCAACGACCAGATGTTGCATGCACGAGTCCGCACTGTGCTACGCCACCTCGTGCTCGAACGCTACCGGCGGATGCCCCTAGCATTTCTGGCAGAACTGGCCGAACACATCACTGGTGGTGTTCGGTTGACGCAGCGCCGCGGTGAGTAGTCGATCAGGTCCCGAAGCTGCAAAGAGTCCGACTCGAAGGATATGGAGGCGCTCAAGGACGAGGTCGCGCGAGGTTGAGGCACCTCAAGGACGCCGACTTTACCACCGACTTCCATACTTAGTTCACCGCCGTGGCCTCGCGTAAATCCACGCGACATGACACGCTGCTGCGGTTCTTCCTGGATGTTCGCCCAGGAACGAAGATCGGAACTCGCGCGATCGTGAAAACCGGCGAGCAACCCGAGCCCCGAGGCTGCATTGCGGCATGTGCGCCGGCACTTCATCGCCCCGCAGCAACCTGCGCCAAGCGACCACGAAGCTGTTGAACGCCACCTTCACCGCACGGGATCCGCACTGGTGGGGCACCGGCACCTCCTACCCCATCGACTCGAAGGAATTCGGCTCCGGGGAGTCGCACCTGATCAGCCAGTACCACCGACGCTACGGCAGGTGTGTGATGAATTCACTGGCACACCGAACGCCGCAGCGCGTGCATCTAATTCCAGCACAAATCCTGCTCCCCTCGGAGGCTGCGGCGATGATCGAAGGTTCGCTGCGACACTGCATCGGCGCCGAGATCGAAGCGATTACGTTGATACACTTAACGGCGTCGGAGGTGGGGTCCGCGTTCACCGAGCTACCCCTTCGAAGAGCTTCGGCTCGATCCAGATGTTGTACCGACGCGAGGATACCACCGCATACAGGGAGTTAGTCCGGTGCTGACCCCCGCCCACTGGGAGCAGATCGCTCAGTAGCCCAGAATCAGGGCCTGCGGACCGAGCCGCGAAGTAGCGATTGCATTCGGCGAGAGTGTTCCGTCAGCTACCCGTTCCGTTTCCTTGGCAGAGGACGCCCGTTCAAAGGCTCGCAAGCAACTGGGTCCGCGCCGGTTCCGCATCGACATCGAGCACGAGCATGCCAGCCGCGCCACCAGCGCCGATGATGGCCTGGATATGCGTGGCCAGCACCTCCCAGGAGCTGTAGCGGCGGCGATCGCTGCCGCGCCTGCTGATGGCGCGCGCCAACTCGGGTATCGGGCCGATCCAACGCCGATCGACGCCGCCGACGCGGGTAGGGCACGGGCGGCGGCACAATCACACGGCCATACCAACTCCGACTACAGCAGACATTCCCGCCCGGGATAATGGAACGCTACTTTGCGAGTGATCCAGCGGGATGCAGCGCCCTTGTCAACTGGACGCGAACCTCGCGCCGCACATTCTGCATGTAGGCTGGAGATGGATCGAGCAGCCATTGGCCGACCACTCCCCGCATCAACCCAAGGATGAGTGTCCCCTGGATGCCTGGATCGATATCTCGACTGACATCGCCCGCAGCTTGGCCGACACGGAGGGCTTCGGCCAACCGCTGAACCGTCCGCTCATTCAACTGCCGAATGAAGTCACCGAGCGCATTGCTCGTCGTCGCCTCGGCAAGTATTCGCGATAGCGCGCGGGCTTCAGCGGGATCTTCCTCAGCGTGCTCCAAGTAGTGATCAGCGAATGCGAGCACAGAACCCAGCCCGCCGCTTTCCGTCAGCCGTTCTTCGACTCTGGACCTGAACCGCTCCACGATCCAGTCCGCAGCTCTGGAGATCAGCGCCTCCTTCGTCCTGAAGTAGTGGGTCGGAAGCCCCCTGCTGTAGCCGGCGGCCTCGGCCACATCAGCCAGGACAAACGCTGAAAACCCTTTCTCCGCGATCAGGGTAACCGCTGCATCGAGCATGCGACGTTCTGCTTCTTCGCGACGCTCGACCTGAGTTCGCCGCGACCCGGCACCGTTCGACGGAATGGGGGCCGTCGTCATCGTCGTCTGATCCACCTCTACTGTAGTCCCCGAAATATGTCCTAGTCCTGCGCCAGAACATGAACGTAGCAGACGGCCCCGAGCCCAACCATGTGCGCAAGGCCAAGTCGAGCCCCTTTATGCTGACGCGCTCCCGCCTCGCCGCGAAGCTGTGTCGCGATCTCGACAATCTGACCAACGCCAGTCGGACCTATTGGATGACCCATCGCAAGGAGGCCACCAGAGGGACTGACCGCGCATTCTCCGTCTATATCGAACGCGCCTTCCTTGATCGCAGGAAGCGCTTGTCCATCCGCGACAAGGCCTATCGCTTCGAGGTAGAGCGGCTCCTCAACCGTAAAGGCATCATGGAGCTCGATGATGTCGAGCTCCTGGGGCATTATGCCCGCCTCGGCCAACGCGATGCTTGTGGTTAATGCGGTCAACTCCGCATCGGCGTTCGCCCCAGCGTCCCATCGTTCGCTGCGCGAGGCGGACGCCGCGACACGGATGGCACGGTTCAGACCAAGGCCAAGGCGGTCGATGCCATCGCGTGAAGCCACAAGCACGGCCGCCGCACCCTCGCTGACGGGGCAACACTGGAGAGAGGTGAGAGCGCCGGCGATGTTCCTGCTCCCGAGGATCTCATCGACCGACTGCGCACGCTGACGATGCGCGAACGGATTGAGGGCGCCGTTGCGCAGGTTCTTCGCGGCCACGTAGGCGAAGTCGGACGCATCGCTTCCGTGGCGCGCCGCGTATTCCTCCATGAGGATCGCGAAATGCACGAAGGGAGCGACAGCCTTCTCCGCTGTTGTGCGCTCGGACGCATGCGTGGCCGCATTCTCTACGGTATAAGGTTTGTCGACCCCGACCGCGAGCGCCACGTCACTCAGCCCACTGGCCACTTCGATGCAGGCGCTGCGGAATGCACTGGAGCCGGTAGCAGAGGCATTCTCGATATGGGTGATCGGCAACCCGTGCGCACCGAGGTGCCGGAGCATCGGGCGGCCAGCAGCCATGCCGAGCAGCGCCGTACCGACATATGCCGACTCCACCTGTTCCCATGTCATCCCCGCGTCAGCCAACGCAGCACGAATCGCGGTCACCCCCAGAGCGGGATAGAGCGCATCACTCGCACGTTGGTATCGGTGGAGGCCAACGCCTACGACATAGACCGGTCGGAGGTCCGAAAGCTGCACAGCCATCTCAGATCTCGATCGCGTCGTGTGCGGCCACTGCGACCGGTGAGCCTGGCGCGGGAGTCTCGCCGTCGATGATCGCGGTGATCTTCACGCCCGAATCCAGCCGGACATATCCTGCCGTGAACGGCACCGGCAAATCAGGATCAGTCACCAAGCGGACCGTCACAGCGGCGATCAGCGTGCCGTGGGCCTCAGCAGCCTCAGTCTTCAAGTGGTCGCCGTAACGACCACAGCGTTCGCAACCGATGCGTTGCATGGGGAAGAATCGGAAGCCGCAGACGCATACTCCGCCGTCGAGCTTCGCCAGCCGACCACGCGCGGATGCCTCGGCAAGCGAGAACAGAGGATTGTCCATGCACACCACCATAGATACTTGTTGTACGAATAGTCAATATGTTTCGTGAGCGCGCGCCTGCCGCCTCATATCCAGCGGTAGCGCTGAGGATGCCGCCGATATGGATCTCGCATGCCAGGATGGCCGCGAGCTCACCTCGTCGGAAGTCGATGCTTGCGCCCGGCCCTCCCGCCCTCGATTGAGACCGCACTCAACAGTCAGTCCGCCAGAGGTTTCCACGACCCCCGCTGGCTGCACCCACCACAGAATCAGCCCGATGCCCCATGGGCATCGCTCCAATCCGACGAAACGGCACCACTGCCCCACCCCTCGACGTATCCAGCACCACTACTTACAGAGGCGAACAAGTCACCGATAGCTACTGCGCCACCGCGGCGGGCTCGCACCCATGGCGCAGCTCGATCGCCAGCCTCATCCACACCACCAGCCAGAAAGACCCCGGCTGCCTGACGAAATTCCCCGGGTTTCCGTAAACCACCCGGCCTATGGTAAATCGGAACTTCCTGCGTTTCAGGTTTCGATCGCATTGTTGTGCTTTGCTATCGCACTGGGTGCACGATCACGGCGAGCTGGCTGATGCGTCTGATCCGGGCAGTCAAGTCAACATCGGTCGATGTTGCTAAAGGTTTGCGACACGGCCTGCGTCGCTGGTAGCGATCGGTATGAGTGCTTCGTTGTTTTCGGCATTTGCGCAGGGAAGGACATACGCATCACAGGCGGCGCGAGATAATTCCCACAGCTGCTTCCGGGTCGCAAATCTGCCATAGCAGTGTTCGCGATCAGCACGGAACTCCGATCACGAGATGTGGCAGCTTCTTGCCATCCACCACAATGCGGCCTTGCCGCGACCACGACCGACTACGCTTTGTGCGCCATCCCACATCGCCGACCGTTATAGCGATACATGGCGATGCCCAGCAGATACGACACTCGACCAGATGCGACAGTCGACCCGACGTAGCCGACTCAGCTAAAATGACGACTACCCGACTGGTACCATTCGGATACGGCTCCTCCGTTGTTCACCAATCGATCTATCGGGAAAGGATCTCCTGTATGGCGCGCAAGGTAGTTGTCGAGATGGTCGACGATTACGATAGTCAGTCCCCCGCCGACGAAACCGTCAGTTTCGCACTCGACGGCGTCACCTATGAGCTGGACTTGTCGCATCCCAATGCAAAAACGCTGCGCGATACCTTCGAGCAGTGGACACGACACGCGCGCAAGGTAGGTAGGATACGACGCGATCGTAGCGTCTTGCCCAGATCGGCGACCGAGAGGATTCGGACGGCCGATATCCGGGAATGGGCACGTAAGGAGGGCATCGAGGTCTCCCGTCGCGGGCGAATTGCTTCCGAAGTGCTCGAACAGTACAAACAAACGAATCGGTAGATTGCCGAATGAGCACAACTGGCCGAGCTATTGCACGCCGATATGCCCGGCGCCAAACGTCGTCAGTGGGCGTACCGAACAGTTCAAAGCGGCGTTCGTGGCGAACAGCTATGTTTCTGATCCGGCGGGGTGAACGCGGGAGACTCTGCCGCCTAACGGCATCAACATTCGTGCAGCCCGCGACCGGACGACGGCAGTGGTAGTTCAAGAGGACCATTTCGTTCCAATGGCCCGTACTTTCACCGAAGAGCGCCGCGTCGAAGTCGGTCACGCAGACGCGTCGTATTCGCTGCCAATACACACACGGTGTCGTGGACTTCGCCGTTGACTGCCGTAGATTCTCCCAACCCACCAGTCACGGCTGGAAGAGCGAGCAAGCTGGGGCGTTGTTCGACAGTATCGCCGTGCTCAAAATAGCCACGGTGATGAGTGCAGTTGGGCGCGAGAGCGCAGGTGCTGCACACATCACGGCAACCAATCACCATCGCGCCGGCAACCTCTCCCACATAGATTGCACGGTGTACTCGCGATGTTGATATCC
>NZ_JBJZOK010000072.1:0-7032 GCF_047200615.1 Nocardia sichangensis
GTCGGCCGAGTCTCCCAGTGACTTGATCCATTCGACGATGAGGGCCAGGACGAGTCCGGCTCGGTAGGTGATCGCTAGCTTGTCTAGCAGGTGGCCAGTGCTTGGCTGTGCTGGAGGCATGTTCGACGACGTTGCGCTGTTTATAGATCTCGGTGTCGAAGCTGGGTGCCCGGCTACCGGCGCGGGCCTTGCGTTTGGGATTGGCAACCCGATCGCGGCGTTCAGGGATTGCGGTATGGATGCGTTTGCGCCGCAAACAGAGTTCGATTCGACGCTGCGGAATGGGCGTGGTCCGGGACTGCGTCGAGCAGCTGCGGCAGCAACGGTGAGTCGTTGGCCTGTCAGGGTGCGAGCAGCACTGCCAGGCCGTGACCATGCCCATCTGCGGCCAGATGAACTTTGGTCGTCAGCCCGCCGCGGGAGCGCCCGATCGCGTGATCGGTGGGTTCATAGCCCGGTCACCGAGTCGTCGCACGCCGATGTGCTAGCACAATGGTCGAATCGACCGACATCACCCAGTCCAAGTTGCCGGTGGAATCGGCCAAGGCGACCAGGGCGGTGAGCGCCCTGCCCAGGTGTCGTCGGCGGCATAGCGGCGGCACCGCTTCCACACCGTCTGCCAGGGTCCGAAGACTTCTGGTAGGTCCCGCCACGGCAGGCTGGTCCGAAGCCGATGCAGCATCCCCTCCACCATCAGGCGATTATTGGTGAAGTAACGACCCACGTGGCCCTTGGATTTCGGTAGCAGCAGCTTGGGCAGCCCCCACTGCTTGTCCGTCAGAACTTGATACCGATCATCTGCCAGCGTCGCCACGGCGACCATGATGCACAATCAGGCTGTCGCACAGGACTGATCGATGGATGCCATGGGAGGCGCGATCAATGGAAGTCGACCCACTTGGCCGTCTTATGCACCCAAACGATGTGAAATAATCCACGGCCTTCGGTATGCATGCGAGCTCCAGTTCCTTGCCGCTGGCATTGCGTGAGGCGTCGGATCTGTGGAACTCTGTTCCCGAAACGCGCGATGCCTGTATGAGATCATATACGATATCGGTCATCGGTCGCGAACGATTGAACGTGATTGAGTGCTGGGTCTTGCGCCACCGGGGCCGTATGCGTGGCAACTCGCACACGCTAAATACCGCCACCCTTGTCGAGGCCGGTACATCGATATGCTTCAACATTGCCAGCGCCTCCTCGGTAGACTGAACTCCTCATCGCGGACATAACTCATGCTCACCTGGCAGCCGAATGTCCACGACACGATCTATGCACCCGACTGTGAACATCGGCACATGGGCTTCGTTGCCGCCGCTGGCGGTGGCAACAAGTGGCCAAATATTCGCAATGGTGCCACCCGATCGACCATCATTGCTACCATGATTACTGCTCGCATACTCGGGGCTACGCATCCGGCCGCTACTGAAGGCATTGGCGGTGCTCCGGGCGACCCTGCGGGATGAGTTCGACTGGAGATGTCGGGGACCCGTAGATCTGAAGTATGGTTGACGGTCGGCAGTCGGAGATGAAATGGTCTGGCCCGAAAACTAATCCGTCAACACATGCATCTTGCGCTTCCATGCAAATCTTAATAGATGGGCGCCGCTCACTATTTCGCGAAGCGAATAGACGGACCGGCCGAGGGGTTCCCGCATGGGTATAAAGATTCCACACGAGGTGGCTCTCTTTCTGAACTTCCTCGGCGTTCCATACCCGGACGTCGATGAAGATCAGGTGCGCGAGCTTGGGCGGCAGGTTCAGGACTTCGCTACAAACGTGGCGACTACGTATGAGTCGGCAACCGGCGCGATCAGGGATATGAGCTCGGTGTATTCGGGTGATTCATATGAGGAGCTGGTTGCCTCCTGGGCGCGTATGAGTGCCACTCATATGCGCGATCTCGATCAGGCGTGCCGGTTTGTGGGGAAGGCGCTGGAATACGCTGCCGAAGTGATCGCAGTGGTTAAGGTTGCAGTACTGGGTGAACTGGCCGCTTTGGCCGCCAGCTACGCCAGTCTGATGGCAGCCACGGCGGCGACGCTCGGTGGATCGGCGGCTCTTACAATGGCGTACCGCGCCGCTGCGAGCCGACTGCTGACTGCGATGGAGCAGATGCTCATGGGATATGTCGCGTCCGAAGTGATCGGTAGGGCGATCGAGCCCTTCGAGGCCACAGTAGAGCGCATGATCAACCATGTCGTATACGGGACAGCGGCCAGTATACTCAAGGTCCCGCCCTCTGGCTCGTCCCCGCGGCCGCTGTACATCGAGCCCGACGAGGTGCTGCGGTACGCCGACCTACTCGACAAGTACGCTGACGAGATCGTTGAGCACTCTGCGAAGTTCGCGGACAACGTCGCCGCGTTGGATTTCGTTACTGCTGGCCCCCTCGGCGAACCGTCTGTTACGAATCTGCGCAGACCGACGGTTCCGCATACTGCTTCGCTACAGCCTCCGATTGGCGAGAATGTGCGAGTGATGCGGCCTTCGCAAGAGCTGATCGAGCCACGCTCGCTAAACGCCATGCCAGCCGCCACGGCGGTTGGGAAGGACGGAGCAGTCACGAGAGTTCCTGCGGCTGCAAGCGAGGAAGCGGCGGTGGGTACCAAACTCCATGAGAGTTCAGGCAATCGCCTGGCTACGCCGGAACCAAAACGTTCTGTTGCAAGCGGAATCGGCGACAGAGCAGCCCCGTTGAATCCTCGGGCAGTGCCAACGGGGGCAGAACCTGCTCCCACGGCGGAAGCAGCAGTTCCGCCGACAGGCCGCGACGGTACTGCTCTGCCATTGGCCGAAACGACCTCGGAGCCAGTGGTGACCAGCAGGCTGGCCGCCGCGCCAGCTGATTCAACGATACGTTCCGCAGATGTCGCGCCACATATTGATTCGGTTCAGAATCCACAAGTAACGGATAAGCCCGGATCTTTCGAAACTCGCGGAGCGGCCCCGATTTCCACGACCCTGCCGGCTAGTGTGACCGGCGGGACTGAAGCCCGCGGACGGACGTCTCCCAATAATGCCACTTCACCTTGGGGACGCCTCAAGGATACCGGCAACTCGGCCGGACTACCGGCGAAAGCGTCGCTGCGCCGCGCCGCTAGGCGGAGCGCAAATCGTCCAAACACAGAGTCCGAGTTCGTAACTATGAGGACTCCCTGGTCGAAGACAGCCGAGACCGGTCCGGCCAAGCCAAGTCGGCCCACCGTATCCGCGCCGGACAAGGCCGTCCCGGGTCGGTCGGCGGTGTTCGCGCCGGACGACGCGACATCGGGACGACCGACAAGCACACCGCACGATGACCGTGTCGAGTTGCGTAGCGTGACCGCAGACCCGCTCCCACGCCGGCGTGAGATGCAGCCTCCAGAAGCGCTTCCGGAAGAGCGTTCATCATGATGCGCACGCATGCGAATTGGGTCTGCCCAAACGGGCCCGCCCGGAGCCTTTCGTCATCACGGAAACGCGGTCGGCGTCAGGATGCCCTTTAGGCTTGACCAGCGTTCGCGTTATCGCTCGCTGGCGAACACCAGGAGTCGAAGTCAAATAGGATGTTCGATGAACCTCCACGTGTTGAGGCTGACGGTCAACCGGTTGTGGCGCGAATCCAGGAGAAATGGTGGCATCGTGGCTGGCTATGCCATATCAAAAGTTGACGAGCGTTTAACGAAGTCTCGGCAGATTTGCGCCTCGCACTCGTGGTGTAGCCCGCCGGTCTGTGGTCTGGGTCGTCGATTAGATATCTCGGTGGCCGGGCCGATGAGTCGTTTCTGTCGACCATCACCATAGAGTTCTTCGACCCGCGCTTCATATTGGGTACCTCGGCGGTGGGCCCGTCGATAAGCGCATGTTCTGGTTCACGGGGCGCAGGTGCGTGGAGCCTTAGGGTTCCGGCAGATTGCTCGTAGCGGTCAGGACAAGCTGGCGGAGGAGAGGTGTCCTGCCGAGTCGTTGGGTGCTGTCCCGAGACACAGTTCTATTGCGTGCGCAGTCGTGTCGTGAGTGCGCTACACAGCGGTATTGCCGAAACATTGCAGGTCGGCGTTCGGGAAGGCTCGGCATACTGCGATGACAGGAAGTTGCCACTGGCGTGTGGCCGGGCGGTCCGTCCTGAAGGCTTGTGCACACAGTCCCCTAGTCCCCCTCCTTTTCTCCATAGGAGGGGGACTAGGGGACTGCGGTATTAGCCGTCGGTCGATAGCGTCGGAATAGCGTCGGCAGCTGTACAAGCTGCAATGTCCGGGCGGGGCTGGGTCTAGTGCGAAAGAATCGAGGAAATGTGACGTCGAATGCCGTGAGGACATGTCGGTGGGTAAGTTGACGCAATATTGAGTGATGCCTCCTGTACGACTGTTCTTTCACGTGCTGCATACGTACCGTTTCGTGCTGAAGTCGGTTTCGATTCAGCGGTGGAGTTGGCGACCGAGTTCCTCGGGCAGGTGGGTGCCGCCGCCGATGCGATTGTTGTCGTTGCGCAGAAGGGAACCCTCGGCTACTCCGGTGTTCTGGAACGGTACGCCGACAACAGGACGGTCCTGAGTCCCCAGAACGAGCATGAAGTACGGATCGGGTATGGCCACCCGGCGTTGGTGTACGCCCCAGGGTTGAAGCAACTCGAGCTGGCGACGAGGTACGTCCAGGATCGCCCGATCGCGGTTGTCGAGGATCCATCCTTTCGCTGTGTCCGCTGGGCAGAGGAGATCGGCGCCTTCGACTTGGTCGAGCTGAAGATCCACTCCAGCGCGCGATCGGCGGAGCATCAGCGGATCCTGGAGCGGATCGACCGGCTGGGCAGCGACGGTTGGCGCGACGCGCCCGGGAAGCGGGAGTTGCGTCTGTGTCTCCATGATTTGTTGCGGCTAGGCGTATTGGACAAGGACGAGATCATCGCCTATCGGCTCGTTCACGGGAAACGCGCGTTATATGAGTCTCTGACGCATCTCGGTGATGAGATCGACAGAGTCCAGAACCGATAGACCGTGGAGGCTCCCCCGCGTCCTTGGAGGGCTCTGAGCGCGTGGTCCTATTGGGCCAGGAGTCCTGCGTGCCAGCACCGAAGACCTCCGATGGTTCTAAAAGCGGCGGTGGGTGATGGAGATCGTCTTGCCGGTGAGGTCGGCCAGGTCTTTGAAGCTGGTGATGACGGCGTAGTCAGGATGCTGGCTGGAATGCTTTGACGGCGGCCCGTTCGAGGTCGGCGGCGCCAGCGCAGGCGGTGTCGAGGGTAGCCAATAGCGCATGGGTTTGGCAGCCCATCGCCTTCTCGATGAGTTCCGACTGTCGCAGCTGGGGTTCCGCAACCCGTCGAGGATTTCGGTGGCGAACCGCGTCGAGGCCGCGCTGGCGGCCTGCTCCGCGTAGCGCGGCCATGATGCGGGCCTTGGTGAACTTGGCGATGTGGGCAGGGGTGGGAGCGATTGCCAGGACGGCGCGCGCTTCGGGTTTGGCGAGGTTGGTGGCAGATTTGCCAGCGAAGACATCCAGGAAGGTAGGGCAGTACTCGCGCAGCAAAGATCTGAGCTCGTTGCTGGCCTTGGTGCGTTGTCGGCCCGCGTCCGTTTGGGCGGCGGGCGAGCAGCGCGATGGCTTGGGCGCGTTCGCTGTCGGCTGGCAGCCGGCGATGCATGTGCGCGTCGACGCGCAAGATGTTGCCTAGAGTCATCGCGTCGGAATGATCGGACTTGGCACGGGCCATGGAGTGGCGTTGGTGGTGGCGGGCCACCGCCATCGGGTTGATCGCGAACACCGGCTGGCGCGACGCGCGCAGCGCGGCGACCATCATGTCGCCTGGCTGGAATTGGCGGCCGCCGACTATCCGGACGCTTCGCTGATGTCGTCGGCGCTGAGGCCGCGATGACCGCCTGGCGGCGGCATCGGCTGCGCGGCAAGAAGTCGAGCCCCGCCACCATCAACCGGGGCTTGGCCGCGGTCACCCTGCTCTACAGGCGTGGCCCGCAACTGCGGATCTCCGTCAAACGCGCCCGGGTGCCCCGCCCCGGCGAACCAGACGCGCTCTCGCCCGCCGAGCAAGGCAAGGTCGAAACACGCCTCGCTGCGCCGCGGCGTACGCGACGCCGCGATCACCGCCGTCCTGCTTTACGCCGGCGCCCGCGTGGAGGAATGCCAACGGCTCGACCTCGACGACATCGCGATCACCAGTACCGGGCGAATCACCCTGCGCGGGGCATGGGCGACGAAGTACACGACGTCACTCTGCCCGCCGTCGCACGCGACCGGCTCTCGGCGTGCATCGAGATCCGCGGCGACCGGCCTGGACCACCGTGGACCGGGCAACGGGGACGCCTGACGATCTCCGGTATCACCCAGGTCGTCCTCGCAGTCGGCGCCGATGCCGGGATCGAAGCGCGCCGTGAATTCTGCGTCAATCGCTCCGAACTCGATTGCGGCAGCGAGGTCGGCGAAGACTCTGCAGTGCTGACGCAAGCACCGTTCAATCGATAGTGAAACGGCCCCGGTATCAACCGCCGATGCGGTCGCAACTGGGACGCTCCGCAAGGAACGCCAGCTGCTAGTGCCGCGTCAGGCAACTTTGGGTAGGTAATCGGGTCGTCGTATCTTGGATCCGACCGCGAAGTCGCGGACGGGTCCGGCGTGCTGGTTGCGCCAGGGGACGTAGGTGCCGATCGCGTCGTCCTGTTCGTCGTGGCTGCGGTGGTCGGTGCCGTTGAGCGCGAAGTACCGCAAGGCGGCGAACTCGCACTCGATGCGGTTCAGCCACGACGAGTAGGTGGGCAGGAACACCAGCTCCACGGCGTTGCCCGCGCACCACGCGCGGACCTCGGCCCGTTTGTGGACCGAGTAGTTGTCGCAGATCAGATACAGTTTCTGGCTCTGCCATCGGCCCCGCAAGGATTTCAGGAAGGCCAGGAACTCGGTCCATCGTTTCCGGTCCCGGATCCGGTAGTACAGCTGCCCGGTGCGCAGGTCCAGCGCGCCGAACATATGCCGGACACCCTGGGTGCGGCGGTAGGTTGCCCACAGCGTCGGCGCTCACGGAAATCCCCAGGTTGAGAC
>NZ_JBJZOK010000073.1:0-6557 GCF_047200615.1 Nocardia sichangensis
GTCTCGACAGCGAACGGCAGCTGCGAGAGCACGTAGTCCAGGAACTGGATCGCGGTCTTCTGGTTGTTGCGCGGATAGATCTTCAAGATCCGCAACCGCGTGCAATCATCGATCGCGGTGAACTGGTAGAACTTCCCGCGCCGGCCAACCGGTTTCACCGTCGGGGTGCCGGGCTTGGCGGGGAGGGGTTCGACGAACTTGACGTCGATCTGCACGTGGTGGCCGGGGCGTTGCTTCTCGTATCGCTTCCAGCGGCGGTCGTGGCGGTAGCGCTGGGAGGCCGGCAGCCGGCCCATGTCGAGTCGTTTGAGGATGCGCCAGACGCCGGATTTGCTGATCTTGATGTCGTGGTAGCGCTCGAGGTACATGCGGATCTTGTCCGGCCCGAAGTGGTAATGCTGGCGCAGATGGATGATCTTCTCGATGACCTCGGCGCGAGTCGCGGTCGGGCTGGTCCGCGGGCGCCGTGACCGTTCGCGCAGTCCGTCCACACCTTCGGTCTCATATCGTCGCAGCCACGTGTAGTACGTGGGACGGCTGATGCCGAAGTACCGGCAGGTCATCGCGACGTTGCCGGTGACTTCCTCGACATGACGAAGGACCGCCAGGCGCCGACGCACCTCGCGGTCCATGACAGGCTCGCTCACCCGAATCTCCCTACGGTTCAGAGGGTCCGAGTGTCAAGCAACTCCGTCAGTTTTATACACCGATCCGCTCATCCTTCGGCTCGGACACCCCCTGGCCGGACAGCGCGGCCCGGGCTGCCGAATACGCGTCCAGCGCATCGGACTTGCCGCGTCGACGCCGTGTCGCCTTGTCGGGCCCGCAGACCTCGACGACCGGCATTCCCTCCGCCACCAGCGCTCTGGTAAATCCGGCACCATAGCTACTGGTTCCTTCCACGCCGACGACACGAACAACGCCGTGGCCGGTGAGGAATTTGATGGCAGCACGATACCCGGCCGCCGTGGTGGCGAACTCGTGATCGGCCACAGGCCGACCGGTCGGCGAAATCACCGCGACGTCAATGGTGTCGGCATGAGTGTCGGCGCCGCCGATGATCTCGTTCGTGTCGTGCATCCTCGCTGGTCCTGCCATTCGTCAGTGGTGGATGTCAGCACACCGGGCGGACAGGCAGACAAGACATTGGCGAGGCGCAACCAGGCCCCTATTAGGTCATCCCTCCCCGGCCGGAGCGCTCAAGGGCGCTTCCACCCGAGCCGGCGGACCAAAGTAAGGACAACCCAGCAGGGCGTCAGTCAGTGATTGAGCAACGACCCGGGCGGGAACACATCTCATCATCAATGTCGGTGATCCGGGAGACTGTCTCCTTGGATACCGATGGCGGGGGCGGCGCTAACTCGGCTGGGACGGTGATGCGTGCCCGAGCCGCAGATGGCAGCCGATCACCGAGGTCGGGACGGTGGTGCGGATGTCGTGTTCCATCCACTTGAGAGGGCCCACAGCGGTGGCGTAGATGCTCGACGCACGCGCCACTTCCCCGCGTCCGCGATGCGCCTTGATTATCGCGGCGATACTGGTGATCAGCGCGCCGACCAGATCGGATTCGGTGGGTGGATCATGAACTTCCCTGCACAGTTGCGCGAGGACAAACGCCGTCTGTTCCAGGTCCGGCGCGGGCGGTCGGAAGATGTGCGGGCGGGCGCGGCTTCCGGCAGCGAGTGCGGACTTTCCGACTTCGTGCGCGGCGACGGCGAAAGCTCCTAGCGCGTCCGGTTCGATCCGCCACGACCACAGCGCCAGCACCCCGGCGACCCGGCCTGCCGCCCACCGCCATGTCGAGCGATCCATGCTCGGAACAACTGCCAGCGTTTCGTTGAAACCCCGTGCTTCAGCCAGGGCGTATGTCCACAACTCGGTGTCGGCCGACACCGCCGTTTCCCTGGGCGACGGCGCCACCGAACGCGGGAGTTTCCACTCGGTCTGCGCGTCCGCCGCCGCGTGCGCGTCGTCCTCCCACCCGTCCCGCAGGTCGGGTAGGTGCAGTCCTGCGCCGACCTCGAGGTCGGTGATCGCCGGACCGAGGCGTGCGCTGTGGGCATCACGCCATTGGGCGGTGTAGCCCGCGACATAACCGTCGACGACACTGACCCGGGGCCGCAGGACGGTCCCGGTCGCCCGCGTCCGGCGGATCCATTCGACCTCCGAGAGGCTGACCGCAGCCGTGGCGCGCAGCGTGCGCCGCAGCCTCCGATGGTCCGAGCCGTCGCTGTCTTCGCGCCGCTCGATTCCCGCCGACATCTGCCTCTCGAAACTCACGCCAGGCCCAGGCAGCCCCGGAGCCGCCGACCGATACAGGCAAAAGTCACAATCGGTCAACGCGACATAATCCGATCGGTCGATAAACCGACGATCACCGTCAGCCTATTGAAGGCCGCACCGCAGGTGATCAGGAAGGTGCGGGTTGCGGCGGTAGCGGTCGGTGGGCTGGCGAGCCGCACAGACGCGCCAGGGTGCACCATGAGGAACCCAGCCGCTACCGGCAACAGCCCAGTGGTCCTCACCAGGGCCATACCAAACCTCCCAGCCGCCACATGCTGACGATTTCAGTCTTTCCTGAAATTGCTAGCCATGTAAAGGATGAGATGGCAGATTGCATTCCAGTGGCTGGTGGGATGTTGCTCTCTGCGGACCGGTCAGGTCTTCCCGGGATCGGTCGCCATGGCACAGTAGGCAGGATCTTTGACATTGAGGAGGATGTGCGGTGCCAGGTGACGATCAACAGAATGACACGCTGCGCTGGATTGAGCGTGTGGCGGCGTTCTGCGTCGAAGAGTGGGGTCTCACCCCTATCACCGGCCGCATCCTCGGATTGCTGATGATCTGTGATCCACCGGAGCAGTCGGCTGGCCAGATCGCGGACGCAATTCATGCCAGTCGAGCGTCATTGACGTCTAATATGCGTTTGCTGACCACGATAGGCCTTATTCGGAAGGTTCGCATCCCTGGGGAGCGTACCGCGTACTATCGGATCGAGGACAATGCCTGGTATATGGTAATACAACAAAAGGTGGAAAGTTTGGCCAGCTTTGGAAAAATTGCCGAGGACGGGCTCCAGCTTGTCGAGGGAGCCGATCTGGAGCGGACCAACAGAATTCGCTCTGCTCAGAAGGCGCTGACGTGGCTGCGCGACGTCGCTGCGCAGCACCGTTTCGATACCGAAAGATTGTAGCCTGTCTTCACTTATTGTTTTCGTCACCATTTCGAAAAGTGGCTAACAACCTTCGTCGATTCCGCATGTTATGACTGGCGCCGCGATCTTTGGATAACAGTGTCGAGGGTCTTTCCGACTGATCCGGAAAATTACTGTTCTTTGATTCGGGTTCGCTGTTTGGGATCCCGTTCTCGCTTCAGTCGTCGAACCTGAGCCAGGCGATGTCCAGCGCGGTCGGCGGTGGGCGGGTCTGCCGGCCGCGATATCCATGACGCGCCGGGTGAGGGTGGTGGCGATCTCAGCGCGCGCCGCGCGGTCGAGCGCCTCGCTGGGTGGGTGGATCCTGGTCGAGGCATTGAGGCTTCCTAGCCGTGACTGTGGTCATCGACGAGTCATCGATGCGTTGCTATGATACATATTGGTTATGCAGACAGCAAATCTCTGGAGGTGTTCGTGGTGTCAGGTCCTGGAGTGGGAACCGACGACGAGCTCGCGGCCGGGCGGCTACCGTCCGCTCACGGTGGCAGCGCGTACGCGGACGTAGCGCATTGGGCGGACGCCCGGCCGGATGAGATCGCGATCATTGAAGGTGATCGGTCACTGACCTGGCGGCAGCTGAACACGCTGTCTGATGCTCTCGCCGAGTCGCTGTGCCGGCGGGGGGTGGGAGTCGGCGACATCGTCGCTGTGCGGACACACATTCGTATCGAGTGGGCGATCATCGACCTTGCCCTGTCGAAGATCGGCTGCCGGCTCTTGGGGCTGAACTGGCGGTTGACGCCACGCGAGGCGGCTGAAATTCTCCGCGACAGCGGTGCACGTGCGGTCTTCTTCGATGATCCCGATCCCACCCCCTTTCTCGATGCGGTGACCGCGATCGCTCCGCTGATGCTCGTCGGAATTGATTACAGCGGCGACGGGGCGGCAGCGTTCGCGGAAATGTTGGACGTTGCCGGGGTACCTCCTCGTGTCGCAAAAGCCCCCGCCCCGTTGGTGATTTACACATCCGGAACCACTGGGCGGCCTAAGGGGGTAGTGATCCAGCCCCGGCCTGGGCAGGAACAAGCTTTTACCGAATACCAAGCTGATGTCGCACAACACGGTGCCCAGATCTCGGGTGACGTCGTGCTAGTGACAATGCCGATGAGCCACTCGGTCGGTCCGGCGATAGTCCGAGCCGCCGAGGCGCTGGGCAACCGGATGATCTTGCTGCGAAGGTTCGATCCCGAACAGGTCCTGCAATTGATAGAAGCACACCGGGTGAGCTTTTGGACCGGCGTACCAACGATGTTCAAACGACTCGCCGCGCTTCCGCCTGAGATCTTCGCGCGCTACGACGTCGGCTCCCTCCGGGTGCTGTCGATCGGCGGTGCGCCGACTGCTTCTTCCCTAAAGCAGTGGATCAATTCGACATTCGGGCCATGCCTCTATGAAGGTTACGGTGCCAGTGAGGTGGGCATGGTGACAGCGCTGACTCCGGGGATGGCCGTTGACCGGCCGGGATCATCTGGCCGCCCCTACCTCCACGTCGAAATCAGTGTGCGGGGTGGCGATGGGTCTGTGCTGGCGCCGGGTAGCGTCGGTGAGGTCTGGGTGCGGTCCCCCCTTGCTATCAGCGGCTACCTGAACGCCCCGCCGCTCGGCCCGGAAGATCTTGACGCGGAAGGCTTCTTTCGCGTCGGCGACGTGGGACGAGTCGATGAACAAGGCTATCTGTATCTAATCGATCGTGCCAAGGACCTCATCGTTGCAGGCGGTGTCAATATCTACCCGGCGGAGGTCGAGGCTGCTCTGCTGAAGCACCCGGCCATCCAGGACGCAGCGGTTATCGGCATCCCGGACGACGACTTCGGGGAGCAGGTGAAGGCATTTTGCGAGCTCAAGCCGAGTCACTCGGTCGGCGAGGCGGAACTCCTCCGGCACTGCCGCGAACAGCTCGCGTCATACAAGTGCCCACGTTCGGTGGAGTTCATCCAGGAGTTACCGCGCAATGCCATGGGGAAGATCCTCAAGCGCCAACTAAGGCAGCCATATTGGGAAGGACAGGAACGAAGCATATGATTGACATCCTCGACCTCACGGGGTCGTCGTGATTACCGGCGCTGGGCAGCTGGCGAGCGACGCAAGCTCTTGGGTCGCCGGGCAAACCTATCCGGTGAACGGAGGTTTCCCGTTCTCGCTATGACTGAATCCCCGATCCTGACCGAACGCGACGGAGCCTGCTTGATCATCACGATGAACAGGCCACACGTCCGCAATGCATTCGATGACGCCATGTCGGAGGCGATGGCCACGGCGCATGACATGTTGGACGACGACGATGGCTTGTGGCTCGCTATAATTCACGGCGCGGGTGGAAATTTCAGCGCTGGCGCCGACCTCAAGGCATTGGCCCGCGGCGAACAGGCCACTACCGCGCGCCGTGGAAATTTCGGGATGTTGGCTCGACCTTCCCGCAAGCCGGTCATCGCGGCAATCGAAGGCTCCGCTCTCGGCGGAGGCTTCGAGGTGGCACTCGCCTGCGATCTAATAGTCGCCTCGTATGAGGCCCAATTCGGTTTGCCCGAGGTAAAATACAATCTCGTGGCAGTCGGCGGTGGTTTGTTCCGGTTGCCACGTCGAATGCCTTACCATGCCGCATTAGAAATTGCTCTCTCAGGCGATCCGGTCGATGCCGAAATCATGTACCAGTGGGGCGTAGTTAATCGTGTGACGGCAGTGGGCAACGCTTTGCCGCGTGCGCGCAGGCTGGCCGACATGCTCCTACGTAACGGGCCAACCGCGTTGGCGGCAACGAAGCAGATCGTCGCCGGCTCGGCGGACTGGACCAGCAACCAGGCGTGGGATAAGCAGATGGCAATAGCACGTACCGCGCTGGAGGCCGAAGACGCGACCGAGGGGATCTTGGCCTTCGCGGAGAAGCGCGCGCCACATTGGAAAGGGCGATGACAGTGTGTGACCTGTTGTATCAGCCGCTCGGCCAGGCTGCTCCTGGATCTGCTGGGGTGTACGGAGCGTGACCACCTATCTATCGTGATGCCACATCACAATCGGGTTGGGCGCGAGACCTAGTGTTCCGCGCCTGAAATCCGTTATGTAATTGTAGGATTCTGCGGTGGCGAGGACTGGGCGGCCGAGGTCGGGGCCGGATTTGGTGGTGACCGAGGCGCAGCGTCGGGAGTTGGTGCGGGGCGCGCGGGCGGCGACGTCGACGCAGGCGTATGCGTTGCGGTGCCGGATCGTGCTGGCGTGCGCGGAGCCGGGTGCGGCGAACGCGCATGTCGCTGCTGCGGTAGGCGTCACGCCGATGACTGTGGCGAAGTGGCGGCGCCGGTTCATCGAGCACGGTCTAGCCGGTCTGGCCGATGAGCCACGTCCGGGT
>NZ_JBJZOK010000074.1:0-6325 GCF_047200615.1 Nocardia sichangensis
ACCGATGTACTCGGCGACCGCGTCGGTGTCCAGGTCGGCGCCGGGGCGCGGCAGCACGTACGACACCAGTGCGGTCGCACCCGATGGCAGCGCCTTGCCCAGGGTGGCCGCGAAGTCGATATCCGGATGGCTGGTGAGAGCGTTGTCGATCTCGCCCAGTTCGATGCGGAAACCGCGGATCTTCACCTGGAAGTCCGAGCGGCCCAGGTATTCGATGACGCCGCCGTCCTGGCCGGCCGATTCGGTGCGTCGCACCAGATCACCGGTGCGGTACAGCCGCGCCGCCGGGTTGCCGCTGTCGGCGCCGAACGGGCTGGCGACGAATCGCTCCGCGGTCAGGCCCGGCCGGTTGAGGTAGCCCTGCGCCAGCGCGGGACCGGACAGATACAGCTCGCCGACCACCCCGGCAGGAACCGGCCGCAGCCGCGAGTCCAGCACGAACGCGCCGACGCCCGGGATGGCCGTGCCGATCGTGATGGGCTCGCCCGGCGTCATCGGCGGCGTGCTGGTGGCCAGGATCGTGGCCTCGGTGGGCCCGTAGCCGTTGTAGAACTCGCGCTCGGCCGCCCAGCGTCCGACCAGTTCCGGGCCGAACTTGTCACCTGCCACCACCACGGCCTGCAGGTCGTCCAGTCCGGCCGGATCCACCGATTCCAGGGCGCCCGGCGTGATGAGCATGTGCGTGACGTGCTCGCGCCTCAGCAGATCCGCCAGCTCGAAACCGCCGAACACCGTCGGCGGCGCGATCACCAGCGTCGCTCCGGAGGAGAAGGCCAGCAGCAGTTCCAGCACCGAGACGTCGAAGTTCGGCGAGCAGACGTGCAGAACGCGCGAGTCCTCCGTCACGCCGTAGTGCTCGCGCTCCGCGGCGACCAGCCCGGCCAGACCGCTGTGCGTGACCACGACGCCCTTGGGCTTGCCGGTGGAGCCGGAGGTGTAGATGACATAGGCCGGGTGCCGCTCGTCGAGCGGACGGACCCGGTCGGTGTAGGAGATGGGGTGCTCCGGGCGCGCGGCGATGCGCGCGGCCTGCACCGGGTCGTCCAGTTCGATCCAGTACACACCGGTGCCGAGCACCGGGCGGTGCGCCGAAGTGGTCAGACCCACCGTGGCGCCGGAGTCGGCGACGATGTGATTGATCCGGTCGGTGGGATAGGTCGGATCCACCGGCACGTAGGCCGCGCCGGTCTTGGCGATGGCCCAGACGGCGAGCACCGACTCCACGCTGCGCGAGATTCCGATGGCGACCACGTCGCCGGGCCCGACACCGCGCTCGATCAGCTCCCTGGCCAGCCGCGAGGACGCCGCGTCCAGCTCGGCGTAGGTGAGCTCCCGATCGTCGGCCGGGTCCCCCGTGGGGTTGAACCGGATCGCGACCTCGGTGGCGGCGGACTCGACCGCGGCGGTGAGCAGCTGCGCGAAAAGCGGACTGCCCGACCTGCGGCGACGGCTACCGCGAGCAGAGCGACGGGCGGTTTCCATTCGAGTGCATTCACCTCTCGGATCGAGCCAGGACCCGGGCTCTACCCTGCTCAGGGCTTGTTATCCGGGGCCAGCGCGGACCGAGCAATCATATAAGGGGCTGACCACTGAACCCGCGCGCTGTATTGGATTGCCGCGGATGCCGTCGGTACGGTCCGCATCCCCCTTGTCGAGTGCTGTCCTCTCGTAGGACACCATCCGCCCCCCTGGAATCGGTGTCTTGCCTGATCCCTGCCGTTATATCGGTACTTATGCCATCGTGTTGCACTAGTGCCCGAATCGGTGAGCTTGGTCACAGCCATCCGCGCCGCGTGGCCTGCACCCCCGCCTGGAATCTGGTGCTCGCCCCGAGGCGCTCCAGCAGCCGTGCGGTCCGGCGGACCACCGTCCGTCGGGACATCCCGAGTCGCCGCGCGATGGTGTCATCGGTCGCGCCGAGCCCCATCAGGGTCAGGATCGCACGGTCGCGTTCGTCCAGCGCCTCCGCGGCCGGGTTCACCGAGATCGGCGCCGCCATCGTCCACAGCACGTCGAAGGTCTTGATCAACAACTCGAGCGTGGGGGAACCGGTGATGCGCAGACCCATCGGGTCGGGCCTGCGTTCGTCGGCGTGCAGCACCAGGCTGGCCCGCTCGTCGTCGCTGATGATCAATTTGAGCGGCGGCTCGGGCAGGGTTCTGGCCTGCGCACCGCCCGCGTTGGTGGACAGCGCGTGCCGCAGGCGCTCGGGGTCCTGATAGACGGTGTCCTGATACAAGGTCTGGTAGCGGATGCCGTCGGCGAGCCTGGCGCGTTTGAGTTCGAACAGTTGGCGCTCGCGCTCGGGATCGCTCAGATAGGGCCCGCGCTCGACCAGCTTGACGCAGCTGCGCGCGCCGGTCTGCATCTCCTCGAAATCCGCCAGCATCTCCAGCCGCTCGTACACCGGCACCACCGCGCCGTTGCCGCGGGGCGAGCGGCGCACCGAGCGGAACGTCTCGCTCAAGCGTGCTGCGGCGGCGTGCATCTGGTTGATCTCCTGCTGCCTGCGCCGAGCCTCGGCTTCGGACAACGATTCCGGCGCGTGCGCGTCCCACAGCGGTTCGCCGTCGGGCGACTCGACGCGGACCGCGGCGTGCAATTCACACAACACATCCAGCGAGTCCGCGGCGAGGTCTTCCGAAACGCCCAGGTACTGCGCGATATCGGCGAGACTCGACCGCGGATGGTGCACCAGCACGGCGTACGCGCGGCCGTGCGGTGACCCAGGCTCGAAGATGTCGCCCAGCTCGATCACGGCCCGAGCCTAGCGACCGACCGGTGTCCGTGGGGCAGCTCTACGAGACCAGGACGCGAACCGCCTCCCGCGTCACCGGGACGCGGGAGGCTTCGCTGCGCGCAACCGTGCGCTGATCGGAATATCAAGCCGGACAGGGAATGTCAGTGCGCCGACGGGCCCCACTCCAGGGGCACTCCCTTGGCGGCCAAGTAGGGCATCGGGTCGATCTTGGCGCCCGACTGGTCCCAGATCTCCAGGTGCAGATGCGGACCGGTGGACTGGCCCCGGTTGCCGACGGTGGCGATCACGTCGCCCGCGTTCACCCGCTGGCCCGCGTGCACGAACATCTCGTTCACGTGGCCGTAGACGGCGGTGGTGCCGTCGTCCTGCAGGATTCGCACCCACAGACCGAAACCGGAGGCGGGCCCCGCCTCGATGACGGTACCGTTGCTGACCGAGTGGATCGGCGCGCCCAGCGAGTCGGCGAAGTCGAGACCGTAATGCATGGCGCCCCAGCGGCTGCCGAAGCCGGAGCTGATCTCACCGGCCACCGGGCGCACCGCGGACGCCGGAGCGACCTGCTGCTGCACGCCCTTGAGGGCCTCCTCGGCCTGCGCCAAGGGACCGATGACCTCCGGGGGAAGGTTGGGAATGCCGAACGGCGCCGCGACCGGTGCGGCGATCTGGCCCGCGACCGCGGCGGGCTCCGGCGCGGCCTGCGCGACCGGCTCGGCGGCGGCCTTGGCCTCGACGATCGGAAGGATGCTCGTACCCTTCACGGTGGAGGGCGCGGCCTGCGTCTCCTCGTCGGCATCGTGCGAACCGGGCAGCAGCGGCGACGCGTAAGCGAGCGCGGGAGCGACCTGGCTGGCAGCGCCGATCAAGGCGCCCGCGGCAACCGCCGCGGTGGCGGCGGCCTTGACTCGTTCGGTGGCGGACGGCTCGGCGCGGTGCCGCGTCGGACGGCCCGATTCGCCGCCGTCGCCGAGGAGGCTCTGGACGGTAATGGAACTTGGGCCTACACGGTGCTGCGACAAAGCTGAATCCTCGGTCGTACAACAGGGTCCGGGATGCCGGAGCCCTAGCGGAACCGGTTCGATAACGATCCGGTGAAGCCGGGCGGATAACGGTTTGGCATCCGTCGTGACGGGAACTCTACCGCGTCGTGACCATTCCGCAACCTTCCAGCGGAAAAACGCTGGTGAGGCCCGGGTCACATGTCCAGATACGCGACAATCGAACCGTGATCCTCGACGACTTGGACGTTCCGATCGCGCTCGCCCCGATGGCGGGCGGCCCCTCCACCCCTGAGCTGACCGCCGCCGTGGCCGAAGCGGGCGGTTTCGGCCAGCTGGCCGCCGGTTATCTGAGCGCCGCCGACACCGCGGCGCGGATCGCGGCGACTCGCGCGGCCACCGGCAAGCCGTTCGGCGTGAACCTCTTCGTGCCGGGCCCGCCGACTCCTCCCGCCGATCTGGCGGACTATCTGGCCGAACTCGGCGCCGAACACCAGCTGGGAGATCCGCGCTTCGACACCGACGACTGGGACGCCAAACTGGACCTGCTCGTCGCCGACCCGGTCGCGGCCGTGTCGTTCACCTTCGGCTGCCCGAGTGCCGCGGACATCGAACGGCTGCATGCCGCCGGTTCCGAAGCCTGGGTCACCGTCACCTCGGTCGTCGAGGCGCGCGTCGCCGTCGAGGCGGGCGCCGACGTGCTCATCGCCCAAGGCGCGGAGGCGGGCGGGCACCGCGCGACGTTCACCGATCGGCCCGCCGACGACACCACCGACCCACTCGGGCTGTTGGCGCTGCTGCAATTGCTCTCCGCCGCCACCGACCTGCCACTGGTGGCCACCGGCGGCCTCACGACGGGCGCGGGCATCGCCGCCGCGCTCGCGGCGGGCGCCGCGGCCGCGCAACTGGGCACGGTGTTCCTGCGCTGCCCCGAGGCGGGCACCAGTCAGGTGCACCGCGCCGCGCTGACCGCCGACACCCCGACGATGCTCACCCGCGCCTTCACCGGACGCAGGGCACGCGGCTTGCGCAACCGCTTCCTGGTGCGGCACACCGCTACCGCGCCGACCGGATACCCGGAGATCCACTACGCCACCGCCCCGCTGCGAGCCGAGGCGCGGGCGGCGGGCAACCCCGAGGAGGTCAACCTCTGGGCGGGCCAAACCCATGAGCTGACACCGGAGCTACCTGCGGGCGAACTGGTCTCGACCCTGGCCGCCGACACGAAAGCCGCACTGGAAAAGGCACTTTCGCGCCGAATCCAGCATTATTGACAACGACTTTCGTTTAGACTTCAGTGGCATCGCATCGACGTTC
Organism: Nocardia sichangensis; assembly: GCF_047200615.1. Classification (NCBI taxonomy): domain Bacteria; kingdom Bacillati; phylum Actinomycetota; class Actinomycetes; order Mycobacteriales; family Nocardiaceae; genus Nocardia; species Nocardia sichangensis. Next base: position 5,074 of record NZ_JBJZOK010000074.1, read on the forward strand.
AGCACTGGAGGAGAGCGCCATGTCCCTTGATGTCCCCACCGCAGTACTCGAACGCGCCGAACGCGGCGAGGTCGACGACGCCGACTTCGTCGAGGTCGTACGCAATTCGCTGCCCTACGCCTGGGAAGTGGTCAGCCGCGTAGCCGGTGAGCTGCGTTCCGGGACGGCCGAATTCGCCGACAACACGATCGCGCCGCCCGACGAGGTGGCGCGCGGGCAACTGCTGCGCGCCATGGCTTCCGACGCGATTCGCGGTGGACTGGAGCGGCACTTCGGCGTGAAGCTCGCCTTCCAGAACTGCCACCGGGTCGCGGCGTTCCCGCTCTCCTCGGTCGGCGGCGAGACCTACACCACGTTCATCGGCACCCGGGCCCAGCTGCTCAACCAGAGCCCGGAACTGCGCAACTGCTGATCCACCGAATCGAACACCCGGCGCGGCAAACCGTTTCGCCCGCGCCGGGTGTTCTCGCGTATGCGGCGCCGTGCCCGCGCGTCGCCGCCGCCCGTCACGGACGGCTGCGCGTAGGGTGAACCGCCATGAGCAGCAACGATCTTCGCGATGAGGTCGAGGCCCGGCTCGCGCCGTGGCGCCAACAGCTCGGGGCGGACCGCGCCGCCTACACCAATCATGTGCTGCGGGTGCTCACGTTGTGCGATCTGCTGGCCGACGACCGGCAAACCCCGCCGAGCGCCCGTGAGGAGTTCCTGACCGCGGCCGTGCTGCACGACATCGGCATCTGGTCGGCGGGCAGCTTCGACTACCTCGCGCCCTCGTGCGACCAGGCGCGCGCCTGGCTGGCGAGCATCGACCGCGACGACCTGACCGGACTGGTGGTGGCGATGATCGACCAGCATCACAAGATCCGCCCGGCGGGCCCACCGCACGACCCGGTCGAGATCTTCCGGCGCGCCGACGCGATCGACGTCGAGCTCGGCTTGCTCGGCCGGTTCGGCGTCTCGCGCGGAACCTACCGTGAGCTGGCGAAGCGCTATCCGAACCACGGCTTCCACCGCAAGCTCGTCTCCCTGGTCGCGCGGCGGGTGCGCAGCCACCCCGCGTCACCACTGCCGATGCTGAAGTGGTGACGCGGGGCAGCAGGGTCAGGACAGGGTGGTGACCTCCAGGTCGCCGTCGGCGTACTGGGCGCGCAACCGCTTCTTGTCGAACTTGCCCACACTGGTCTTGGGGACCTCGGCGATGAACGTCCACCGTTCGGGCAGCTGCCATTTGGCGAACTTGTCGGCCAAGAAT
>NZ_JBJZOK010000075.1:0-5726 GCF_047200615.1 Nocardia sichangensis
AACCACGCCGCTGCATGCTGGAGTACCTCGATCGCGGTGGCGGCCTTCTCGTCGGCGCGGATCTCGGCGTAGGCCATTCGGGAATGGTCGTCGATGACGGTGTGCACGAACGCAATCCCGATCTGGGGTCGGTACTGGTTACCGCGCTTGCCGGTGCGCCGCGCTGTCTGCTGGGCGTTGAGCTCGCCTTGGCGCCGGCTGAGAAATTTGTGGCCGCCGCCGTCGGGGATGTTGGCGAACTTGGTGACATCGACATGGACCAGCGATCCTTGATGTGGGTGCTCGTAGCGGCGTAAGGGTTCGCCGGTGACCCGGTCGACACGGGAGAGTCGGTTGATGCGGCAACGCACCAGTACCGCGTGCACGGTCGAGGCTGCCATCCCGAGGCGACCGGCGATCTGCACCGGCCCCAGCCGGTGACGCCAGCGCAGTGCGACGATGGCGCGTACGAGCTGCGGAGCGGTCTTGTTCGGGCTGGTATGCGGGCGTGAGCAGCGATCGGCCATCCCGGCTACGCCCTCGGTCCGGTACCGGTCGGCCCATTTCTTGGCAGTGCGTGGAGAGACCATGAACATTTTCGCTGCCGCGCAATAGGTCCAGCCGCGATCGACGATCAACCGCGCCAGTCGCAGACGGGTGATCGGGGTGAGCGTTGCGTTAGCGTGGGACACGAAGGCCTCCGGGCTTGTGAAGCGGTTCCTAGACAGCTCCACTTCACAACCGGAGGCCTTCACCTGTCAGCCCGACTCACCACACTGAGGCGGGACAACCTCCCCGGACATCACACCTAGGCGTGCGAACTGGGGGAGTAGTGGCACCTCGATCTGGTACGGCGGCCAGTCGTTCGTCATCGACTGGGTTGGTGTTGCTCCGGGCCTGCCTTCTGGCCATGCCGGCCCTCCGTGGCTATGTCTGGTCTTCGGACAACAGATTGGATAATCAACTGTGTACACACCTGCCTGAACAGGGAGTTAGCATTGCAGACTAGGTAGGACGGGCTTAGACTAGATAGACAGATATGGACAATTAAGGACAACAGTGGGCAGACCCGAACGACCTTTGGATCCAAACGGCGGCCCGGTCGCTTCCTTCGCGCAGAGCTTGAGAGAGCTTCGCCAGCAGGCAGGCAATCCGAAGTACCTACAGATGGCCCGGATGACCGGCCGGTCGCGGACCGCCCTCTCAGAAGCCGCTGGAGGGGAACACTTCCCATCTTGGGAGACGACTGAAGCGTTTGTAAAAGCCTGCGGTGGAGAATTGTCCGATTGGCACCGAGCATGGGAACAGACTCGCGAAAGCCTCAAAGAAGGTCCTTCGGTGGAATACAACCAGCCTCTCGCAACAAATATTAATTCGCAATTCACGAGCGATACTTTTCACCACTATCAGGATCGCTCACAAATTCTAGAACAATTTGCCTCCCGATTGCGAGAAGTGCGGCTCCACGCCGGTGAGCCACCGCTCAGAAAATTGGAGCGCCTCGATTCTCGACTCAAAAGAGCAACAGTCGCGAATGTGCTGAACGGAAAAACTGCTCCAACGTTGGACTTCGTTGTCTGGTTCATATGTGCTTGTACCACGATCGCCCAACAACGAGACCTCTCGCTGGCCGATGAACAACAAGACCTTGAGCTATGGCGGCAAAGATGGATCGGCCAGCAGCGCCAACTCCGCGAACATCGCAGAAGGTCGTCGTCCGGCAGGACCATATCGTGACAATCGGGCGGATGACGTCGTGACAGTAGTTCTGAGTACCAACCTCGACACCGACGAAGGGCGGGCACTCTAGTAGTCCTGCTCACACATCCGAGAGCACCACTGCCAGACCTCCGCGCGGGAATCGCTTGAGACTCGATCAACTGTAGGAAGTCGATCGGGTACGATCGGAGCGCGCACATGATTGCGCGGTGGTGTCGAAGTTCACGCCCAGCGCCACAGCCTTAAGTATTCGAATCTGCGCCTCGCCGATGCTGAGTTCGTGGATGGATCTATGATAGGCCAACGCACAAGTAGACAAACTGCGTCTGCGGCACGCCTGTCGGATAGTGCAGAGAAGCACAATTGACTGCACCATCCGAGCAGCCTCCATCATGACGACTGGGCGTCGCCTAGGTGCCGAGCTGTTATTTTCCAGCTATGATCCATTCAGTCGGAACGAGTCGAGTTCCTCCGCGCCATTGGTGTCGCACCGCACGCTGGAACCATTTTTCGTCGACTAGGTTGGCATGGTCGCTGACAATTATCTGCATTCGCGGGGCTAACTCATTGACCACATCGCGCATTACGAGGAACATGGCCAGTACAGCCTCACGATCGGTGTCGTTGATAGCACCGGCATTCTTCGCGACGTCGGACGGGTAGAAAGCCTGCGTCGGCTGGTCGATCATCAGGAACCGAGGCACAGGGCGATCGTTGTCGACAAAAAATTTGTGGAGCGCCAGGTGCGTCGCTAGGTGGTAGCCAATCCAATTCGCGGCGCTACCAATGCGTTGCAACGGCAGCGGCCCATCGCTCGTGTCTGTCACCACGGTCAAGTTCGCGAGGTCGAGGCGTACACCGTCCTCGACATGCTCGAGTCCGATGCGCTGGGCCAAGTCGGTCATGGTACGACCGACGATGTTGAGCCTGGAGAGAAGCTGTTCCCGGTCTACATCGGGATCTAGCCCCGCCAGCAGTTGAGTCACCCGCGCGTTCGCCGTATCGAGGTTGCGACGGAGTCGCTCAAGGGAATCTCCGGTTCCCGCTGTCATAACGCCGAGCAGGGCTTCGATACGACCACGGGTGTAGTTCCGCGCCGCCGCCGTGTCCTGTGCAACGCGGATGGTCCGATCTCCCGCCTCAAGGCTCGCCACCGTGGTCTCCACAGCGGCCAACTCCTGACGCAGTCGATCGGCTTCGGCTTCGAGAACGATGAGAACTTGTCGGCGAGATTCAGGGGCCGCCTCAAGAGACGTGAGCTCGCTTCGCAGACTCTGCAGTCGCTCGGCAAGCGCTGCTGTTGTCGGGTCGGGTTCCTCGATCTGCGATCCGCAGACCGGACACGAGCCGGCTGAAGCGGTATGAACGTCGCTGGCGGCGGGCAGAAGTTCGAGGCTCGTCAGACGACCGGCGTGAAGTTCGACAGCACCCACGAAATCTCGCTCGGACTCAGCCCGGTCCAGAAGCAGCGCCCGGTCATCCATGACATGCCACAACTGACTTCGTAGCTCAGCGCGCCGTCGGATTAATGCCCTTCGGCGGTCCTGGTGTTCGAGTGCACTTTCGTCCGCACGATCGCCCAACGACGCGCGGTTTTCACCGCTGTTGTTTTGGCGATCACGAACTGCCGCGCGGAGGGCACTAACGATCTGAGCCCTTTCCGTTAGATCGTGCTCATCCGTGAGGCCAGCCGCATGAGCCTCCGCGAGCAGACCACGGAGGTTCGCCTCGGCGATGACTGCCTCCTGCTCGGCTGCTGCGAGTGCTGCTTGCGCGCGGCGTTGTGCCCGATTTGCGTCGCGGAGTGCCGCCTTCTTCGCCGCGGCGTCTGCGGGCACCGCGCCGAGGAAGTAGGGGATGGTGTCCTTCAGATGCTGAGCGATCTGGTTTTCGCCTTGGCGATGGAACAACAGGTGTCGACTGGCAATCTCGTCCTGATCTTGCAGGCATAGCCAGGTGGCGTGGCCCAAGTGGGCCTCGAACGGAACCTGACCGACGCCAGGCCCCCGGGGCTCAATGACGTTTTCAGCTATACCGATCCGACGACCGAGTTGGCGACGAACGCTGTCACTGTCTGCGTTTTCGGCGAGTTCCTGGTGGTCGAGCAGATCCATAGCTGCGCCGCCGAACTCAAGCATCGCTCGCTGAGTCGAGGCCTGCCCTTTGGGAGGTGCGGGACGTGCCACGAATGCCCTGGGCCCGTCGGGATTATCGGTGAGTTGCCATAGCGAGGCGGACCAGGCGACGTGGTCAGCGATAGGCCCTGCAGGAATGAGGTACGCGTCGCGTCCCAGACAGAACTCGGTGATCGTCAAGAGAGCGCTTTTGCCGGTCTTCGACTCGCCTGTGACGATGTTCAGCTGCCCTGGCTGAAATCTCACGTCTCGGCGGCGGCCGTCGCGCGCGTAGAGCGCCAATGCGAGTAACTGCACCGATCTAGACTTCCACACCGAGAAGGGCGAAGGCGGTAGCCGGTGACTCGAGCTGGGTGAACCAGCGTCCCACGAAGCGCGCCTTGTGCACGATGTCGCCGATGTCGCCGATCTCGGCGATCCTGCCGGGCCGAAGGTGACCTGTGATGTTCGCTCCATCGAGTTCGACCGCTCCATGACGCAAACCGAACCGTATGCCTTCCCGAACTGGCTCGACGAGTGTCTTGGCTCGCGCGCCGAAGCCGGCAGCGAGGACTTCGTGAGTCGTAACCCACTTGGCGAGGTGTGAATCGACACGAATGGGCAGGGACTGACGCGTATTGCGGTGCAGTACAAGTGGAACGACCAGAAACGCCAGTTCGAACGGCATCGGCCGTACGTTCCGCCGATTGTACTCGATCGCGGCTGCTGCGATGACTGCTGCGATCAAGGCTGGATTCAACAAGTCGGCCACAGCTGGTACGCGCTCGCTCCACTGCCTCATGTCTGTGAAGCATGGCATGATTGGGCAACTCCGGGGCTGATTTCGGGGCAATCACACCATCGCTTCGCTCGTCCTGTGTGACGAGTAGTGTTAGTGGGTGCGGCCAGCGCGCTCTCTACGCGTCTTGAAGTAGGAGTTTCGACAGATGCTCTTCGAACTCGGGATGCCAGCCGATGTCGAGAGTATCTGCTAGCGCGTGCCGTCGTCCCCTCGCGTGGAACGGATCATCGAATTTGGCACGGATCGACAGAGTCGAGTCCCCGAGCATGTGAAGCAGCTTTCTGCCAGCGGCTCGCTTGTCTTCATCGCTGGCACCCGCAGGCAATTCGGCGCACATGTGATCGAAAGCCCTCTCCCACTCGTCGACCAGACGTTCGCTGAACTTGTCCAGTTCGTCGTAGTGGACCAGATGTACATCCAGCCAACGAGTCTCTTGCAGGTAGGCCCGTTGGTAGTCCAGGATCGCCTTCTGCAGTTGGCGGGGAAGCACGTTCAGTATCTTCAACTGATGAACGTACATTCGGCCCTCGTGACGCTGTGCAGTGGAATCGAGATCGATGTCGTTGACATCGACAAGCGAAGGCAAATTGTCTCGTGTGAACCGATCGCGGATACCCTCCAGGGCAGTGAGAGTCTCCTGCACCGACACGGCACCTCTCTTACCGCTGAGCATCGCGATGGAAGTGCGCCCCCACCAAGCCCACACCAGATCCAGGTAGATATCGAACTGTTCGATCGGGGCACCGGGTCGAAGCCGTTCGGCTACCTCCTCGTCCACGCCATCCAGATCCGCAGATTGGTCGGCGACGTAAATCCGACCGACGAACGTGGACCGATCGGACGAGGTCAGCTTCAGGAATTGCATACGCGCCGCCTCCGTCTCCTTGGACCTTGAATTGCGGGCAGTACTTTCGAGCAAGGCGAGCGCGGACTCGACGTCACGACCGGAAACACGTAGAAACGATGCCGCCGAACCGGCTCCAGCACTGCTATTGGTGATGAGTGTGAGGATGGGACCGTATGGATCCCCTGCGCGCCCGGCGTCCATCCAGACGCGCAAGGTACGCCAGATGTCATCCGAGGCATCAGTCAAGTTGCGCAAGGTTGAAACG
>NZ_JBJZOK010000076.1:0-5485 GCF_047200615.1 Nocardia sichangensis
CTGGAGGGCCAACCGCTGCGGCTACGGGGTGGGCAAGCTGTGGCACGCTGCCAGACACGTAGGCCACAATCTCGGCCGCGATCAGGTGGCCCGCTTGATGCGGCTGGCCGGCATCGCGCGCGGACGCCGCACCACTGTCACCACCGGGGCGCACCGATTTCCGTTTCACCACAACGAGTTTGGTGCATCACTCGGATGCGGGGAGCAATACACGTCGCTGGCATTCACCGAGTCGCCGCGCGGATCGGGCATCGCGGGATCGATCGGCAGCGTTGGCGAAGCCCTCGATAACGCGCTAATGGAATCCGCGATCGGCCTCTACAAGGCCGAACTGATCGACCAGCACTCCACCCTTGCCAGCCGCGCCGAGCTCAAACGCGAAACCACCTCATGGGTGCACCAGTACAACCCCTAACAACCTGCACTCGGACGATCGGATACCTACTGCCGGTCGAATACGAACACCTCTACCATTAACAAACCATCTCGGCCGAGGCGGCCTGAACCGAGTCTCCGCCGGATCCAGGACGGTACAGAGGAGCCAGCTCTAGCAGCGATCGGGTGTCGCTGGTATGTAAGTTGTTGTGATGGGCTGAGAACCCTGCCGATAGACAAGATTCACGAAAGAAGACTTGTGATGTACGTCGCTGTGAAATACGTCGCCGCGGCTGGCGTGTTGGCTCTGGGATCGGTAGCCGCCCTGGTCACCAGCGCCACCACCGCGCTGGCACAGGGTCTGCCCGACCTGGAGGTGTCGATGATCTGCAGTCCCAGGGCGCCGATGGGACAACCGCGTCCCGCACAGGGCATGGTTCGCAATCTCGGCTCGGCCCCGGCTCAGGACGTGCATGTCGAGTGGTCCATCGACGGAGGCGCGATCGGCAGTCACGACTATTCTCGCCCCGTCGAACCCAAGCAGGTCAACTTCTTCGGCTTCGGCAACGAGCTCATCACTCGCCACGTACATGTATGGGCTCGAGTGACCAGCAGTGACCAGGACGCCAATCCTGATGACAACGAAGTCACCAAGGAAATCGAATGCTCGGAAATCGGGCAGGGGTGACCAGCGGTAACTACCCGCAGTGGCCGCTGCATCCGGACCGTGAAGAATAACTGTCGTTTACCAGGCGCAAGCCTCCGCCTGGTGGGGGCCACCCAGCAGCGGTGTACGCCAGACCAGCCACCGTACGCAGGCGCGGCGGCGGTACCGGGTTGAACGCCGCCTCCAGCCAGCCGTTCGGTTCGGACGGCTGGCGCCTGTTCGCCGCTGACGCCCTCGGTCAGGACAGCGGCGTCGGTCGCGGAGTTCACGCTCATTTCTGTTGGTTTGTCTCTGTCATTGTGCTGTGGGATGTTGCGAGGTAGCATGCTGGGCGTGCAGCGCGCTTACTTCACGACGACGCCGGACGACGTCCCGGCGCGCTGACTGTGTTCTGATCAAAGCCCCGGGCGGGTGCCCGGGGCTTTCCCGTGTGGTCATCCGCCTTCGACTGGAAGGAAGATTCACGTGTACGACCACCGGAAACTGGGCCGGGAACTCAGCCTGTTCGACACCGATCCATTGATCGGGGCCGGACTACCGTACTGGCTGCCCGATGGCGCGATCGTGCGCCATAGTCTCGAGGAATACATCCGCACCGTTGAACGACGAGCGGGCTACCAGCACGTGTACTCTCCGGCGCTTGGCAAGCGAGAGCTCTACGAAATCTCTGGCCACTGGGCGCACTACAATGACGACATGTACCCGCCGATGGACGTCGGTGGTGAGCAAGTGGTGCTACGGCCCAGCCTGTGCCCACATCACGCAGTGATATACCGGTCCCGCTCCCACAGCTACCGTGAATTGCCTCTACGCATGGCCGAACTCGGCGCGATGTACCGCTCAGAACTGTCCGGTGTGCTCGGCGGCTTGACCCGCGTGCGATGCATCCAACTGAACGACGCACACATTTTCTGCACCCTTGAGCAGGTCGCCGACGAGGCCACAGCAGCGCTCGCACTGATCGGGTCCGCGTACCGAGCCATGGGAATCACCAACGTTCGTTACCGGCTTTCACTTCCCGGCGCGAGCGGCAAATACGTTGCGGTGCCGGAAATGTGGCAGCGTGCAAGCAAGATTCTCAGCGAGGTGCTCGACCGGTCCGGCGTGCCCTATGAGGCCGCCGAGGGCGAAGCCGCGTTCTACGGCCCGAAAATCGACATCCAGGTCAGCGACCATGCCGGGCGCGAATCGACCCTGTCCACCGTGCAAGTCGATTTCCATCAACCCGAGCAGTTCGACCTGTACTACATCGGCGCTGACGGGGGCAAGCATCGGCCGGTCATGGTGCATCGCAGTATCATCGGCAGCGTCGAGCGTGCGGTCGCGCACCTCATCGAACTTCACGGGGGGGCCTTCCCGGCGTGGCTGGCCCCTGTTCAGGTCGTGGTGCTGCCGGTGTCCGATGCTCAGGAGTCCGACGCCGTCCAACTCCTCGATCATTGTCTGCGCGCTGGTCTGCGTGCGCAGGTGGTGACTGCCGAGGCAGGAAACCTGGGGGCACGGGTGCGTGAAACCCGCCTGGCGCCGTACCAGTTCATCCTCGGGTCGGCTGAAGCCTCCAACGGAGACGTGGCGATTCGGCTGCGAGACGGACGTCGTCTTCATGCCCTCGCTGCCGGTGACGCCATCGCCCGCATCCGAGCGCTGATCCAGGCCAACGACACCCGTTTGTGGGCCGATTGATGCCTGCTGCGTTCGGGAGTGTCTGATTTCCGGTGGATCTGATCTCGGTCTGACTGGCCGAGCCTGAGGGTTCGGCGGGAAGGATCGTTTGATGTCGGAGACACTCGAATCCGTGATGGATGCGGTGGATCAGAAGAAGCTGGCCCAGCAGCTGCTGGCCCAGGCCAAGCAGCAGGGCGTGGAGCTGCTCGGCCCGGGTGGGCTGCTGAGCCAGCTCACGAAGAACGTGCTGGAAACCGCTTTGGAGGCGGAGAGGACCGAGCACGTCGGCTACGAGAAACACGACCCGGCCGGTCGCGGAACAGGCAGAAGACGGTGTTGACCGAGATCGGTCCGGTGGCCATCGACGTGCCCAGGGATACCAATTCCTCGTTCGAGCCGAAGATCGTCAAGAAACGGCAGCGCCGGCTGACCGGGATCGACGAGATCGTGTTGTCGCTGACCGCGGAGGGGTTGACCACCGGCGAGGTCGCCGCCCATTTCGCCGATATCTATGGTGCGTCGGTATCCAAGGACACAATCTCCCGGATCGCTGAGAAGGTGATCGGCGAGATGACCGACTGTCGAGGATCTCTTCGGCTGTCTTCTTCCAGACGAACGGACGGGGGTTGGCGTTCCAGTGCGAGATTCAGTCCATGACGTCTTCTCCAGTGCCGCAACACTTTTGTGAACGCCACGTCGGGTGATCTGATCGGTGAGGTAGCCGAGCCAGCGTTCGGCGGGTAGCGAGGGCGTGTTACCACGCCCTCGCCCCCTAAGAACCGGCCGTGCCCGCTTTCCAGGCAACCGGCTGAAGCAAGCCCCGAAGGCTCACAGGTCGTCAGAAGTGCGGTGCCCGCCAACGCTTTTGGTGTGATTGCGGTGGCAGTGGGCGTGGACGAGACGCGTTGCGGTGTAGCCGTCCGGCTGGTGAGCACTCGCGATGGTGATCGCCTGTCGGCGGATCGCGGTGCGGGCGGCCGTGAGCCACTGCTGCCACTGGTGCGGCGTTTGTGGTTCACGATCGGTGTGCAGCAGCAACCCCCGGCAGAGTGGGCATCGGCCGTTCTGCGCGCGCAAGCGGCGCAGGGTGTCCTTCCCCACCGGGGGTGTGCGGCGGCGACGCCGCTCGGTCCAGTAGTCGCTCAGCGCGGGATTGTCCGGAGACGCCGTGCCTGCGACCATCCGGTGCCGGACGATCGGTGTCCAAGCGAACTTGCGCAGGTAGAAACCGCTGTCGCGGCTCCCGAACACCCACTTGTCCGCTCGGGCGGGGTTGAACGCCCCGTAGTAGCGGGCTTTGACCCAATACATCGGTTTGTTCGAGTGACGGAATCTGGCCCACTTGTAAACCAGCCGCCAGACGTGGGCGTCCAAAGCAGCGAACGCCCGTTTTGAAACCCCGATCCGGTAGTAGGCCGCCCATCCGGTGATGATCGGATTGAGAGTGGCGGTCACTGCGTCGGCGTTGGAGCCACGCAACCGTTTCATCTCGATGGACAGCTTCAGCCGGATGCGCCGCAGCGCGGCGTTGCTCGGCTTGGTCAGCAGCTTCCCGTTCAGGTAGCGGCGAATGTTGAACCCCAGAATATCCACGCCCTGATCCAGGATCGTGACGCGGGTCTTGTCTTCGTTGAAAACGAGCCCTCTGGGAGCCAGCCAGTTCGCCAGCCGCGCTTTGACCTGTTCGGCCTGCTCGCGTGAATAGCACAGTGCAAGAAGGTCATCGGCGTAGCGGATAACCGCCGGGCAGCCCTTCACCGTTTTCCCGGCAAGGGTGCCGTTGGTGTAGTAGCGGACCCCCGCGGCGGCCTCCATGCCGTGCAGAGCAACATTGAGTAGCAGCGCACTGACCACCCCGCCTTGGGGAGCACCCTCCTCAGTTGGCGCGAAACGACCCTGATCGACCACGCCGGCCCTCAGCCACTGCCGCACCAATCCCCGTGCGGGGAAGGTGCCGAGCGAGCCGAGGATATGGTCGTGGTCGAGGTGGTCGAACGCGGCAGCCAGATCGGCGTCGAGAATCCACACGCGTTTGGCGTCGGTGCGGCTGACGGTGGTGTGGATAGCCACGATGGCGTCGTGGCATCCCCTACCCGGCCGGAACCTATAGGATCTGGGTTCGAACCGGGCCTCCCACTCGGGTTCCAGCGCGTTGACCACCAGCGCTTGCAATGCCCGATCAGCGATCACGGGTATTCCTAATCCGCGGCGGCGACCATTGCCCTTCGGTATGAACACCCGCTTGACCGGCCGAGGCGACCACGCGGCAGTGCCGTGCTGCAACCAGTCGACCATGTCGGTCTTCTGCTCCGCGTCCGTCACCACCTCGCCGTCGATCCCGGCGGTCTTGCGGCCCGCGTTGATCTCCGTCACCCGCCGCACCGACATCAGTGCGTTGGCGCGGCAACGAAGCATCAGCTTCTGCAAATTCCGGACCTTCTTCAGATCCCCTGCCTGTGATGCCGCGAAGATCCGCTGCCGTAACCGCCGTACCTGGTCCTCGACCGTGCGCCATCGCACAGCATCCCAGTCCAGGACCCGGTCTCCGGGTCCGTTCACCAGCATCGTGGTGTCCAACTTGCCCCTCGAGTTCTGACGATTCGGTCATCGAGTCGTTCGCAGGCTCACCCGGCTCGCGTCAGCACCCTTTCAGGTCGAGGCAACCGCCTCTATCCGGCCAGTTGTGCAGATGCCACCAGCGGAGGAACTGGTAGTGCGGCACCTGGTTTCCTGTGGCCTTTCGGCCCACCGGCATTCGCTTCTCGAGCCATCCTGACC
>NZ_JBJZOK010000077.1:0-4982 GCF_047200615.1 Nocardia sichangensis
GAGTCGTTGCCGGGGTACATGATTCCGGCGTCGATTGTGGTGTTGGACGAGATTCCGTTGACGCCGGTGGGGAAGTTGGATCGGGCGGCGTTGCCGGAGCCGGTGTTCGCGGTGCGGGCGTTTCGTGCGCCGTCGACGCCGGTGGAGGAGATCGTGGCGGGGGTGTTCGCGGCGTTGTTGGTGGCGCAGGAGGACGGCCGCGTCGGTGCGGATGACGACTTCTTCGAGTTGGGTGGGAATTCGTTGTTGGCGGCGCAGGCGGCGGCGCGGATCGGTGCGGCGTTGGATGTGCGGGTGCCGGTGCAGTTGTTGTTCGAGGTGAGCACGGTTGCGGGGTTGGCTGCGCGGGTGGAGGCGCATGCGGGGTCGGCGGCGGGGCAGGCGTTGCGGGCGTGGCCGCGGCCGCAGCGGGTGCCGTTGTCGTATGCCCAGCAGCGGATGTGGTTTTTGAACCGGTTCGATCCCGCGAGTGGGGTGAACAATATTCCGGTCGCGGTGCGGTTGAGTGGTGCGTTGGATGTGGCGGCGTTGCGGGCGGCGGTCGCGGATGTGGTGGCGCGGCACGAGGTGCTGCGCACGATGTACCCCGAGGTCGACGGCGAGGGCTACCAGTTGGTGCTACCCGCGTCCGATCCGCGTGCCGTGCCGGAGTTCGTCATCGACCAGGCTGAGGAATCCGAGGTGCCCCCGCTCGTGGCAGCCGCGGTGACCGAGGGATTCGACGTCACCATCGCGCCGCCGGTGCGGGTGCGGTTGATCGTGTTGAGCGAGACCGAGCATGTGCTGGTGTGCGTGGTGCATCATATCGCTGGTGACGGGTTCTCGATGGGTCCGTTGACGCGGGATTTGATGAGCGCGTATGTGGAGCGTGTCCGGGGTGGGGCGCCGGTGTGGCCTGCGTTGGAGGTGCAGTACGCGGATTACGCGTTGTGGCAGCGGGAGATTTTGGGGGATGAGCGGGATCCGGGGTCGTTGCTGGCGGCGCAGGTGCAGTTCTGGCGGGAGGGGTTGGCGGGGTTGCCCGAGCAGGTGGAGTTGCCTGCGGATCGGGCGCGGCCGGTGGTGGCGTCGTATCACGGGGCCACGGTGGGGTTCGAGGTCGATGCCGAGGTGCATGCGGGGTTGAGCCGGGTGGCGCAGGCGCACAACGCGACGGTGTTCATGGTGGTGCATGCGGCGTTGGCGGTGTTGCTGGCGCGGTTGTCGGGCAGCCGGGATATCGCGGTGGGCACGCCGGTGGCCGGGCGGGGTGAGGCGGCGTTGGATGATCTGGTCGGGATGTTCGTCAACACGTTGGTGTTGCGTACCGAGATCGATCCGGGGGCGCGGTTCGAGGAGTTGCTGGCGGGGGTGCGGTCGGTGGATGTGGCGGCGTTCGGGCATGCGGATGTGCCGTTCGAGCGGTTGGTGGAGGTGCTGGATCCGCCGCGTTCGCCGGCGCGGCATCCGTTGTTCCAGGTGATGTTGACCTTCCAGAATCTGACGGTGCCCGAGCTCGAGTTGCCGGGGTTGTCGGTGTCGGGGCTGGATCTGGCGGTGGGGTTGGCGAAGTTCGATCTGCAGTTGGCGGTGGCGGAGAATCTCGACCGTCACGGTGGGGCGGGTGGGTTGTCGGCGGCGTTCACCTATGCCACCGATTTGTTCGATGACGCGACGGTGCGGGATTTCGCCGATCGGTTCACCCGGATCCTGGCCGCGGTGGCGGCGGATGCGTCGGTGGTGGTGGGCGATATCGATGTGCTGGCCGCTGGTGAGCGGGAGTTGGTGTTGCACGAGTGGTCCACTCCCGGGGCGCTGGTGCCGGAGGTGACGTTGGTCGATGTCATCACCACCCAGGCCCGTAACCGCCCGGACGCGGTCGCGATCCGTTCCGGTGACCGGTCGTTGACGTTCGGTGAGTTGCATGCGCGGGCGAATCAGGTGGCGCGGGCGTTGATCGCCCAGGGTGCGGGTCCGGAGTCGTTGGTGGCGGTGGCGGTGGCGCGGAGCGAGGAGTTGCCGGTCGCGTTGTTGGGGGTGTTGATCGCGGGGGCGGCGTATCTGCCGATCGATACCGGGTATCCGGTGCAGCGGTTGGAGTTCATGCTCGAAGACGCCGCCCCGGTCTGTGTGCTGACCACCGCCGCCGAGCTGGACTCACTGCCCGCGGGCAATATTCCGGTGCTCCTGTTGGAGGAGACCACCGGCTACGACGATTCGCGCGTCCGCAACCGCGAGCGGGTGCGGCCCCTGCGCCCGGACAATCTGGCGTATGTCATCTACACCTCCGGTTCCACCGGGGTGCCCAAGGGCGTGGGTGTGGCGCACCGCAACGTGGTCGAGTTGTTCGCCAACACCCAATTGCTGTTCGAGTTCGACGAGACCGATGTGTGGACGCTGTTCCATTCCTTCGCGTTCGATTTCTCGGTGTGGGAGTTGTGGTGCGCGCTGGCCAACGGCGGCAGCGTGGTCGTGGTCGACTACGTGACCTCCCGCTCGCCGGAGCAGTTCCGCGAACTGCTGATCCGCGAACAGGTCACCGTGCTCAACCAGACCCCCTCGGCGTTCTACCAGCTCGCCGAGGCCGACCGGGCAGCACACCACGACCAAGGCAAGTTCGCGCTGCGCTACATCGTGTTCGGCGGTGAGGCACTGGATCTGCGCCAGCTGCGGCGCTGGTACGAGCGCCATCCGGTGGACGCGCCGTGGCTGGTGAACATGTACGGCATCACCGAGACCACGGTGCACGTGTCGTTCCTGTCGTTGGACGAGCAGATGGTCGACAACCCGGCCAGCGTGATCGGCCGGGCGCTGCCCGGTCTGGACGCGTACGTGCTCGATGACCGGTTGCACCCGTCGCCGGTCGGGGTGGCCGGAGAGATCTACGTCGCGGGCGCGCAGCTCTCGCGTGGGTATCTCGGCCGTCCCGGTCTGGCCGCGACGCGGTTCGTGGCCAACCCGTTCGGAGCGCCGGGCTCGCGGATGTACCGCAGCGGTGACATCGGCCGGTGGGTCGGATTCGGTGGTCGAGCAACCCTGGAGTACGCCGGTCGCGGTGATCAGCAGGTGCAGTTGCGTGGCTTCCGCATCGAGCTCGGGGAGATCGAGGCGGCGCTGCTGCGCTGCCCGGGCGTGAGTCAGGCGGTGGTGCTGGTCCGCGCCGACGAGCATGCCGGTGACCGTTTGATCGGCTACGTCGTGCCCGACGCCGGGGCGAGCTTGGATGCGTCGGTGCTGCGTACCCAGGTCTCGGAGTTCTTGACCGGGTACATGGTGCCGGATGCGGTGGTCGTGCTCGAGGTGTTGCCGTTGACGGCGAACGGGAAACTGGACCGCCGAGCACTGCCCGCGCCGCAGGTGGTGTCGGCGGTGGCGTTCCGCGCGCCGAGCTCGCCGGTGGAGCAGGCCGTGGCCGAGGTGTACGCCGGGCTGCTGGGCGCCGGCGAGGTCGGGTTGGACGACGACTTCTTCGCGTTGGGCGGCAACTCGCTGCTGGCCACCCGCGTGGTCGCACGCATCAACGAAGCCCTCGACGCCGATGTCGCGGTACGCGAACTGTTCGAAGCCCCGACCGTGGCCGCCCTCGCCGCGCGGGTGGTGCCCGGCGCCGGCGGCGGCACCCGCACCGTGCTCGAACGCAGCGAACGCAGCGAACCGATCCCGTTGTCGCTGGCCCAGCAACGGATGTGGGTGCTCAACCAATTCGACCCCGCCTCCGCCGCCTACAACATCCCGATGGCCATCCGCCTGCACGGCGCCCTGGACGTCTCCGCCCTGCGCTACGCACTGGCCGACGTCCTCGAACGCCACGAATCCCTGCGCACCCGCTACCCCGCCGGCGGCCCCGGCGCACTACCGTTCCAGCAGATCCTCACCGTCGACCAAGCCCTCCCCACCGGACTGGAGGTCGTGGTCACCGACGACCCCACCACCCAGGTGATGGACTTGATGCTCACCGGCTTCGACGTCACCACCGAAGTCCCCGTCCGCGCCCTGCTGCTGGAATCCGGCCCTGATGAACACCTACTGGCGTTCGTGGCCCACCACATCGCCGCCGACGGCGCCTCCATGGCCCCCCTGGCCCGCGACCTGGTCACCGCCTACCTCGCCCGCATCGGCGGCAACTCCCCCCGCTGGGCGCCACTGGAAGTGCAATACGCCGACTACGCCATCTGGCAACGCCACGTCATCGGCACCGACGACGACGAAACCTCCGTCGCCGCACGACAACTCGCCTACTGGCGCCACCAGCTCGCCGGGCTCACCGGGCAAGCCGAACTCCCCACCGACCGGCCCCGCCCCCCGATCCCGTCCATGCGCGGCGCCAACACCGGCTTCGCGGTCTCCCCCGACATCCACCAAGCCCTCACCGAGCTCGCCCGCGCCCACAACTGCACCCTGTTCATGGTCGTGCACGCCGCCCTGGCGGTCCTGCTGGCCCGCCTCACCGGCGACCCCGACGTCGCGATCGGCACCCCCATCGCCGGACGCGGCCAACGCGCCCTCGACGAACTGGTCGGCATGTTCGTCAACACCCTCACCCTGCGCACCCGCGTCGAAACCGGCATGAGCTTCACCGAACTCATCGACCAAGCCCGCGAAACCGACCTCGCCGCCTTCGCCAACGCCGACATCCCCTTCGAACGCGTCGTCGAAATCGTCGCCCCCGGCCGCGCCACCACCCACAACCCCCTGTTCGGGGTCGTGCTGTCGTTCCAGAACAACGAACAACCCATCCTCCAGCTGCCCGGCCTCACCGTCACCGCCCTGGACACCGACACCGTCGCCGCCAAATTCGACCTGCAAGTCAACATCAACCCCCACCACCACGACGACGGCACCCCCGCCGAACTCGACACCATCTTCACCTACGCCACCGACCTCTTCGACGAAACCACCATCCACACCCTCGGCCACCGACTCGAACGCATCCTCACCACCATCGCCACCAACCCCCACACCCCCATCGGCGACATCGACATCCTCGACCGAACCGAACGGGA
>NZ_JBJZOK010000078.1:0-4296 GCF_047200615.1 Nocardia sichangensis
CACATTCGATCGGTATTGACACCGAGATAACCGGCACGACGAGAAACCACGGCTTGTGGCCTCGCCGTGCCGGGGTAGCGTCGGTTGATGTCCTCGAAGCGAGGAGATGGCCGGTTGGCCGATCGAAGCTCAACAACCACGCCAGCGAATAGGCGGTTCTGCCACGCGTGCGGCCGTCCCCTGTCGTCGGCCACTCGTGCTGACGCCCTGTATTGCTCTTCGGCTTGCCGGGCGCGTCACTGGCGGTGGTTTCAGCAGACTCGAAGCCGAGTCAGGGCTATCCACAACCGCGCAGCACCGCGGGCAACCTGCCCCGAGTGTCGACGGACGTGGGTGATCGGACTGGATCATCGCTCGTCGGCGATCTACTGCTCCCACCGCTGCCGCACGCGCGCGTGGCGACGAAGACGTTCGGCGCAGGTGTCACGGTGACTGTATCCCGAACGGCTGGCCGCAACTCATTAAAACTAGCCTCTACCTGGGAAAACATGCGACATTCATGCTTGCCGCAGCGGTAGGCTGCGCGCATAATTGGTCCGGCCTATTCGTTATCCGTTCGCGCTCGCATAGCCTCCGGCTCCAGCGCAATGCGACGGATCCGCCAGGTGGGCGATCGGCGAACGGTCAGGCAAGATCAAGGAGATGGTGGCGATGCCCACCAAGATCGGAAACGTCACCGAACGGCAGTACCAGCGATTGGTTCAGCATGCGCGCGGGCTCGTCGAGCAGCAGTCGCACGCGCAGTTCGGACTCGGCGACGACGCGTTGAAGGTTGCTCCGATGCAACAGTATGGCGGAGCACACGCCAGCGAACCGTTGATGACGGTGTCCTACAGCATCGAAAGATTCGCCAACGACATCGGCATCCCCCCGGCGACACTCAATACCTATCGGTGGGTGTCCTCACGGTGGCCGAAGGGGAAACGTCGCAAAGGGGTCTCCCACTACATCCACAGGGTCTTTGCCGGACTGGACGAAGACGATCGTTACGAGGTGATCAAGCACCCCCCGGACGGCGAGGACCGCTGGAACTACGAGAGTGCCTGCCGCTACGTCGGCTGGAAGGCTCCCGTGCCCAGGACCGCGCAGGAGAAGGTCGATCGAATCCACGAACTGGCCAAGGACGACTCGGTCGCCACCACAGTGACACGCAACTTCCTCAACCGGCCGAACGTCGCGTTCGAGGCGATGGCCGACCACACCGCTCGCCACGCCGTTAACACCGCGCAGGTCGACCGTGCGCGGCAATCGAACGAACGCGCCCGCCAGCGCCATCCCGTGATCAGGAAGCTCGAACACGGCGCCGAGTACATCGAGCTGGTCGGCATGTGCGCTCAGTTCGTCGCCGCGGCCGGACGCATCGTTCCCACGTTGCGCGGCCACGAATTCACCGACGCCGAACGCGCAACGATCCACATGAACACCGCGCGAGTGCGGAGCACCACGGATTGGATCGAAACCGCTGTCGATACCGGCGATGTGTCCCTGGACGAGGGGCTGGCTCGCCTCCTATCGGAGGAGTGAACATCATGTCGAAGCGACTGCCAAAGCACATCACCGGCGAACGAGTACTGGCAGCTCTGCTCGAAGCGAGACCGGCACGCTTGACCACACAACAGCTCGCCGCCACGACCGGGCTCACCCTAAGCCAGGTCCGCACCGGCCTGGCATGGATCAAAGACACCGGTGCCTTCGAACGTATGCAACCGCTCACCTGGCGGCGCGCGGGAGGGCACGGCATGACCGACGACGTGGACGACTGGATCGCCCAGGAACGATCCATTGTGCACACTCTCTATACCCGCACCAAGCGGCTGATTACCGGCACGGCTGCGCCGCACGCCGAGCGACGCCCCGACGATGATTGGATCCGCCTGTTCCTGGACCAGGTCAATGGAGTTAGAGCCATGCTCGAAGCCGTGTCTCGGCTTTGACGGCCGGTCGCTGTAGCCCGGATCGCAACCGGAAGTCCCATCCTGCCCGGTCAGACGACGAACGGCCGGTGGGGCCGAGCATCTGCTCGGCCCCACCGGCCGTTTCAGTGTGCGGGAAGGCTAGCCGTTCATCGGGGTCGCGGTGGGCGGCTCGACGGGCCGATCCTGTGGGGCCGGGTCGGTAATGAGGCGAAATCGCCAGGTCGGAACCAGGGGCAGCAACTCGACGACGTCGCGCTCCTCGCCGCCCCAGTCGATGTCGGGGGCTGGGGTCGGGTAGGCGGTGACGATAGCGCGGGCCGCGCTGTCGGGGTCGGTGTAGGTGATGCCGCTCAGCGGCCCGGTCGTGATGCGTACGGCGGCGGTGGCGAGGTGATAGTCGGCCTCGGTGCGCTGATTGCGGTAGCAGGCGAACACCGGAACCAACGGCCCCGCAGAGGATTCAGTGGTTGTGGCGAGTTGGTGGGAGGCCTCGGCAGTGACCGCCAGCCACAACTCGAGGCTGTCGGCGGCGTGCGGGGAGCACGCGAACACACGGTGCAGTGCCGCCGCGACGGCGGCCGAGGTGGAAGCGCTGTACATGAGAAACCTTTCAAGAAAAATGACGAACGAGTCGAACGTGACCGCCTGGTGCCCCGGGGGCCGAGGCGAACCCCCGGCCCCTGGGCACCTACGAGAGTCAGTCCTCGGCGAGGGCGAATCTCTTGGGGGCCGCGCAGGTCTGGCGGGAGATCTCGCTCTTGGTGAGGCTGACCAGCGCGTTGTGCACGGCACCGGCTGAGCGGCCGAGGGCCTTGCCGATCTGGTGCGGGGTGAACTCCTCGCCCGCGTGATCGTGCAGCCACTGCTCGACCAGCCCCCGCAACGCCCCCGAAGCCAGCCGCTCGGTCGTCTCGGGTCCGCCCGCTGCCGCGTCCGGGGTCGGTGCCGGGCCATCGGTGGAGGGTACGGCGGTTTCGTCGGCCGTAGGGGCGGCAGGGGCCGATTCCGGCAGTGCCGCGTCCGGGCCGGGGTCAGCGGGCGCGGTGCCGCTATCGGGTCGGTTCGTCGCGTCGGATTCCGCGGGCGCGGAGCCGGTCTCGGGTTCGGTGGCGTCATCGGCGGCCGGTTCCACCGGTTCGGCGGCATCGGGTGCGCCCATGTCGGCGGGGGCCGTGTCAGCGGGTTCAGGCGCGGCGGGTTCGGCGGAGGTGGTCGGTTCGGCGGTGGTCCACGTCTTGGCCGCGCGCGGGTTCTCCGCATTACGGTGGGACCGGGCGGTGCCCACGCTTTCCCACCCGGTCAGGATGCGCCGGGTGGTCGAAGCCGAGATACCGGCGGCACCGGCCAGTTCATCGATGGTGAATCCGGGATTGTCGCCCAGCACCGCCCACACTGCCTTCTCGGTGTCGGTGCCCAACGCGGGCGTACCCGGTTCACCTGCCGGGGCGGCAGCGGCGGCGTGGGTCGGGTCGGTGGTGTCCGGTGCCGGGCGCGTGGTGGGGGTCTTCTTCTTACGTGTGGACATGACAGGTCCCTCCATGAATGACGGGGTTCGGGTGTTCGGTCATGTCCCGGCCGGGACGGAAAACCACGCCGGATCGGGAAAAATCCCCGGGGGGTTCGGCGTCGTTCCCGCTCCTATGGACGCTCGGTACCCGTGCCGATGTCAAGCGGGTCGTGAAATAAAATTGCGTCCCGCAATTCCTCTCGGCTATCGCCGAAATTCCAAAAATGCGAGAATAATTCGACTTCTCCGCGCGAGGGCGGCGCGGGCACGACCGAGTCGGCCCGCACTGTCCTTGCCAGCCTCGACTGGTCCGGGCACACACCGAGGACGGAGGCGCCCTCGTCAATCTTCGGCCGGGCGGCTGGCATCGGTTTGTACTCAGATCGGCCACGTCAGGTCGTCCAGCGACATTCCCTCGCATTCGCCGGTGTCGACCCATTCAACGACATACACGTCCTCCGAGTGGCCGGGATCGATGCCGACGAGATATCCCTCCCGGCAGATGTCGGCGCGGTCGGCGACCGTAACGCCCGGGTGGATGTCACCGACGCGCAGCTGCGGCACGGTTGGCGCACCGCCCGCGCCGCACGCGACTGATTGTCCTGCAATGGAGACTGTTTCGTGCGGCTGGTTGGTGGGCGGGGTGGTTTGGTTGCCGGTCATTGCGGGTGTGTCTCCTTGCTGTGTCGAGGTGGCCGGTACTGCCCCCCGGGGCGGGGGGGGGGGGGGGCGCCCCCCCGGGGGGGGGGGGGGGGGGGTGGGGGCGGGGGCGGGGGCGGCGCGGGCGGAGGCTTGGGCGGGGGGGGGGGGGGGGGGGTTGCGGTGGACGAGGGGCCCGGGGTGGGGTCGGGCGCCGGGGGGGGTGGGGGGGGG
>NZ_JBJZOK010000079.1:0-3416 GCF_047200615.1 Nocardia sichangensis
GTGTGTTGTTTGAGAACTGCACAGTGGACGCGAGCATCTTTGTTTGTAAGTGTTGAAGAGCGTTCGGTGGATGCCTTGGCACCAGGAGCCGATGAAGGACGTAGGAGGCTGCGATAAGCCTCGGGGAGCTGTCAACCGAGCTGAGATCCGAGGATTTCCGAATGGGGAAACCCGGCACGAGTGATGTCGTGTCACCCTCCGTTGAATATATAGGCGGTGGGGAGGGAACGTGGGGAAGTGAAACATCTCAGTACCCACAGGAAGAGAAAACAATTGTGATTCCGTGAGTAGTGGCGAGCGAAAGCGGATGAGGCTAAACCATGCGTGTGTGATAGCCGGCAGGTGTTGCACGTGTGGGGTAGTGGGGCTCACTTTCCTATCACTGCCGTGGTAGGCAACAGTCAGAAAAGTGCGTGTTAGTCGAAGTGGTCTGGAACGGCCTGTCGTAGAGGGTGAGAATCCCGTAGGCGAAAATGCGTGCTCTGTTGTAGTGGGTGCCCGAGTAGCAGCGGGCCCGTGAAATCTGCTGTGAATCTGCCGGGACCACCCGGTAAGCCTGAATACTCCCTGGTGACCGATAGCGGACTAGTACCGTGAGGGAAAGGTGAAAAGTACCCCGGGAGGGGAGTGAAATAGTACCTGAAACCGGACGCTTACAATCCGTCAGAGCCTTCCCTTTGTGGTGGGGTGATGGCGTGCCTTTTGAAGAATGAGCCTGCGAGTCATCGGTGTGTGGCGAGGTTAACCCGTGTGGGGTAGCCGTAGCGAAAGCGAGTCCGAATAGGGCGTTTGAGTCGCATGTCATGGACCCGAAGCGGAGTGATCTACCCATGGCCAGGGTGAAGCGACGGTAAGACGTCGTGGAGGCCCGAACCCACTTAGGTTGAAAACTGAGGGGATGAGCTGTGGGTAGGGGTGAAAGGCCAATCAAACTCCGTGATAGCTGGTTCTCCCCGAAATGCATTTAGGTGCAGCGTCACGTGTTTCACATCGGAGGTAGAGCTACTGGATGGCCTAGGGGGCCCACAAGCTTACCGAAGTCAGCCAAACTCCGAATGCCGGTGTGTGAGAGCGTGGCAGTGAGACTGCGGGGGATAAGCTTCGTAGTCGAGAGGGAAACAGCCCAGATCGCCGGCTAAGGCCCCTAAGCGTGTACTAAGTGGAAAAGGATGTGGGGTCGCGAAGACAACCAGGAGGTTGGCTTAGAAGCAGCCACCCTTGAAAGAGTGCGTAATAGCTCACTGGTCAAGTGATCCTGCGCCGACAATGTAGCGGGGCTCAAGTACACCGCCGAAGCCGCGGCATTCCAGCATTATTCTGCTTTCGAGCCAGGAGCTGGGATGGGTAGGGGAGCGTCGTGCAGCCGTGGAAGCAGCGGGGTGACCTAGTTGTGGAGGCTGTGCGAGTGAGAATGCAGGCATGAGTAGCGAAAGACGAGTGAGAAACTCGTCCGCCGAATGACCAAGGGTTCCTGGGCCAGGTTAATCCGCCCAGGGTGAGTCGGGACCTAAGGCGAGGCCGACAGGCGTAGTCGATGGACAACGGGTTGATATTCCCGTACCCGTGTATCCGCGCCCAATGGCGAATCAGTGGTGCTAAGTGCCCAAATGTGGATGGACTTCCTTCGGGAAGCTTGAAGCGGCTGCGCACGACCCCTGCTGTAGTAGTCAAGCGATGGGGTGACGCAGGAAGGTAGCTGGGCCAGGTGGTGGATTACCTGGTGTAAGCCGGTAGGGCGTTGTGTAGGCAAATCCGCACAACATGTGCCTGAGAGGTGATGCGTAGCCGATTGAGGCGAATTCAGTGATCCTATGCTGCCGAGAAAAGCCTCTAGTGAGTTGGTACACGGCCCGTACCCCAAACCGACACAGGTGGTCAGGTAGAGAATACCGAGGCGATCGAGAGAACTGTGGTTAAGGAACTCGGCAAAATGCCCCCGTAACTTCGGGAGAAGGGGGACCACGTCTGGTGACGATCTTTACGGTCCGAGCTGGGTGTGGTCGCAGAGACCAGAGAGAAGCGACTGTTTACTAAAAACACAGGTCCGTGCGAAGTCGTAAGACGATGTATACGGACTGACGCCTGCCCGGTGCCGGAAGGTTAAGAGGACCGGTTAGCGCTTTCGGGCGCGAAGCTGAGAATTTAAGCCCCGGTAAACGGCGGTGGTAACTATAACCATCCTAAGGTAGCGAAATTCCTTGTCGGGTAAGTTCCGACCTGCACGAATGGCGTAACGACTTCTCTGCTGTCTCAACCACAGACTCGGCGAAATTGCATTACGAGTAAAGATGCTCGTTACGCGCGGCAGGACGAAAAGACCCCGGGACCTTCACTATAGCTTGGTATTGGTGTTCGGTACGGTTTGTGTAGGATAGGTGGGAGACTGTGAAGCGGGCACGCCAGTGTTCGTGGAGTCGTCGTTGAAATACCACTCTGGTCGTATTGGACTTCTAACCTCGGACCCTGATCGGGTTCAGGGACAGTGCCTGGTGGGTAGTTTAACTGGGGCGGTTGCCTCCTAAAATGTAACGGAGGCGCCCAAAGGTTCCCTCAGCCTGGTTGGCAATCAGGTGTCGAGTGCAAGTGCACAAGGGAGCTTGACTGTGAGACTGACGGGTCGAGCAGGGACGAAAGTCGGGACTAGTGATCCGGCACCGGCATGTGGAAGCGGTGTCGCTCAACGGATAAAAGGTACCCCGGGGATAACAGGCTGATCTTCCCCAAGAGTCCATATCGACGGGATGGTTTGGCACCTCGATGTCGGCTCGTCGCATCCTGGGGCTGGAGTAGGTCCCAAGGGTTGGGCTGTTCGCCCATTAAAGCGGCACGCGAGCTGGGTTTAGAACGTCGTGAGACAGTTCGGTCTCTATCCGCCGCGCGCGTCAGAAACTTGAGGAAGGCTGTCCCTAGTACGAGAGGACCGGGACGGACGAACCTCTGGTGTGCCAGTTGTCCTGCCAAGGGCACTGCTGGTTGGCTACGTTCGGAAGGGATAACCGCTGAAAGCATCTAAGCGGGAAGCCTGTTCCAAGATGAGGTTTCTCACCACCTTCGAGTGGTTAAGGCCCCCTATAGACCATGGGGTTGATAGGCCGGAACTGGAAGCACGGTAACGTGTGGAGGTGACCGGTACTAATCGGCCGAGGACTTACCAACAAAGGTTGCTACGCGTCCACTGTGCGGTATCTGAAACAACACACAGATACCCTCGAAAACACTCTGTCTCTTGTGGTGGAGTCCCATATCTTTCGGGTGTGGGTTGGGGGTGTGGATAGTTTCATAGAGTTACGGCGGCCATAGCGGTGGGGAAACGCCCGGTCCCATTCCGAACCCGGAAGCTAAGCCTGCCAGCGCCGATGGTACTGCACTCGACAGGGTGTGGGAGAGTAGGACACCGCCGGAACATCCTTTCACGA
>NZ_JBJZOK010000080.1:0-3127 GCF_047200615.1 Nocardia sichangensis
TACCGCACCGCAGATGAGGAGCACGAAAACGGCCGCAGCGCCGAACAACAGCGGATCAACCCAGGCGAAAGACCCGTAGCGGGACGGCCACCAGTCGTAGTAGAGGCACACCAACACAACGACTGGAACGAAGGTGAATGCCAGGTGAACCGGCCCGAGAGGCCTGTTCGGCTTGTCCGGGTTGATCAATGCCCGGACAAGCGGCTCCCGATTGCGTACCCGACCAAAATACCGCGCCGCGGCGGTCGTGAACGCCATCACTAGGACGATCGGGAATTGTCAGACGCCTAGTTGTTGCGGGTCGAACGGGCTTCTGGCGGGCTGCGGTGTTGCGGGGTCGGTCGGGAATGGTCGGTTGACTCATGCTGGCGGTGATGGTAGCTATCGGTCGTTTCGGGTTGTACTCGTGGCGGTTTGGTCGAGGCTGCGGATGCTCGGTGTCCTCACACACCTGCTGCGGTGCAGCCACTGGTGGTGTAGCCGATTCCGAGGACGGCGAGGCGGGCGAGGTTGTTCGCGGCGGCGAGCAGCCCGAAGTCGGCACCGATCTTGACTTGTCCGCGCAGGCGGGTGCGCCGTCCGCCGTGGCTGCGGCGCGTCAGGTGACCGATGTTGCGTTCCGCCTTCGAGCGGGTGGCGCGGTAATGAGCCTTCCGGACCGGGTCGCGCTGCAGTTCCCGGGCACTGGCCAGGTATTCCTCGTGGGTGCCGATGGTGATCTTGCGTCCACCGGACGCCGCGGTGCACTGCGACCGCAGCGGGCAATCAGCGCAGGCGGCGCCGAAGTAGGAGATGCCGGTGTGGCGGCCGACGCGGGCAGCGATGATCGCTGTGACCTCCGCCGGACACGTCACCCTCCGGGCGTTCAGGTCGATCGCGAAGCGGTCCTTGGAGAAGTGCCCTTTCCCGACGGCGAGGGCTGCACTTTGATCATGTTACAAATCCCGTTGTCGTCCAACCGTTTCAGCAACACGCCCGCCCCATAGGCGGCGTCACCGAACACCGCCGCATCCCCAGCTTCGGCTTCGGAGGGCAGGATGTCGGCGAGGAGTTCTTCGGCGGTGTCGGTGTCGCCGGCATTGCCGCGGGCGGGGGGACTGCGGTGGCGGTGATGATCTTGCTGTCGGGATCGACAGCGATGTGGCCCTTATAGCCATCGAACCCGCGCGCCAAGGTTTTGTGGCCGTGCCGGGTTTCGGGATCGATGGTGGAGATCACCCGGTCGGCCGCGGTGCCGCGCAGGTTGGTCCGACGCGTCCTCCGCCACTCATCCATGCCGATGTTCCCTTACGCCATTCTGCATAACGCCTGGCAGCAGCACTGAACGAGGCCCCGTGGTGGACGACCACTTGAGGACATCAGACATAGCACAGCTCTCGTCTGCTCTGGTCCGACCACGCTGCGACGTTCCCACGCCATCGTCAAGAGAAGACGAGACCTTCCATACTCCAGACCGCCGCAACTCCACCGAACCATGGGCCCTCCGTCGACTCTGGTCGACACCCACGAAATCACGCGCCGGTGCGGCGGACGATCTCGGCCACTGGATTGAAGGCCTAACGAAGGGGAGGTCTGCGGGAGTTCAACCGGCAGCGGCGATCATTTCAGGTTGTCGTGTTCTTCCGAGGTCTTGGTGGCGATATCCAATTTTCTATGAACGGGATCCGAGCTGCGAACCTGACTCATCAAACGCAGAATTAGGCCCCCAACGGAAGTGGGCGTATCAAAATTCGCAGAGCCCCGGCAAGTGTATTCGTGTGAAACGGTAATTGCGTTCCTGTGTTTTCGTGGCATTCAGAACCTGACTTTCCAGTTTCAGTCTGCGGCGCTGCGAAACCGACCGGCTTTCGAGAGCGCCCAGCGCGCCACCAAAATAGTCGCAGTCAAAATAGCGATACGCCAACGAAATGTGACAGATTCCCGACTTGCATCGGACAAGTCCAACCTCCTGTTGTAGGATGCCAATTTCCTGATCAGCTATGCCGCCGATGGTGAAACGTTGGCCTCCGGTTTCCGGCTTCGACGACAAATACTTGAGCCGCTGCAAACTAATGGCGATGCCGTATATGTGGAGAGACGTGTGGTCGACTCGATAGTACATTGCCGATCCGGTTCCACTTTGGCATTCTACTTTCAGTCCCAGCATTGCGCCGTATGAATCCGGATCAATCCGGATTGCATTGCTCGACATGCCACTCTGCCGGTCAAAGGGTAAAGAACATCAAGCCGGGCATTCTGCCTTCGATCGCATCGGCTTCGACGTAGGATGCAGCCAATCACGCTCCAATTCTCATTGGTAGATTCTCCGAGCACCAGAATGTGGCAATTTCCTGTCATCGAGTGCTTTAGACCGTGTCCCACGTGGTAGTTGTTCGTGTGTCGGGCGCCGTGATGCGTTTGTGCTGCATGATGTTTGGTCGTGGTCGATGTGTTGTCGCAGCGCCTGGTGCCGGAGGGGCTGTAGGCGCTGGTCGAGCCTTTGTTGCCGAAGTTCGAGCCTCGCGCCCAAGGCGGTGGGATCGCGCCGGTCGATGAGCGGGCGGTGTTCACCGTGGTGGTGTTCGTGCTGACCAGCGGTTGTGCGTGGCGGATGCTGCTGTCGTCGTTCGGGGTCACTGTTCCGACAGCGCATCGCCGGTTCACCGTCTGGGCCGAAGCGGGTCTGTGGCGGCGACTACGTCGCGTGGTACTCGATGAACTGGGTAGCGAGGGCTTGATCGGTTGGTCGCCGGCGGTGATCGACGCTGCATTGGTGCGAGCGAAAAGAGGGGGGCGCCGTGACCTGGCCGAGCCGGTCGATCGCGGCAAGTCCGGCTGAAGCTGCACGTGCTCTGCGACCGCGCCGGGATACCGTTGGCCGTAGCCATTTCGGCGGCCAATCGATCATCGGCCTGTTCAAAACCGAGGTCATCAACGGCCCACTCAAGATACTCACCGAAGTCGAGTTCGCGCTCATGGAGTGGTGCTACTGGTACAACAACGCCCGTCTGCATTCCCGGCTCGACTACCAGATCTCTGCCGAATATGAAGCCGCGTACTACTCTCAAAACCACCACGCCGACCGGCGCTGATCTAACACCGAAGCCGGTCCTGGCTTCGGTCGTGAATTCCGGCGTCAGATGATCAC
>NZ_JBJZOK010000081.1:0-3105 GCF_047200615.1 Nocardia sichangensis
CCGCACGATGGTTCGGTTAGGCGTTATCCGGCTGCAGACCCCTCTCAATCGCAGCCGCAAGGGCACGAAGGCGCCTCGCTGCCGGTCGTGCATCACCAATCCGGTAGGTCGCGTAACGCGGGTCTTGTACGACCTCGATACTCCGAATGATGTCCGAGTCAAGGCGATCGAACAGTCGGAACGTCTCAAGTAGCTCGTCAACATTTGGCGCCAATTGAGACCCACGCTCAATCAGCGAAATATCACGGGCAGAAACTACCTCCTCCGTTTCTGACTCAACTTTCAGTCGAGAAATTACGAGAGACAAAATGTCAAGCTCACGCTGGCGCGCGTCGATTAGGTTAGCCAGCCGTGATAATCCATCTGGGACCTCGAACAGGATTCCGAGATCCGCTGGCCTTAGTCCAAGCGCCTCGGACGAAGTGACGACTTGCCCCAACTCATCAGCGGTGATGAGTGCCCACTGCTTCTTCTGAGCCATATTCTTAATTGTATCGCCGCTGAACGCCGGACCAATGATTGCAACGAATTCTGCAGATCGCTTTTCTTTATGCGTGGCAATCGCTATATCGCTCACATTGTTGTGTACAATACGGCCAGACGACGTTGACTTTCCGTCGACAATCGCAGTCCGCAATGAACCGTTCTTGTCGTACCATTGCACTAGGATATCAGTGTCGCCAGAGCCACTAATCCGCTGCGCATGGAAGCCCATACGTTTGAAAGCACTCTCGATGCATCCCTCGAAGGCCGCACCGGGTGCTCCTCCATCGGCCGACGGGTCGACGGCGGTACGCATCAGCGATTCCACGATGTGGGAGACTTCGTCTGGTCCACACAGCGCCGGTGGTACCAATGCGGGCGCTGGCTCCAGTTCCGTAGTGGCCTTAAGCAGGCGTGGTTCAACGAGTGGGAGTGTCTCAATAAGGCGTAACCCCGTCGCCGTGGCCTGAACCGAAGACCAAGATGTTTCGACGAGTAGGCCCGACTCAACCATAAAAGCCGTAAGCCACCGGACCTTGTCCGTATTCAGACCATACTTCGCACCCTCTTGATACAGATCATTCCGTGGAATATTAATCGCCGCGGTGCGGATCAGTTCGCCGACGAACTTCATGTGGGCATGAAGGATTCGAATGAAGTCAATATCCGAACCTGACTGCAGCCATGCCTTAGCCGCTGGCGTTGCTGAGAATACTCCGCGACGAACTTCTTGCAGTAGTCCAGCAGCTCGCATAAATGGCAACATAGAATCAACACTGCTACGCTTTAGGCCAAACCTATCCGCAATAAAGCTCAACAGCTTCTCTTTTTCGATCTGGTCCGCCGCCGCCGCAATGCACACTCTCATGTTTTCAATTTTATTGGGGTCGTCTTTTGGGCTCGGAACCCAAATATTGTAGGTTTTTCTAGCATCTTGGGCACCCTGAGTTGAGGCTAGCTGCTCAAGGAGTACAGCAATCTCTTCTGGTACATCAGGTATCTCAACCGAGTCGCTTGAGTCGTGAATCACCAACGCGGAGGGCGTTACGATTTCCCAGGTGGCAAAGAGTGCACGGCCCTCGGGAGTCGCGCTTTGCTTCCGTTCCCCGAGCCATTCGGTCATCCCCAAGACTTCAAGCCACGTCATCCGAAGTCGCGTATTATTCACGGTTTTCCAATCGAGGTTATATGACTCGACTAATTCGGCGTTGACCTCTTCGACCGTTAGCGGCTCACGCACGAGAAATCCAAGTACCTCTGCGAAGTATCGGATTCGGTCAGCCATCAAAGAAGCGAGACGTGAGCGCGATTCGTCGGCGAGCAGTTCGGAGCCGTCGGCGGTCAACCGAAGGACGCCCTTTCGTTTCTGGACTAATCCCATTGGGCCAAGCACGTATGAGTATTGCCGCCAAGTCTTTGATGGACCAACATTCGACAGTAGCGGGCGCACGTCGAGATCAATAGCTTTACCGTTGCCAATCAGCCGAACGAGCTCAAGAGTGAGCGGGAACATTTCGTCTTTCCCGCACAGGAGGTTCGGCACAGATGACGCCTGTCGCATCCACTTGTTTCGCTGAATCGCGAGAGCGGCACTGTCCAAACTAGCGGCCGATTGCCTGTTGCCTGTGCTGCGGTGGCCTGGCTTCACCATCTTCTTCGTGCTCCATTTCCCCGGCCCCCAAATCTACTGACCCAAAAAAACTTTACATGACCTTATACCATAGATCCTTGAGCAAATCCCAAACATTCCTGAGACAAGCTCCCCGCTCTTGCCGCACACCTGGGCGTCTACCGAGTTAGTCGGGCTGCTGAGCCAACCGCGGAGGCGCCACGAGCGACGCAGCCGGTGCCGGTTGTTCCGGTCCCAGCGGCGTACACCCCGAGAACGGCTGCCAGGTATGGCAACGTTCCGATGATCAGACGATACATTTCGCCCCTGACAGTTCGGTGCTGCCGGACGAACGCGGATACTGTTCTCCGGCCGGCGAAGAACCGCGACCGCGCCAACTGATGCAGGATCGCCTGCACCGGCACCGAGGTCTGGCTCACCCAGTATTCGCGCCGCCGGATCGTTCGGCGGCGGCGTCCCGCCACGCGACCAGAAACTCGTGCTCTGCCCGTGACTGGGGCCGAACCACGGCTCACCCACCGACAGCACTGCCATGGTGGCCGGAACAGGTCACCGCAAACCCCGCGGCGGCGGCCATCGCTGGCCACCGTCTTGGATACGCTGCTCACACTAGGAGGAGAAGCGATCTCACGAGCAACTCGAACCGAGAACGCCAAGGACGAACTCGGTCTCCGAGCGTTTCTCGACTATCTGTTTGCGTTGGCAGAGCAGGCCGAAAGAGACGCTGCGCGCGAGCGCCAAAGCGCTGGGGACGCGCTAACCGCTGATGGCCCATCTGAAGAACAGCCATAACAGCCCGCAACCGGCGCCCCTACAAGCGACGGACACCGGTCGCTACCGGAGGCGGTGAGACCTGATGCGTGCGCATATATCTCACCGTCTCCGCTCGTCCGGCACCTGTTCCGCGGTCGGGTGCTGTGCTTCACCGGCGGCAGGTGTGGGTGAGGTTTCCCCTCTTTGCGGGGAGGAGTCCGGCAAAGCGGGGGTGCAAA
>NZ_JBJZOK010000082.1:0-2955 GCF_047200615.1 Nocardia sichangensis
CTCCGCACTATGAGGGGATCCGTTGGCCAGATTGCTCAATCGACTGCCACCGATCCGTGGTGGCCAAACCTGGCGGGGACCGTTGCGGGCGCACAGCGACGCCTGCTGCCATCAGCGAGCCAAGGCCGGTATGCCCTGGATTCCTGACGCCGACCTGTGTCGCATGACGATCCTCGCTGGGTCCCCATCTGTGGGGAATGTTGTGACCGGGTGGGATGCTGGTTCAGCGTTGAATCCAGCCGAGGACGTCTTTTGCCCAGTCTTTCGCCCAGAACGGTGCCTGGCTTGTTCTGCCACGTGGTGGAGCGGTTGCAGACGAACGCGCGTGAGCTCGGGCCCGCGCTCGCGGGCCGAGTCGAGAACGCGGCCACGCACACTCGCGACACTCTCGCCGCACACGGGGAAACCGATCAAACCTGTGGGCGGGTGATCGCGGCACTGGGTGACTCTGCCGAGCAGGCAGGGACTCGGGTACCGATCTACGGCCAGACCATGGAAGGCGAATGGAAGACGATCGACCTGAACCGAGTTGTCCGTGACCCGGCGTACAACTCCGCCGGTGAAGTTGTCGGCGTCATATACCCGGACGGCGCAGCATACTTACGGCACCGCTTGGCCTGGATCGGCCGGAGGCCGGAGGAAACACTGAGAACTTGGCAGGCCTACGAGGTGGAACCACCCACCGAACACGGTTCATACGACGTACTGACCTTCGATCGTCCTGAGGAACCGAGACCGTTCGGTGATGATCCCAACACGATCTCTCTGCACGGCTTTGAGGGCCATACGTTCGTGGTCGGCATCAACCCGTCCTTCGGTATGCCGTACGGAGAGCAGGTGTTGCTGGGGCCGAAGTCCGCTGGCAGGCTGGTCGCCGCCGATCCCATGTACAAGGATGTCGCAGCCAGGCGCAAAGACCAAGAGGTTGTCGTCGACTCCTGCTCCGCCGGCGCCGATGAAAACGTGGCAAAAAACTTTGCAGATCAGCTTTTCACGACGGGGACAGCCAACGGAACGCTCCACTTCCCCACCGACGCGATTTTAGCCGGGAGGCAAAAGCTGCCTGACGGATCCGAACCACCCTACGTTTCTGTCGTGGCCAACTACGACGAGTACCGCAACCCTCTGCCGTTGTGGCGAAGCATCGCCAAGCCCGACACGCCCGAAACGCTCCCAGAGCCGTAAAGGGTCCCCGGTCCAAAGCCAGCGGGCGGGGCGGGTACTCAGCAAATTCCGGCCACCACCTGGCTGCTCCAGCGGGCGCTTCGAACGGTGCCATCGTGGCTGATACCGGCCATCGCTCCCGCGCGGCAATCGGAGGCCACCCCGAACATCGACTGTTCCATAGGCCGATCCGCCAGCGGAACATCACGGCTCCGAGATTCCGGCCCTGATCGCGAGTGTTCCGTAGAGGTGTTCCCATGGCGGTTCCGGTGAACCCCCATCTTATGGAACGATTTCGGACGTGATCGAGCCCTTCCTCGTCGGATACGTGCGCTGCTCCACCGACGATAGACGTCGAGATCCAGATCGAGCAGCTGCTCGCCCTCGCGGTACCGCATGAGCGGATCTTCATCGACAAGGGATTCTCCGGCACCACCCGCCGCAACCGCACCGCCCTGGACAACGCGCTCACAGCAGTCACCTTCGCCGCGGCGGCCGCGACCGAGCGGCAGGTCATGTTGACCACGACCAAGTTCGACCGGTTCGCCCGCAACTTGGCCGAGGCAGGCGAGATCCTGACCAGCCTGCGCGAGCGCGACGTGCTATTCGGGCTCGGCAGCCAGGTCTACGACTGGGCCGACCCGTTCGGCAAGCTGTTCCTGCAAACCCTCGCCATGGTCGCCGAGTTCGAGGCAACCCTGAACCACCTGCGCACCAGAGAGGGCATGGCCAAGGCCCGCGCGAAAGGCCGATTCACGGGCAAACAGCCGAAACCGCCCCTCGCAGCTCGCAAAACGATCCACCGCGGCTACCCCGACCCCGACGACGACGCGAGCCTCGCCGAGGAATACAGCGTCGGCCGCTCTACCATCCACCGCATCACCGGCACCGCACCACTGGCATAGCAGTCACAGCACTCACCTACCCGATACCCCCGAATCTTGTCACCGCCGCTGGTCAAGGCAACTTCGTTGTCTCGCGCGATTACTACCGGGACCCCTCTCACGCTGCCACCCGGACGCACGAGCGCTGCTGGCCAAAGGCGACGGCGGCATGGAGGCGCTGCGGATCCTCATTGGGTGAGTATTGATGGTGCGGTCCGATGATCGGATCGTGGTCCTCGGTCAGCACCAGGAGATGGCCACGTTGCCGCGCCGCGTTGGATGGCCAGTTTGAGTACTGCCACTCCTGGTGCGCCGAGGCTCCGATGACCGGCGTCAGGGACATGCCCCATCGAGGGCCGAACAATGAGGAACCGGCTCCGGAGCCTCGACTGACGAGGGCCTGACCAGCGAAACTCTCTGGAGGCTGTGCATGCCGTTCGTCGGCTGGGATTGGGCGAGTAAGTCCCATGACGTGACCGTCATCGATGACCGCGGCCGCGTCCTGGATCGTTGGGCGTTCAGTCACACCGAGCAAGCGTGGACGACGACATTGGCTCGTTTGGCGCGTCACGGCGATCCCCGCTGTCGTGTGCCGCTGACGAAGATCGACTACACCCGGTCCCCGGTTGTCGTCTTCTGACGAAGTCTCTCATACGGGGTCTGGCCGTCGAGTCCGCCATGGGGCCGGTGATAGTTGTAATAGTCCTGCCACTCTTTGAGTTTCGCGTTGAAGATGTTGACGTCGTCGATGACCACGCCGTCGAGAAGCCGGTAGAACTCCTCGGCGTCGATCCGGTGCGAGCGCTCCACCTTCCCGTTCAAGCGCGGCGTTCGCGGCTTGATGTAGACGTGGTTGATGCCCTTGTCCAGCACGTGCCAGTGGAACCCGGACCCGAACTCCGCCCCG
>NZ_JBJZOK010000083.1:0-2824 GCF_047200615.1 Nocardia sichangensis
CCCCGCCCTTGCCACCGCCGAATCCTACGATTAATGAACGGATTTCATGCGCAGAACACTCGCTGGGCGAGTTCGGCATCGATATCGACTTCGATCGCGCCGAAGAAAATAGTTGTGTAGATCACTAGTGCCGCGTCAGGCAATTTTGGGTACGTAATCGAGTCGTCAGAACTTGGCTCGAACGGCGAAGTCACGGATAGGTCCGGCGTGCTGGCTGCGCCAGCGGATGTAGGTGCCGATCGCGTCGTCTTGTTCGCCGTGTGCGGTGGTCGGTGCCATTGAAAGCGAAGTACCGCAGGGCGACGAACTCGTACTCGGCGGGTAGCCGGGGGCGTGTTGCTACGCCCTCTCCCCCTAAGAACCGGCCGTGCCCGCTTTCCAGGCAACCGGCTCAAGCAAGCCCCCGAAGCCCCCGTTAGCCTTTTCGTGGGTACCGAGATCGGGCCCACGGTCGCCAGAAGTGTGATGCCCGCCAACGCTTTAGTGTGGTTGCTGTGGCAGTGGGCGTGCACGAGACGCGTTCCGGTGTGGTCGTCCGGTCGATGATCGCCCGTGATGGTGATCGCTTGTCGGGCGGCTCGCGGTGCAGGCGGCCGTGAGCCACTGCTGCCATTGGTGCGGCGTTTGCGGTTCGCGGTCGGTGTGCAGCAGAGCTGTCCCCGGCGGAGCGGGCATCGGCCGCTACTTGCTGCGCTCGATGAGATGCCTTCGACGCCGTCCGGAAGCCTGATCGGGACAGTTCGGATCCTCACTCCAGACGGGTTCGGTGCTTTCGACAACCCACGACGTGCTGACAGATCGGGACTTCGATATCGCCGTAACGCTCAAGCGCCCGTCGCCTCGCTCAGTGGTCGTGCGCAAGCTTGCGGACTACGACCTACGCCTCTGTGCGTCGCGGAGGTACCTCGCCGATCGGTAGAATATCACGTGCCGCGATGCCTGCATGAACACACACTTGTCTGGTACGTTGACACGCTTCTAGATATGGAGCCGCTACGCATCATGGACGCCCTCCTACCGGCATGCCGCGCGCACATTCAGTCCAACAACATCACCGGGTATTACCAGGCGGTTAAGCACGCATAGGGATCGCGCCGCTGCCCGGTTACATCGGCGCGGCCGATGAGGATTTTTTCCGGTACTGGTCGACGTTGGTCTTGCCACGATAATTGACACGATTGGCCAGAGTAAAAGCCATCACGGAAGTCCTCTACTCGATCGTCGAGAACAATCCCGAACTCCGTGCCGCCCGATAGCGTGTGTGTCGTTCCTGGAGGCAGCAATCAGGGCTTCGGCCCATGCGGCGGGTACTTGTCATCGCTCCCACGAGGTGGCCGGGGCATCTCCGGACGGCGATCGGTGAAACCGGAAGGGCGATCTCCATAGCGACGCAGCCACACAACGCACTACGACATCGACTGAACGGCAGGATTGCCGCCTGAGTTCTCCAATCCGGCCGGCGTGCCGGTCGACGACCGCCCCAACTCCGCATGCCTGCGGGCCACGACCGTGGTCCCTGGGCTAGGAGCGGCACCAGGACCAGGCAGTGCCGTGACTGTGGTCGCACTCACGGGTTCGCCGCACTCAGAACACGCGACCCGCGGGGTGAACAGTGCACCGCAGTCGTTGTGATGCAGCTGCACTGGCGGTCCGCCAGGAGGGGTGGCCCATTTGTCCCCCCAGGCCATCAAGGCCATCAGCACTGGCACGAACTCAAGTCCGGCCGACGTAAGATGGTATTCGTACCGCGCCGGTCGCTGGCGGTAGATTCGCCGTTCCACAATGCCGTGATGCAGCAATCCGTCAAGCCGGTCGGAGAGTAGGTTTCGGGAGATGCCAAGATTTTCGGTGATGTCATCGAACCGATGCAGCCCTAGGTACAGGTCTCGAAGGATCAGCGGGGTCCACCACTGTCCGATGAGCTCTAAGGATTGACCGATCGAGCAACGCATATCCTTGTAGCTAGTTCTATGCATGCCAAGGAAGACTAGCCGGTTGTTTGATTGAACTCAAGTGGCCTTCAGTCTATACGGAGCCATTTAAAGGCAGCTTGTATCCACTCGAACACGACTCGGACCCGAAGTTGGCTTGTGCGGTCGGTAACTCGGAAACGCACCCACGGCGGCACCCCCGTCCCCGGGCCGATTATCGGCTCTCCTAAATGCGAGGATGCTCGGAGTCACATCCGCAACGAGCACTAAACGCGCGAAGTCACACTCAGACGCGGAGCTACCACAGTGAGCAATGTCGGCGGAACGTGAAAACTGCACCTGGCACAGTCTTGGTTTGCGCGGTGAGGTGCTGTGTTTCGAATGGAGGTGAGAGGTCTTCATCGTCGGCCTGTAGTAGCAGGTCGGCGGTGTTGAGGGCAGCCTGATCCGGGTGGTGCTGGGGAGGGTTGGAGCAGCCCTGACAAAGCCGGGACGGGCCAGTACTGCCAGATGGTGCGGGTCCGGCGAACGGGATGAAGAGGAGTACGCGAGGAACCAGCGTTGTTACGTCCCTTTATGTGCCGCCTGCTGGAACCTGGCGGATCTGGGCAGGCGGTGCGTACCTTCCACTTTCGTAGTGGCCGGGGAACTCCTGGATCGGTGGACGAAAGCCGGTCCGGAGGCTACGAGGTAGGTCTACGGCGTACTCGTAGCGATGCCGCAGGGACACAGTTGGGCTCCTCCTTCGTCGAGCGAATCACAGTGAACACGGGAACCACCCGGTCGAACTCCCCGGTGGCGCAGCGATCCGGTTGCGTCGCTCGGGGATAGACGCACCGACCGTCGAACGGGGCCGGGTGGGGCGGAGCCGTTCGTAGTAGTCCGAGGCCGGG
>NZ_JBJZOK010000084.1:0-2718 GCF_047200615.1 Nocardia sichangensis
CTATGGGCGGTCCGCACGCTGCATGTCGTAGGTAGGGATCGGACTTGGTCATGGTGGATCGCAGCTGCCCCCGCGATGATTCTCGCTGTTGCAGGCATAGTTACGCTCCTGCCCCGCCCGTCGTTCGAAGACACCCGCCCGCAGTTCGAGCAGGTGGCCCTTGACCTACCAGCGAGTTCGGAACCTTCATGTCGCCTGCCAGGGTTAAGGGACCACTGGTTAGCCATGAGCATGGGACCGGGGTGCGCCCGGTCGCGGGCCCGTGTGCTGATCGTGACCGACGACCGGGCCGCCGGTCAATCCGAACCGTCGGCTGGGCCGGCCGTGCGGCTTCGGCGGGGCTTCTGCCGCTGCCGGTAGGACTCGCCCTCGACGACCAGCTCGAACGCTGCGGACTGCAATCGGTCCATCGCCGACTGCGCCAGTAGCGGATCAGCCATCATCGTCAAGATCTCCGGAGGTTCCCGGTTGCTGGTGATCACCGTCGACGCTTTCCGGTGCCGCTCCACGATCAGCTCGTAGAAGTCGTTGGTCTCGGGCGCCTCCAGCCGGTGCAGCGCCAGATCGTCGATGATCAGCAGGTCGACCCGATGCAGCTTGCGCATCTCGTCCTCGTAGGAACCGTCCAGACGCGAACCACGTAATCGTTTGAACAGTTTGTCGGCGCGTTCGGTGTGAACGGTGTGGTTCCGGCGAACGGCGACATGACCGAGCGCATTGGCCAGGAACGTCTTTCCGACCCCGACCGGTCCCATGATCAGGACGTTGTAGGCATCGGCGAGGAACCGCAGCGAACACAACTCCGCCCAGAGCTCCCGGTCGAAGGTCACCGCGGTCGTGTCGTCCCAAGCCGCCAGTTGCATCTGCGGGTCCAGGTGCGCGGTCTTCGCGCGTCGCTGCTGAGACTCCCGGTCGCGGCGGGCGACCTCGTCGGCGAACAACATCTCCAGGAAATCGTGGTGCGGCAACCGATTCGACCGCGCCAACGCCAACCTTTCCGGCAGCGTGTCGAGTAGCTGCCCAAGCTTCAGCCTGCGCATCAGCGATTTCAGCTCCGGGGTGATCTCGACGGGTTTGGCCGCCGGTGCCGCGGCGGGCCGACGCGTGCTGCTGGCGGTCATGACGGCCTCCTGACCGAGAAGTCGGTGGTGGAACGGACGAACCGCGACGGCGCCGGCGGTGGCAGCAACGTCAGCTGCCCGCTCGCGGCTGCGCCGCGGGTGAGCATGCGGTCGATGAGACCGACGTCGACGACCTCGGCGTCCAGAGCGCGGCGGCAGGCGTCGTTGACCGCGTGCTCGCCGTGGCGGGCGACCAGCCCGAGCAGCCGATAAACCTGCCGCATCTTCGTCCAGGGCAACGGATGCTCCAATACGGCCGGGCATAGGCGCCGACATGCGGGCCGTAGTCGAACGCCTTGCGGCCCAACGCATTCAAGTCTCGCATTGCATAGGCGGTCAACTCCGACGGCAGGTCCGCCGGATCGGTCTGCCGGCGGCCGGCCTCGACCCGGGCATGGACCTTGATCAGCTCGCCGCGGAAATAGAGCTTGATCGTCTGCCCGTCGACGCGGGCGGTCAGCCGCTGCCCGATCAGGTCGCCTGGAACGCTGTAGAGGGCTTTGGCGATCTGGACGTGCCGGTCGGGCGCGACTTTCGGGTTCACCCAGGACGGAATGTCGAACACGGTGTCGGGCAAAGGTTTCAGCAACGGATGCTCGTCAGCGGCGTACACCTCCGCTGGTCGCAGCCGGGTGGTGCCGTGGATCCGCATTCCTGCCGTCTGCCGACACCACCGCTCGGCCCGATCCCGGCAATCAGCGAGATCCCGGAACTGTTCTCCGGCGAAGAAATTCGAGCGTGCATAAGGAACACAACGCTCGACCCGGGGTTTGTCCTGCGGACTCCGGATGCGGGCCGGATCCACCACGAAGCCGCGTGACTCGGCGTATTCGCGGAACGAGTCGTTCAGCTTCGGGTCCGTCGCGTCGGCCCGGTCCACGATCGCTTTCATATTATCGGGAACGACCACGGCGAACACGCCGTCGAAGAACATCCAGGCCGCTTCGAACCCGGCGATCACATCGTTGAGCGTCTCGCGATGCGTTGGATAGACGAACATGTGCCGGGAATAGACCGCGGTGAAGATCAGGCCCTTCACCACCCGGCCGCGGCCCTCGGCGTCGGTGAGCAGCCCGAGTCGGCCGAAGTCGACCTGGACCTCGCTGCCAGGCTCGCAGTCGGCGATCCGGACCGTCGCGCGTTTGCACCCGAACCCCAATTCGGTTGTCGCGTAACGGTGCAGCGTCCGATACGACACCACAACCCCGCGCCGGCCGAGCAGGACGTGGATCTTGGTCAGGGTCAGGCCCTGCTCCATCCACGTCTTGATCTGCTCGGACTGGGCCGCGACGGCCTCCCAGGCCTCGCTCTTGCCGTTCGGTCGGGAACGGCGGACCCCGCCGATCACCTTGGCCAGCAGCTCGTCGGTCAACTGCTCGACCCCGCCGTCACGGTCCACCCCGCAGGATTGGCCCATCTCCACATACCGGCGCACGGTCTTGCGGTCGGTGCCCGACAACCGGGCCACCTCCCTCAGTCCACGACCCTGCAGCCACAGCCGCAGCATCTCCCTGATCTCGATCACCGAAACCTCCCGGTAGCTCATCCGCTAATACAGCGGCCAAGCGACCGAGAACTCCCAGCTGCCACGCCGGGG
>NZ_JBJZOK010000085.1:0-2542 GCF_047200615.1 Nocardia sichangensis
GGTGCGACACGAGGTCGCACGAGTTGAGTGAGCTTCACTGAAGGAGGTCGGCGGATGCCGAAGGTGTAGTTACGGATCAGTGTTCGTGGATCTGTCCCCGGGCCTGACATGCGTCGCTGGTAACGGCGGGGTGTGAAGCTCAGGTCGGAAGGCTCGAGGGCTCCCGTTCCATCCGGGAGCCACAAGTCACGGGGAAGGCCGACAGGGTGAACAACCGTGAACCCCTGATGATGCCTCGTCATCGGAAACCCCGCAGATGGGTTGCTGCAGCGGGGGCAAGGACTGGTCGCTGGAAAGCGCAGGCGCCGACCGGAAGACTCCAAGCCGGTCGGGAGAACACCGCCGTCCTCGGGGTATAGGGGGCACCCGACCCGGCCGTATCTCACTCGTGTGGAACGTGACAACCCCGTTGGAGTCCGGCGACGTTTACGTCGTCGGCAAGCCGACCGTGAGGAAGGCCCGATTCTCCAGCGGGCGCAGGATGGCCCAAGAAGCCAATGCCGGCGGCCGAAAGGCAGCGGGAAAACGAGACATCGTGCTCGGCTTCTCCGCCGAGGGTCTCGTATAACCGGCCGGATACGGGCGATGCCCGGACCCGAAAGGGTGCTGACGTGGGCCAGGTGAGCCTGTGAAGAGACGACGACAACGACACCGGAACCGAAGGACAAGTTGGACACCATGGCAGAGACAGCCGCGGCGGTCGAGGACATCATGGTGAACGGACCTGAAGACGACTTTCTCGATTGGCGGTCGATCGACTGGCGAGCCGTCGAGGGCGAAGTACGGCGTTTGAGGCAGAGGATCTTCACGGCGACGCGGGCGGGCGACCTCAAGAAGGTCCGCAATCTGCAGAAGTTGATGCTCCGATCCCGGGCGAACACGCTGCTGAGCGTGCGGCGGGTGACAGAGATCAATGCGGGTCGCAAGACGCCCGGGGTTGATGGTCGGGTGGTGCTGTTGGCACAGGACAAGGCCGGACTGGCCGA
The DNA here is from genome assembly GCF_047200615.1 of Nocardia sichangensis. Lineage (NCBI taxonomy): Bacteria > Bacillati > Actinomycetota > Actinomycetes > Mycobacteriales > Nocardiaceae > Nocardia > Nocardia sichangensis. The sequence goes on from NZ_JBJZOK010000085.1 coordinate 987, forward strand.
CTGGGCGCAGTACTGCTCGTCGTCGTGGACTCCTCGGGCGGTCAAGCGGGTGTTCATCCCGAAGGCAGGCGGGAAGCAGCGCCCGCTCGGCATCCCGGTGATCGCTGACCGGGTGCTTCAGGCGCGGGTGGTCAACGCGCTGGAGCCCGAGTGGGAGGCACGGTTCGAGCCGAAGTCGTATGGCTTCCGGCCGGGCCGTGGTTGTCAGGACGCAATCTCGGCCATCTACCTCACGTTGAAAGGTAAGAATCCGCAACGCGTGTGGGTGTTGGATGCGGACCTGAAAGCGGCGTTCGACCGCATCGATCACAGCCATCTGCTCGCTCAACTGGCCACGTTCCCCGCCCGGGGATTGATCGCAGGCTGGTTGAAGGCGGGGGTACTCGATCGTGGTCGGTTCGCCTCGACCGAGGAGGGCACGCCCCAAGGCGGGGTCGTGAGTCCTTTGCTGCTGAACGTGGCCCTGCACGGGATGGAAGCAGCAGCGGGAGTCCGTTACCGCAAGCTCGGCACGCACGCCGCCGAGTCGGCGGAAGGCTCCCCGGCGCTGGTCAGATATGCCGATGACCTTGTGGCCCTGTGTCATTCGCGTGAACAGGCCGAGCAGGTCAAAGCGCGGCTCGCCGCCTGGCTGGAGCCCCGGGGGCTGGTGTTCAACGAGGACAAGACGCGCATCGTCCACGTCGAAGACACCGGTTTCGATTTCCTGGGGTTCAATGTCCGCCGTTACGACGGCAAGCTGCTGATCAAGCCGAGTTCTGCTGCTATGAAACGGATTCGGGAACGGCTGCGCACCGAGATGAGGGCTCTGCGCGGGGCCAACGTCAGTGCGGTGTTGCACAAGATCGACCCGATCGTGCGGGGCTGGTCGGCCTATTACCGAACAGTGGTGTCCAGCAGGGCATTCACCGCGCTGGATGACTACATGTGGAAGCTCACCTACAAGTGGGCCAAGCACGGCCATCAGAACAAGTCGAAGCACTGGATCGTCACCCGGTATTTCGGCCGGTTCAACCAGTCCAGGCAGGACCGGTGGGTCTTCGGTGACCGGGACACCGGCGCTCATCTGCCCAAGTTCGCCTGGACGAAGATCGTCCGACACCAGATGGTCGCGGGCACATCGTCTCCGGACGATCCGTCCTTGACCGAGTACTGGTCCGAACGGCGACGCAAAGGGGCGCCACCGCTATTGGGCGCGTTCACCCTGCGGATGCTCAAACTACAGGCCGGACGCTGCCCGCTCTGCGGGAACTTCCTGCTGCGCGCCGACCATCAACCCCAGAACCCGCACGAGTGGGAACGCTGGGCGAAGGTGACCCGCACCGCGATGGTGAGGCACAGCCTCACCATCGCTCGCGGAGACGGAACGTCGGGCACGGCCATCCGTTTCGTCCACGCCTCCTGCCGTCGTCGGCGGTCTGCCGACCGGGCTGGAGGTCCGGTAATTCTGCAAGCCCGCAAGCCATCTGGGCTTGCTTGAGCCGTGATGCGTCGACGAGGCGCATGTCCGGTTCTGAGGGGGCCTCGGCGCAGTAATGTGCCGGGGCTACCCGACA
>NZ_JBJZOK010000086.1:0-2501 GCF_047200615.1 Nocardia sichangensis
CGACCGGAGCCGCCGCGAAAGCCATCCAGGTGGCACTCGCCCAGCTCGGCGACCCCTACGTCTACGGTGCGGAAGGGCCGAACGCTTTCGACTGCTCGGGCCTGATGCAATACGCGGCGGCAGCCGCCGGTGTGCGGATTCCGCGAGTCGCGGCCGACCAATACCGCACCCTGCCCAAGGTGAATCCCAGAGACATCAAGCCCGGCGATCTCATTTTCCCCTCGAGTTCGTTCAAGGGACCCAACAACCCGGGCCACGTCATCATGTACATCGGCAACGGCATGTGCGTCGAAGCTCCCCACACCGGCGGCCACGTCCAGTACCGGAAACTGCCCAGCAGTTACGCGGCCGCGCGGTGGGCGTGATCAGTCGATCCGACGTGCCCGCTGTCTGCCGCCGCCGCACCGGAGCCGATCGTCCGCGACCGGCGTCAATACCCCACGTACGAGCCGCCGCCGCGCATCTGCACGATTCCCGGCACGTTGCTGACCGACCCGTAACGTTCGATGGCGTACCGAACGCCCGCGACGATATTGTCCACCGGATTCCAGATATCACGGTGCCCCGGAACGGAGTACGCGTTGAACGTCGGATCGATGGTCTGCATCAGGCCTTTCGACGGAATTCCGGCCGCGGCGTTGCTGTCCCAGAGATTGATCGCGTTGGGGTTGCCACCGGACTCGTGCTGGATGATCGCCGCGATGTCGGCCGGATCGATCTGGCGCGTGTCGTAGCCGTGCTGACGCAACACCTGCAAGGCTTCGTTGATCCATTGCCCCTGCTGGCCGGACGGCCGTGTGCGTGGCGGACCGCCGCTGGGCCCGTGCGTGCCCGAGTGGGACGTGCGGCGGGGCCGCCGCGGCTGGACGGGACGCGACTCGCGCAGATAGCGGTCGGCAAGAGCAGCTACGCGATCGGCGGTGAGCACTGCGGCGGCCTGTCCTTGGCCGAGCACGGTTCCCGCCCGTTGTAAGGCGCTGTCCAAGGTCGAGATCACCAATTGCCTGCTCGCGTTGGCGTCCTGGACGGTGCCGAGCGCGGTCAGCGCGGTGTTCACCTCGGCGAGGATCGCACCGATCGCTGCGCGTCCCTGCGTGCTGTTGTCGACCGCGCCGCCGAGGATGCGTTCCAGCTCGGCGTTCATCGACTGTGTCGCATCGCCGTGGCGTGCTCGATTCTGATTGCTGTCGGCGTATCGAGAACCGAGCGCACCGTCCCACACGACGGGTCCGCTCGGCCGCGCCGCGTCGAGATCGGGCGGCGCGTACGGCTGTCCCGTCACGGCGGTCGGCGGGCCGTCACCGTATTGGGCGGCGATGGCCGCCAGCGCGCCCATCGCCGCGGCCGCCATGGGCGTGGACGAGCCCGCCATGCCCAGCGTGTCCGAGCGCGGAACGGAGGGTGAACCCGCAGTCGCGGAGGTCGTCTCGGATGCCGACGGTGCATTCTGGGTGCGCCCCTGAGCTGTCGCGCCGACCGGTGCCGCCGGTGCGGCCGCACCCGGCTGCGGCCGCGGAATCGGGGTGGGAGCGCCGCGCGTCGCGGACTTGGCGGGGCGGCGCGGCGCGCTGGTGGTGGCGCCCGCACGCACGTCGCGCGGATCGCCGGGCTCATCGGGATCTCGCTCGGGGCCAAGGCGATCCGCCGGAGCCATCACTCCCCCCGCTGCGTGCGGACGCTACGCGCGGTGACCACAGAGGCAGCCATGATCCACCTTCCGCCGGATGCCCCGGTACGCGCTGCCGATCGCCGGACATGATCGGTGCGTGCTGGAACCGGGAGAGCGCACAGCCGATGCGGCAAGCCCGCGCCGATGCGGTGAACTCATGCCGCTTGCCCGGCTGTCGGCTCACCCGACTCGGAATGCCTCTTCCCCGGCACTCGTCCCGAAGCGTATCCGCAGCCTAATGCAGGTACCTCCCCAGCACTCCCATGCTGTTCCCGCTTGCGGGAATATCGGTGCCCGGCACGCGGCTGCGGACAACCCCGTGGCGCCTCGATGGAAGAGGGCACCGAGCGACTGGTGAAGGCCGGGCGAGGTCAAACGGCGACGTTGCGCATCGCCGAGGCGATGCTGTTGGCGTAGGCGATGCGCTGCCCTCTCGCCTCACCGGAGCTTCTTTCGTAATACTGATCGAAGACCGCCGCCGCGTAGGCGGGCGTCTGCGCGGCCCGGAGATATCCGTACGCGGTGGATTCATTGCTGCGCAATTCGGCCATCATGAAATCGATCTGGACCTTCCAGTCGGTGACCGGCTTCCCTTGGGCTGCCGCGAACCGCTCCAGGGCCTGCCGCCGCCCGCCCCGCCACTGACACAGACCGATAGCGCCTTCGCCCGAGTTGTACGCGCTGGTGTTGAAACCGGACTCGACCTGCAGGTTACCCACGATTCCGGCTGCTTGGGCCGGCGTGAGACCGTATTTCGAGACGAGGTAGCGATAGACATCCGCCGGATTGGCTTTCGAGCCTCCCGGAATGTTGTCGCCGTTGCCGCGCGTGC
>NZ_JBJZOK010000087.1:0-2386 GCF_047200615.1 Nocardia sichangensis
AGGATTTTCCGTCCCCTGTGGCAGGTTCTCTATGTCGGTGCACCTCAGCTCGTTGGGGCGAGCGGAGGTGATGTTCGCGCGGTTCACCATGGTCCGCATGTTGGACGGAAGGGCCGACTGCGTGCTCGTTCCGTTCGCCGGTTCGAATTACGGGAATCAATAAAAATTCTATAAGCGAGACTTTCAGCAAGAAATGAACGATAGGCCACATTTCTCCGACTGAGGGCACTATGGCCGACCCGGTGAACTACAAGCCGTGGCTGACATGCTACTCGTGCGCTCGATTTCTCGACGCTCCGACATTGAGTCCATGGATTAGAGTAATTCCTATTCGTTCAGCATACTTCAGTAACTCGCACCACGCTCCTTCTCGCTATGTTGCCATCTCCGTCCGATTACAGAAATAAGGGATCGATACACCCCGAGGTACCGAAAAGGGAGAATTGCGATCATGTATAATCTGCCAAAAAGCCCATTGGGTTTGACGAGAACCGCCATTTGTCCCGTGTATTTGCCGCGCCCATTCGGTACCCATACTATGTGCATGACCGTATGTACGGTCCGGTTGGCGAGTTCCGATGCCCATTCTCTTTCCGTCAGATAGACGGAGCGAAATGGCTTACCGTGGAGATCCGGCCCGCGAGGGCCTGCTCGCAAATCGTCTGGCAGCCGATCGCGCAGCGAACGCACCCGAACTCCTATGCCCGTATCAGGCTTGTCCCAGCCCAGAAGCGTCCCTATCGCCCAACGGATCGTAAAAAGTACGCGAAACGATCGCGAGAATTGTCTCGAATCGCCGCCGGAGGAGATCTCCTGGACCAGTCGTGGAAACTCGTCGGGGCCACCCGGGGTGGGTAGCTCCCATACATCCTCAACCCGGAAATCGCTCGCGATTTCTTGGATCCGCCAATTGCTGGACAGGTATGCGTTCTTCGATATTCTCATATGCATCTCCAAACGTGTGGAAGACTCGTGGCGTCCGGGACGCTATTCGATTGGTAGCAGCCCTGCGATGCTATCGAGGCAGGAGTTTGAGGACAGATCGCGGCTTCAACTCACGGTCGTCGAAATTGACATCCACGTCAGCGGCGAGAACTGCGCTAAACGACTCGTTCAGCGCTTCATCCGACTCGAAGAGGGCTGTTGAAACCACGGCATCGCCCGTGTCGCTAATCCAGCATGCTACTGAAAGGCATCCCGCTGTAGATTCGAGGACAGCGGCCACCCGGTGTACGCGGTCGACAAATTCGTTGAAGTACTCGGGTTTTGGGTAGTGGGTGCCGACGAATCCGATTGTCATATCGAACCGTTCCTTCCTCTGGACGTCTGCTTAGCACCAATGCTAGCGGAAGAGCCATTGACTAGCTAGTGGGCCGTTCCTGTGTTTGCTAACACAGGAAGTGCTGGGTCGTTATTCCACCCGATCGTTTGGATCGACACAAGGCGGCGGTGCGGGTGCCCTGCCCAGTAGGCAACGTCCAGGCGGTCGAGGGTGCCGCTCTCGGGTTTGCGGGGTCCAGCATCGGCGGTGCGGGCGATGAGGCGTTGCTCGAAAGGGTCGACTAGTCACCACTGTCCCCTTGCAACCGCCCTACCGTACCTAGGTCGGCCGTTATTGGCCGGAACTTGGTGTCGAGTGGTCGATGCAACATGATCATGGTTCACGAGGAGGTCATGGGTGTCGTCACGGCGGTGAAGAAGTGCCCGGGGTCGCGGCCGCAGTCTTTGAAGCGGCAGCAGTTTTCGAATTGCCGGCTCGGGGCTGGAGTACCGCGACGGCACGACGTGAGGTAGGGATCAGCCGGTCCACGAGCCGCAACTCGCGCAGCGGATACAAGCTCTATCGCAAGGACGGCTCGGTCCTGTTCGTGCCGCCTTTGGATCCGGTTGCCTCCCGGGCGATCTCACCGCGGTTCCTGTAACGACGAGCGCATCGAGATCGCCGACCGTCGTCGCGCAGGTGAGACGCTTCGCGCCATCGCCGCAGTGCTGGGGCTGGCTCCGTCCACGATATCTCGCGAGCTTCGCCGCAACGCTCGCGAGGCCGGGCAGTATCAGCCCTTCGAGGCGGACTGGCCTACAGCGAAATCCTGCCCGACGAACGCAGGAAACCGCTGTCATGTTCTGGCGTCGAGCGCGAAAATACTTCGCCTCCAGTGGGATCACCGTCAAACGAGTCCTCACTGACAACGGTTCCTGTTACATCTCACAGCTCTGGCGGGCCGAGCTGGCCACGACCGGCATCACGCACAAACGCACACGGCCCTACCGGCCGCAGACCAACGGCAAGGTCGAACGGTTCAACCGCACCCTGCTCGAGGAATGGGCTTACGCCCACCCCTACCGGTCCGAAACCGAACGCCGCGCCGCGTTCCACGCCTACAAT
>NZ_JBJZOK010000088.1:0-2313 GCF_047200615.1 Nocardia sichangensis
GTTGTACGTGGACGACGACGAACGCCAAGTGTGGGAGTTCGCGGTAGGACTCGGGTTGCCGGACGCGACCGGGCCCGGTGCCCTCGACGGCGAGGGAATCCACCCGGTTGCGCTGGCGCTCGAGGAGAGCGCCCACCGGATCCGCGGGATGAACCGTATCCCGTGCTTTACCAGCTTCGGACCGGTCACCGCGGTCGATGAGTTCGCTCAGCGCGCGTGGGGCTACGCATACGACCCGGCGCGCGTCCCAGTTGAATGCCGTCTCGCCGTCTATGTGACCGATGACGAGCTGGAGGAACTGGTGTCAGCGATCGTCGAGGATCTCGGCATCGATGAGGACGGATACTCAGTGATGGTCGGCCGGAAGGTCACCGTCGGCCTGCGGGCCATCTCGCTGGAGTCCCCAGAGAACAGCTTCTACCAGCACCTCGTGGGCTAATACCGGGATCAACCCACCACGGATTGACTCCGTTCCGGACGCGCCCAGGTGACGAGGACTACCAACCGGTCCTAGAGCTACATCCCGCGGATGATCAAACCATTCGCGTAGCGCAGCCGCGTCTGTGCATCGAGGCCCGTCGCTCCGAGTAGAGTGACGGGCCTCGTCGGTCTCCAGGCCGTCCTCGGCACCCGCTTCAGACTGATGTGTTGGGCCCGGTGACGTTCCCCGTGCCCGACCTCGCTTCCCTCGGCGGCTTGATACGCTTCTTGGACAACGCGATGCGCTGGAATTCCGCGCCTTTGGCGCCGGGTGTCGAGTGTCCGAAAACCGAAGATCGTTTTACGACGCCTCATCTGAGACTCGCGCCAAACCATGCATGTTCCTCTCCCGAACCGTGCATGTGGGTGCCAGCAGTCGGCGGTGCCCGCCGGAGGGTCGGGGAGTTCGTGGGCGGTGAGCAGCAGGTGGTCGAAGCGGGTACGCACGACGACCGGGGCCCCACTGCCGGCGGTGACCGCGGTGACCAGTTTGGCGGCCAGGGTGCGGATTTTGGTGTGGGTTTCCTGCGAGCGCCAGCGCAGCACGCCGAATGCTTGTTCGGCGGTGATGCCGTAGACGAACATCAGCACGCCTTTGGCTTGCTCGATCGCCGCGCGGGTTTCGACCAGTTTCGACAGGGCGCCGTGAAGGGTTTCGTTGCGGTTCCCATCCAGCCGGGCGGTCAGATCGATGAAGTAGCCGACCGTGCCGATCGTGGCGCCGGTGCCATCGAACATCCGGTCACCGACCACCAGGACCTGACGCACCGCGCCGTGGTGTCGATGATGCGGTGGCGGCTGCAGAACGGTTCGTCGTGCTGCACCGAGGAGGCCAGGGTCGCAGCGACGGTGTCGCGGTCGTCGGGATGTTTGTGCGACAACACCATCTCGGTGGTCGGTTCCATCGTGCGGGGTTCGTAACCGTGGAGCTGGGCGACCTGTTCAGACCGTTCCCAGCGTTGGTCGGCGAACCAGAACCGGAAACCACCGACCACATACGGGCTGGCCGCCGCGATCTGCGCCAGCGACGACTGCCCTGGGGCACCCTGCGAATGCTGTGACACAGGCACAGTTATTCGCCCGTGCCCAGGTGGCCGACGAACCACTCGGCAGGCTGTTGAGTGAGTATGCGAACTGGCCCGGGCAGGCGTATCCCGGAGGAGAGGGCATGAGCACGGAAAGGTCCGTCATGTCGAAGTCCGGTGGGAAGGGACACGGCGGCGGCAAGATGACCACCGCGGCCGCGTCCCAGATCCAGTCCGCGGCGGCGAAGAACCCAGGCAGCAGCTCCGCGAAGTCCGGCTTCGCCTCCCGCGCTCAGTCCAGCGCGGCGAAATCCGGCAGCGGCAACAGCGGCGGGAAAAATTAGCTGTGCGCCCGCTGTCCCTACAGCGGGTGAGCAACCCGAATCACGAAGGGGCACGCCAGTTCGGCCGGGTTCCTTCGTGATTCGGACAGAGGGCGCTCTTTGCGCCTACTCTGCTCGGTATGAGCGAAACACTCGTCTATCTGACCGAGGCCGCGCTCGCGGCCCTGCCGGACCAGATCGAAGGTATCGAGCTGGCCTTTGGCAAAGGCATCTTGGCTCAGGAGCTCAGCTTCAACAACGGTTGGCTGCAGGTGCGGGTCGCTCCGCCCGATGGTGACAAGGACGATCACCATAGCCTGGTCGTGTTCGATTTCCCGACGGCTTCTGTCGCCGCCGTGCACTACCCGCGACGAAAGTAGGTCTTCTCGGATCTCACCTGGTTTGAGCCGCCGTTGACCAACAAGAAAAGGCCCTGCCGACGGCGGGGCCTCTTGGCTTACTCGGGCTGGCGGCTACAGCGGCTG
>NZ_JBJZOK010000089.1:0-2236 GCF_047200615.1 Nocardia sichangensis
GACCTTCCAGCAGCGTTGCAACAACTACTGGAATCCAAGCGGTGCGGTGCTCGGAGATATCGGCCAGCCACAACCGATCCGGGGCATCGGCGGAGAAATTGCGGCGGACCAGATCGTCGTAGACCGGCGGGCCGGGTTTGCCCTTGCCGCTGCGTTTCTTGCCGAACACGCTTCACCAGCCCTGCCTCGAGCAGATCCTCCAGGCGGTGGGGTCGGCCATCGGTTTCCCGGCTGCACGAGCTTCGTCGGCCAGGAATCGGTAGCCGAATTCCGGGTGTGGGCGTCGAAGAGCGCGTTGGCCCGATACGCTGCTCAAGTTCGGCGTCGGTGACCGGTTCGGCCAGCCACCGGTAGTACGGCTGACGTGCCAGTTTCAACACCCGGCACGTCACTGTGACGGGGATCCCGTCTCCGGCCAGCTCGCGGACGAGCGGGTAGATCTGTAATGGTCGCGGCCGGTCCGAGATCGGCTGGCAGGATGACGCCCCGGCTTTCCACGTGACTCCGGGTATATCCCGCTCCACCACCCGGCTGGCCTGATCAGAGAGTGTCCGCCCCGGTGCGGGTGTGACTCGTTACAGAGGTGCCTCCGAGTGATCCCACCGGCGCCCACGCCAGCCCCGACCACCGAGAGGACACCTCCCATCATGGCGCGTAGTGCCGCAGGGCGGCAGCGTGGCGGTCGCCGTGATCTCGGCGCCTGCGGTAGTGCTCGCGGGCGGGGCCGGGGTTGATCGAGGCGTAGGTGGCCCAGACCCAGCCGACTGCGGCGAGCCGGTCGTTCTTGATCCGCCGGTGGGTGATAGAGGTGACCTTGCCGGAGGCCCTGGTGACGGGCGCGGATCCGGCGTAGGCCTTCAGCGCGCGGTCGTCGGCGAACCGGTCGCGGTCATCGCCGATCTCGGCGAGAACACGGGCGCCGGTCACCTCGGCCAAGCCGGGAAAGCTGGTGATGACGGCATAGTCGGGGTGCTTGCGGAATTCTTCGGCCGCGGCCTGTTCCAGATCGTCGGCACCGGAGCAGGCGGCATCGAGCATCGCCAGCAGGGCCAGCGCCTGTCGGCCCATCGCCTGCTCGACGAGCCCGGGCTGGCGCAGCTGCGGGATGCGCAGGCGCTGCAGTATCTCGGCGGCGCGGTCATCGATGCTGCGTTGACGGCCGGCACGGCGCAACGCGGTCGCGATGCGGGTCTTGGTGAGTTTTGCTGCATGCGCCGGTTTGGGCGCGATGGCGAGCACCGCACGGGCATCCGGTTTGGCCAGATTGGTTGCCGACTTGCCCGCAAAGGCGTCCAGGAACGCCGGGTAGTACTCGCGCAGGATCGACCGCAGTTCGTTGCTGGCCTTGCTGCGGCGCCAGACCGCATCCTGCTGCGCGCGCGCCAAAACCGCGATGGCTTGGGCTAACTCGCTGTCGGCGGGCAGCTTCCGGTGCAGGTGGGCATCGACGCGCAGGATGTTCGCCAGCGTCATCGCATCGGCGTGGTCGGACTTCGCACGGGCCACCGAGTGGCGTTCCCGATAGCGGGCCAAGGCCATTGGATTGATCGCAAACACCGGACGCCCGGTCGCGCGCAACGCAGCCACCAGCAACCCGCGCGGGGTCTCGATGGCGATCGGAATCGGATCGTCGGGGCTGTCACCGGCATCGGCCAGCAGCTGGGTCAGTTCAGCGAACCCGGTAGGGTTGTCACCGATTCGCTGCTTGGCCACCAGCTTGCCACCGCTGTCGACGATCGCGACATCGTGATGCCCTTCGGCCCAGTCGATTCCGTATGAACAATTCAATCCGCACCTCCATCAGATCGGGTGTTTCGCTGGTCCGACACCCGGGCGAGAACGCGCAGCGACCTACTTACGAGCCTCCGTGGGCTTGCCTCCGGTGAGCTGTTTGCGATCCCAGCGCACCCGCACGGCGCCCGGTCTTGACCAGAGCTACTAGGCTCTCGAACAGATGAGGCGTCAAGCCGCGCAGGAGGGCTCGAACCACGAGTAATCCCACACCGGCTCGGACGGGACGACACACCGCGCCGCCCGTCCAGACCGGCGAGCCGACCCCGGCGCTCACGGTCTGACATGAGGGCTTTCGCCCAACATCGGGGCAGGAGTCACCAGGCAGGCTCGGTGAACGATGCACCGACGTCTCCGGCACCAAGCCTGTGGATAGGCCTACCCGCGGCCCGGTCTTGATCAGGTGTCCGTGACCACCGATGCACCGTTCACCAATGAGTAGATC
>NZ_JBJZOK010000090.1:0-2155 GCF_047200615.1 Nocardia sichangensis
TGTCAGCGCTCTTCGAAAATCCGGCCATCGGCGCTCTTTGAAAATCGGCCACCCATCCACGATCGGAAGGGTGATCTCAGTGCAGGAATGGGCGCAGATCAGGTATCTCCATGCGAGTGAGGGCCTGTCGATGCGGGCGATCGCGTCCCGGTTGGGCATCTCGCGGGACACGGTCTCGAGGGCGATCGCATCGGAGTCGCCGCCGCGATATCAGCGGGTGTCGGGTCCCTCGGCGTTCGACGAGTTCGAGCCGCTGGTGCGGGAGCTGCTGGCGCAGTTCCCGGCGATGCCGGCGTCGGTGATCGCCGAGCGGGTGGGCTGGTCAGGGTCGCAGTCGTGGTTCCGTAAGAAAGTCGCGTCCCTGCGGCCGCAGTACGCACCAAAGGATCCGGCGGATCGGCTGGAGTATCGGCCCGGGGATCAGGCGCAGTGCGATCTGTGGTTCCCTCCGACACGGATCCCTCTGGGCGCCGGTCAGGTCGGGGCACCCCCGGTGCTGGTGATGGTGGCCTCGTTCTCGCGGTTCATCACCGCGGTGATGATTCCGACCCGGACCACCGCGGATCTGCTGGCCGGGATGTGGCAGCTGTTGTCGGGGCAGTTGGGGAAAGTCCCGCGCAGGCTGTTATGGGACAACGAATCAGGGATCGGCAAGGGCGGACACTTGGCCGTTGGGGTGGTGGCGTTCACCGGGATGCTGGCCACCCGGATCGTCCAGTGCAAGCCGTTCGACCCCGAGTCCAAGGGCATCGTCGAACGCGTGAACGGCTATCTCGAGACCTCGTTCCTGCCCGGCCGGTCGTTCAGTTCACCAGGAGATTTCAACACTCAGCTCGCCGAGTGGCTGCCGATCGCCAACGCTCGACACGTCCGGCGGCTCGCGGGTTCCCCGGCGGAGTTGGTCGGCATCGACCGGGCCGCGATGACGACACTGCCGCCGATCGCCCCGGCGGTCGGGTTCACCAGCCGCGCGCGGCTGCCGCGTGACTACTACCTGCGTGTCTTGGGCAACGACTACTCAATCGACCCGACGGTGATCGGACGACTGATCGATATCCACGCCGATCTGGATACCGTCACCGCCCGCTGCGACGGGCTGCTGGTGGCCACCCACCGCAGAGCCTGGTCGAAAGCAGTCACCATCACCGACCCCTCCCATGTCCGGACGGCCGCCCGATTGCGAGAAGCATTCGGACACAGAAAATCTCGGACCGCCAGCGATGATGATGGCGGGTTGATGCGTAACCTCGCCGACTACGACGCCTGTTTCGGCGTCGACTTCGGCAGCGAAGGTGTCGCGTGATGGCCGCACCCACCGACACCGCCAAGCAGATCGAGTACTACGCCAACGCGTTGAAGGCGCCGCGCATCCGCGACAGCGCCGCCCGCCTGGCCGACCAAGCCCGCGACGCCGGCTGGACCCATGAGGAATACCTCGCCGCGGTCCTGTCCCGCGAAGTGGCATCCCGAGAGTCCTCCGGCGCCGAAATCCGCATCCGCGCAGCAGGCTTCCCCGCCCGCAAAGCGATCGAGGAATTCAACTTCGACCACCAGCCCGCTCTCAAACGCGACACCATCGCGCATCTGGGCACCGGCCAGTTCATCACCAAAGCCCAGAACGTGGTGCTCCTCGGGCCACCGGGAACCGGCAAAACCCACCTGTCGATCGGTTTGGGCATCGCCGCCGCCCACCACGGCCACCGCGTCCTGTTCGCCACCGCCGTCGACTGGGTCACCCGCCTGCAAACCGCCCACCAGCACGGCCGCCTCGCCGCCGAACTGGCCAAACTCCGCCGCTACGGACTACTGATCGTCGACGAGGTCGGCTACATCCCCTTCGAACAAGACGCAGCGAACCTGTTCTTCCAACTGGTCTCCAGCCGCTACGAACACGCCTCGCTGATCCTGACCTCGAACCTGCCGTTCTCCCGCTGGGGCGACGTGTTCAGCGACCACGTCGTCGCCGCGGCCATGATCGACCGCATCGTCCACCACGCCGACGTCCTGACCCTCAAAGGAAACAGCTACCGACTCCGCAACACCGAAATCGACACACTCCCGTCCATGCGAACAGACAACACGGCAGACTAAAACAACCACCAAGTGGCCGATCTTCGACGAGCGCCACCGGCCTACATTTCGAAGAGCGTCGACA
>NZ_JBJZOK010000091.1:0-1955 GCF_047200615.1 Nocardia sichangensis
GGTTTTGTGCGGTCTCAGGAGCTGTTTGGCTTGGGTGGCTCAGGACCTGGTTGAAGGTCTCGAGAGGTGTTGGACGCCCGGATCAGATTCGGGGAGCGTGGATTTTGGCTTTCCAGCGTCGGACGGGGTGCTGGGTCTTGCGGGCGTGGATGGATAGTTCGGCGCCGTTGAGGGTGACGCGGAAGTGGGTGTCTTCGACGTGGATGGTGACGATCTGACCGGCGTAGGTGCGGCCGATGCGAATGTTTTGGCGGGCGACCATCACGACACCGTCGGCGGGGACTTTGCGCTGGACGCTGATGGGTCCGGCAGCCGGTGGCGGAAGCTGGGTGGTGGCGATGCGGGCTCCGCGGAGCTTGCCGCGCTCGTCGGCGGGAATCGGTGAGGGCAGCGTCTTGACGAGCACGCCGTCGTGCACCACGTGGATGAGGTGACCGTCCAGGCGCAGGGTGACGCGCTTGCCCGACAGTTCGGCACCGACCTTGAGGCGGTGCTTGAGCAGGATGAGTGCTCCGTTGTTGCCGACAGCACGGTCGATTTCGATTACCGCGTCGGCGGCTAACACGCCCGCCTTCTGGCTGGACCGTCCGGCAGGGGGTGGGCCTGCCGGACGCGCGCCGCGCATTCTGAGCTGGTGGAGGTCTTCGGCGTCGAGGTTGGACGGCATGGTCTTGACGAGCCGTCCGTCGAGGAGGATGTGGATGCTGTATTCGTCGACCCACACATGCGCGAGCTGCCCCGCCCGCTGGGCGCCCATCTTGATTCTGTGGACGGCGACTGAAAGCTGGCCGCTGGCGGATATCACCGTGTCGAACTCGACCGCCCCGGCCGAGGACGCCAGCACCAGGCCGGGCACCGGGTCTGGTTCGACCGTCGGGCTGCCAGGAATGGCGGCGACATCGGACACGGCAGGCAGATCGGTGGTGACTTTGAGCGGTTCGGGCTGGGCGTTGGGGCGGAACAGGCTGGCCGGAGTCGCCATGTCGAGTGCCTGATGCGGACGGGAATGGTTGTAGGTGTGAACCCATTCGCCGATCGCAGCCTGGGCGGTCGGCAGATCCGTGAACGGGCCAGACGCATCCAGCAGCTCTCGGCGTAGCGTCTGGTGCCAGCGTTCGATCTTCCCGGTCGTGGTCGGCGAGAACGGTCTGGTCAGGCGGGTGGTTATCCCGTTCTCCCGGCACACTCGCTCGAACAACACCTCCGCCGGCCGCGGCCGGGTGAAGCGCCCGGTGAACTGTTTTCCGTTGTCGGTCAGAACTTCTGACGGCACACCGTAGGCTCGCATCGCCTTGAGGAAGGCGTCGGCGACCGCGCGACCCGATGGCACTGCCAGCACCGCGGCGATGACGACGAATCGTGAATGGTCGTCGATTCCTGTGAGCATCTTGCACTCTCGCCCATCGGCGAGGTAGATACCGCCGACCAGGTCCAGCTGCCACAGATGCATCGGTGCTTCCCGCTGCCACCGCCGATACTTGCGTCGGTGCCGCTGTTCCTGCGCTCGGATCAGGCCGTTGCGAACCAGAATCCGATGCACAGTCGCTCGTGACGGTGCCGAGGTCACACCGGACTGTGCGAGTTCGAACGCGATACGCCGCGCACCCCAAAGTGAGTGCGCACGGCGCATCTCACACGCCAGGGCCTCTACCTCGGCGGGCACACGCGTCGGACTCGTCCGCGGCCTGCTCGATACGGCTCTCAACGCGTCGACCCCGCCAGTCTGGTACTTGGCCTTCCAGTTGTAGATCGACTGCCGCGATACCCCGTATCGGACGGCAACCTCACCCACCGGCGATCCGTCCAGCACCTCCAGCACAGCTCGGAAACGCTGCTCTACCAACCAATCCCGATCAGCTTGCCCATTCGGCACGGCCAGCAAGCATCGCCGCACAAACCGATCTTGTCAACAAGGTCCCGAGAACATCGAGTCAACGAGGTCCTGAGCCTTCACA
>NZ_JBJZOK010000092.1:0-1882 GCF_047200615.1 Nocardia sichangensis
GGGACTGTGGATTGCTCCTCTGTCAAGCAGCGGTAGGAGTTTCCAGGTCGGCGAGCATGGCACGGTAGACGACGTCGGAGAGTCGGCGTTTGAGGATCCGTAGCGCCTCCATGCCGCCGTCGCCTTTGGCCTTGCGCCTGGCCAGCAGAGCTCGTGCGTCCGGGTGGCAGCGTGCCTGTGTGAGGGCGATGCGGTGGAGCGCGGCGTTGAGTTGGCGGTTCCCGGTGCGGGACAGACGGTGGCGTGCTCGGTTGGACGACCAGACCGGCAGCGGTGCGCTGCCGTTGTGGCGGGCGAAGGCGTCCTTGGATCGGAACCGGTCGACGCCGGCGGTCTCGCCGATGATCTTCGCCGCGGTCAAGGCCGCGCATCCGACGATGGCCAGCAGCGACGGCGCGATCCGTTGGACTCGTTCGCCGATCTCACCGGCCAGCTCATCGATCTCAATAGTCAGCCGTCGGCAGTGTTGGATCAGGGTCATCGCCAGGCGGGCGACGAGCTCGTCGAACTGGGCCAAGTGGGCCGCGACGCGGTCGTAGGCGCTGGCGCGTTCGAGCTTGCCCGGCGGCAGCCAGCCCGGATCCAGCTCGTGCAGGTGCCAGCGCAGCCGTGCGATCACCCGAGTGCGCTCGGCAACGAGGTCTTCTCGGTGGTCGACCAGCAGCCGGAGCTCGCGTTCGACTCCATCGAGCCGGGCCACCGGCAGGTCGGGTTCGCGCAACGCAGCCCGGGCGATGGCTAACGCGTCGATCGGGTCGGACTTGCCGTAGGTTCGCGCCGAATCCCTGGCGTGAGCCATCAGTTTCGGTGGAACCCGGACCACGCGCTCGCCAGCGGCGATCAGGTCGCTTTCAAGGCGACGGGTCATGTTCCGGCAGTCTTCCAGCGCCCATAGCCGTTCCGGATCGGCCTGTGCCCGCGCCCATTTCAGCAGCGCCAGATGATCAGTGCTCGTTGTTCCGACGGTTTTGGTGGACAGTTTCCGGCCGAGCTCGTCAGCGGAGACTGCGGTGTGGGTGCGCTTGTGCGCGTCGATTCCGATGACCATCATTGGTGCGTGTCAACCCTTTTCGATCGCGGTGTGGCACGGACCGGTCGGAAGGCACTCCCCAGTCAGGGCGATGCCACGCTCCTCTCAAGCCATCCCGGCCGGTCCCGGGTGTCGGCCGGCCGCAGAATCCACAACAGCCACGCAAGCGGGAATTTAACGGTAGAGCGAACCGGCCGACCCCGTGATCGTGACACTGGATCTAACGGTGTTTCCGGCCTGATTCGCTGACCGGATGGTCAGCGGGAAGGTGCCGTGATGACGACACTTGATGTCGTGGCGAAGGAGAAGGCCGAGGCCTCGGCCGAGCAGCTGGCAGCGGCGGAGTTGGTCCGGATGGCCAAACAGCAGGGCTTGTCCCTGACGGGGCCGGAGGGGCTGCTCCAGCAGTTCACCAAGACCGTCCTCGAGACCGCGCTGAGCGAGGAGATGACCGAGCACCTGGGATACGAACCCAACCAGGCGCCCGAGGACCGGGACTTGGTGAATGTGCGTAATGGACGCGGTCGAAGACGGTGTTGACGATCCGGTGTGGGAGTCCGAGGAGCTGAAGGCGCTGCGCCGCGAGGTGGCCGAATTGCGGAGGGCCACCGATATTTGCGGACGTTGCGGACGGCGAGCGCGTTTTTCGCAGCGGCGGAGCTCGACCGCCGACTGCGGTGATCGTCGACTACATCGACGCTCACCGCCACCGGTTCGGGCCGACCCGATCTGCCGTGTGCTCACCGAGCACGGGGTCAAGATCGCCCCGTCCAGCTACTACGCCACGAAGAAGCGCGCCATCAGCGATGCGGTCTGGGCTGATGCACACGCGGCCGACGCGGTGTTCGACCT
>NZ_JBJZOK010000093.1:0-1843 GCF_047200615.1 Nocardia sichangensis
CGAGGTGAGTCGGCGGCGAGGATCTCACCCGCCGCCGCTCTCAGAACCGTGCTTGACAGTCTCCCGTCACACGGCTCCCACTGTCGAACCGCTGGGCAACGCACCCTGTTTCCAGTGCGCGAACATGCCGGGATAGGTTGAGGCGAACTCAGCCATCTTCCGGCGTGCCCGTCCTATGGCACGGCGATACCGCTTGTATTTCCTCATCGCCCATTTCACGAGAAACGGGTTGATCTGGCGTTCCAGGAAACTGATCAACTCGGACTTGTAGAAGTACGCGTAATAGTTGATCCAGCCCGCCACGACGGGGTTGATCATCGCGGCGATCTCTTTCAAGCTCAGCGCGGTCCAGCGGCCCAACTGCCAGTTCCGGATGGTCCTGGCCATGGACTTCTTGGCCTGCTTGCTCACCGCGGGCAGGAACCCGGTCTTGAGTCGCCCGTCCCGCAGACGAGATGCCCGTCGCCGGAACGTGAACCCCAGGAAGGTGAACTCGGTGACCGGAAACTCCAGGTCCCGACCCTCCTGCTTGCAGTACACGATCCGGGTCTTGTCCGGGTGCAGTGCCAGACCGAAACGCCCCAGCCTGCGCGCGATGGCATCACGCACGAACTCCGCTTGCTTCTCGCTGACACAGTGCACGATGGCGTCGTCGCAATACCGCTCGAACCTGACCGACCCCAGCTCCCGCTCCACCCAGGAGTCGAATGCATAGTGCATGAACAGGTTCGACAACAACGGCGAGATCGCAGACCCCTGCGCGGTCCCCTTGTCCCGCCTGATGAGCGTGCCGTCGGTCTGCTGCAGCGGAGCGGTGAGCCACCGCTTCACATACAGCACCACCCACGACAACCCGGTGTGACGTTCCACAGCAGCGACGATGGGATCATGCGGCACGTTGTCGAAGAAGCCCTGAATATCGAGGTCTATGACCCAGGGCTGTCGCCAACACCGCTGCTTGCACGTCTCCACCGCATCCAACGCCGACCGTCCGGGCCGATACCCATACGAATCAGGATGGAACACCTGTTCCGCTGACGGCGACAACACCATCGCCACCGCCGTCTGGGCGATCCGGTCCGCGACAGTCGGAACCCCAAGGGTTCGGACCCCGCCACCATGTTTCGGAATGTCCACCGCCCGCACAGGCGGCGGGAAATAGCTTCCCGATGACAACCGATTCCAGAGTTTGTACAGGTTGTTCTTCTCGTCCTGCTCGAACTCCGTCAACGACTGTCCGTCCACACCAGCTGCTCCCTTGTTGGCCTTGACCTTCAGATACGCCTCCCACACCAAAATCTTCGGGATATCGAACGGCTTGCCCACCGATCTCGTTCCGGTCATCGGATTCCTCCCATTACTGGTTGATCGTCGATCGAAACCCGACAGCACGCCCCCTTCGCTCCACCCCCATTACAGAGGCTTCACCACTACTACGGGGCGTTCCGCCCTCCTGACACGCCACCAGGGCTGCTCACCCTTCCCGCGACCGGCTCAACCACCGGCCGCCGTTTCGCGTCGAGGAGTTCTCCTGTTCCGTTGCAGAGCCTGGACCGAGCTCGCGCCACCTTCACGCCGGACACCACCAGACCAATCAGCAGGCTCCCGTCTGGCTCCTCCCGGGACAGCATTGAGGCCCCGGTTTCGATGTCACCTACATCTAACGACGCGTCATCAATGGTTCACTCACGTTCGCCTTCACGGCCCATACCTGCCCTGTCCTGCAGAGCTTTTCCCCGCACGCTCACCACCACGACTCATTCACCGCAGCAGCTCGAGGTGGTTTGACACCCGCACCTGCATGCCGATGCCGAAGGACCTACCTTCATCTCCACAACAGCAC
>NZ_JBJZOK010000094.1:0-1762 GCF_047200615.1 Nocardia sichangensis
TCCGTGGTCACGCGAGCGTCGACAGCCACGCTCGGCACAATGAGCGTTGGCCCAGAAGATCACCGCGCTCGTTCGCACCAACCCCGCCGTGTAATGCCGGATAGAAATGGGCGTAGAAAGCTGCTCGGGTCTCAAGCAGCCAACTCGAACACAGTGGTTAGCGCACGTGTCCCCTTCCCGTGCGACTGGCCTGTTCACGCTGGCTGAGACCACTCGGTATTAGGGTCCTGGTTGGCCCTGGTGAGCGGCTGGAAGGGATACTGAGGGACGTGGCAGGACG
Source organism: Nocardia sichangensis (assembly GCF_047200615.1). Lineage (NCBI taxonomy): Bacteria > Bacillati > Actinomycetota > Actinomycetes > Mycobacteriales > Nocardiaceae > Nocardia > Nocardia sichangensis. The sequence goes on from NZ_JBJZOK010000094.1 coordinate 281, forward strand.
CAAGTGGCATTCCGCGGCGGAGATCGTGCGGAACCTGCACCGTGCCTACGAGTTGGCCGCTGCCGGCCAGTCGGGCGAGGAGATCGCGGCCGAGTCGAAGGTCTCGGCAGCGACGCTGTACAACTGGCGCCGCCAGTACGGCGGGATGGACACCGACGCGGCCCGCGAGCTCGAGGAGCTGCGAGAGCAGAACGCTCGTTCGAAGCGGCTGCTGGCCGAGGCGGAATTGGAGAAGGACGCGCTGAGGGAGATCGCCAAGGGGAAATGGTGAGCCTAGCGGCCGGGCGCCGCGTCGTGGACATGCTCAAAGACGCCATGGGCCTGTCGGAGCGGTTTGCGTGCAAGGTTGTTGGGTGCATCGGTCCACATATCGACGGCTGCCGGTCGCGGGAGACCCCGCACGATCCGGACGCGGGTCTGCGGGCGCAATACGCTTGATCGTGAGTCGTTGAGATGGGTTCCGAGCGCGGACCGGCCGAGGTTACATAGTCTCACGAACCCCGATCGTTCTCCTGCATACACGTGCGGAATAAGTGAGCATCGCGCGCCGTCCGACTCGAAAGCTGTTGCCATAATGCGCAATTGACGAACAGGCCCTGGAGAGTGACTGTAGCCTTCTTGCGATGTGCCTGTCAGGGGTCGGCGGGCGGAAGGGTGGGAGAAGTGAATCGCGGCTGGCATTCGCAAGAGGTTCATCGTCAACAGGTGTACGACGCGCTCAATGCGCTGCCAGGGCTTCCACCTGGCTACCGGAGCGTGTTCGCGGGCATGCTGATGGAGCGGGGGGCGTATCTGCTGGTGCGCGATCCCATCGTCGACGTTCCGACCGGCCGGGTGCACGCGCTGCTGGTCGGCCGCGGCGGGGTGTTCGCGCTGGTATTCACCACCACCGCACCTACTAGCCAGACGATCGACGCTGTCCGTGCCCGCACGCAACGGCTCTTCGACAAGCTGACGGTCGGGTCGAATGTGTTCGTGGCGAGCACGGTTCGAGTAGCGTTGGTCGTGCCGGTGGGCACCGATCTCGGCCATGTCGACAATCGAGTGGTCGTCGCCGACGAACGAACGCTGCCCCGTGCGTTCTTCGCCGGACGTGTACTCGAACAGCGTGACGCCGAACAGGTCGCCAAAGCGGTCGCCGACAGATCCGATTATCGTCCCGTACACATCGCAGAGACCGGCACAGATTCCGAACCCGAAGCGGAGGGGCTGTTCGAGGAAAACGATGCCATCGCCGATCAGCGCGAGCGTGCTCTATCTGAACCGCTGCTGACCTGGCTGTCGTTCCTGGATCCGGATCAGCTGAGTCTCGTGCGGCGCAACTACAACGGCCCCGCACGCATCATCGGACCGGCTGGAACGGGAAAGACGGTGGTGGCGCTGCATCGACTGGCGCGCATCGCACGAGAGAGCACCGGCAAACTGCTGTTGACCAGCTTTGTGCGCTCGCTCCCTGCTTGCCACAGGACTCCCTTCACCCGG
>NZ_JBJZOK010000095.1:0-1734 GCF_047200615.1 Nocardia sichangensis
GGTTCTGGTTCACATTTCGTGATTGACCCAGACCGGGATATGTTGGGCCGCTTGATGGTTGGCGAAGTGGCTGATGCTCTGATCTTGGTGTGTTGACGATCTTGTTTCCACACCTGGACGGTCTGGTGATCGGCGCCGTTCGTGCTGTCGGTTCCACGGTCCGGATCGACGCGGCCACTCCGGACGAGCAGGTGGAGTGCCCCTGCTGCGCGACGCTGTCGCACCGCGTCCACAGCCGGTACCGACGGCGATTGTCCGACACCGCGATCTCCGGACGGGAAGTCGTGATCGCCCTGCAGATCCGCCGGTTGTTCTGCGACAACTCGGATTGCGGGAGAAGAACTTTCGCTGAGCAGGTCCCTTGGCTTGCCGCCCGTTACGCACGGCGGACACTTCTGCTGGAGAAAGTCCTGCGCCCGGTCGCGCTGGCGTTGGGCGGACGGGCCGGTGCCCGGTTGACCGGGCACCTCGCGGCCCAGGTCGGTCGCACGACCTTGCTGCGCAGGATCCGCGCACTGCCGGACCCGAAACGAACGACGCCGCGCGTTCTCGGTGTCGACGACTTCGCCCTGCGCCGTGGGCACCGCTACGGAACGATCCTGATCGACATGAACACCCGCCGCCCGGTCGACGTCCTGACCGACCGCACCGCTGACACCTTGACCACCTGGCTGCGGGCGCATCCGGGCGTCGAGATCGTCTGCCGTGATCGCGCCGGCGCCTATGCCGAAGGCGCATCGAAAGGCGCACCCGAGGCGATCCAGATCGCAGATCGCTGGCACCTCTGGCGCAACCTCGGCGAAGCCGTCGAGCGCAGCGTCGCCCGGCATCGGGTCTTCCTCAGCGCAGCGGTCGAGCGTCCTGGTGAGCCGTTGCTGCCCGACATCGGCGAGGTCGCCGCAGGCATGAGACACGGGCCGGTCGACCCCACGCAACGCCGCGACCGCGTTGCGGTCCGCACCCGGGAACGTTACGCCCGGGTTCACGCACTGCTGGCCGAAGGCGAAACCATCCGGGCTATCGGGATCCGCCTGGGCTTGGCGCGCAACACCGCCCGCCGGTTCGCCCGCGCCCAGTCGCCGGAGGAACTGTTGGTCAACAACGGCACCGGCTACCGCGTCGGCCTGCTCGACGAATTCAAGCCCTACCTGCACGGGCGATGGAACGAGGGCTGCACGAACGCTACCAGGCTGTTCGAGGAAATCCGCGCCCGCGGCTTCCGAGGCCGGGCGAGCATGGTCCGCGCCTACCTCCAGCAGTTCCGGGCGACCGCCCACATCCCGGCGCCGCCACCGAAGCCGCCAGCCGCGCGTCGCGTCGCGGCATGGATCATGACCGATCCCGCGGCGTTGGATCCCGACGACCAGCAGCGCCTCGACGCGATCCTTGCCGCCAGTCCGGAATTGGATTCCCTTGCGGGCCATGTCCGCGCGTTCGCGACCATGATGACCGAACTGAAGGGCAAGCAACTCGAACAATGGATGAGCTGCGTCGATGCCGACAACCAGCCGGCACTGCATTCGTTCGTTCGGGGCCTGCGACGCGATCAGGACGCGGTCGCCGCAGGTCTGACCATGCGCTGGAGCAGCGGCACGGTCGAAGGGCATGTCAACCGGATCAAGATGCTGAAACGGCAGATGTTCGGCAGGGCAAAGCCTGACCTGTTGAGGAAGCGCATCCTGTTGAGCGACTGATCAACAGAACGATCGACTTCACGAAATTTGGGCCAGAACC
>NZ_JBJZOK010000096.1:0-1733 GCF_047200615.1 Nocardia sichangensis
TTGAGTTCCTAACGGATGTCAACTCGGTGGAAGGCTAGTAGCCTTGGTTGTTGACGGGTCGGTCGGTGGAGCGCTACGCGACTCCTTGTGTCGTCGGCCCGTCCCCGCACTGGTGGTGCGGCGGGCGGCGCGGATGTCGGTGGGGACGGTGTATCGGTTAGCGACGATCTGACGGCCTTGTTCGGGTGTGAGCGGGCTGCCGTCGACGTCGCGGATGACGTAGTGCTCGCTGCGGCGCCAGCAGGCGGCGATGCGGGTGAGCAGGGTCGTGGAGAGATGGCAGACCGCGGAGTTGTGGTGTTTGCCGGTCTCGGTCATGAGCCGGTGGTATTTCGCCGCCAGCGAGGGATCGCTGCGCCGGGCCTGTTCGGCTGCCATGAACAGTGCTTCGCGCAGGCAGGCGTCTCCGGATTTCGTTGGCCCACCGTGTCTTCCGCTCAAGCCTGAGGAATCGAGCTTTGGCACCAGTCCACTGAAGGAACGGATCGCGGCCAGGGAATCGAAGCGGTTGGGGTCACCCAGACGTCCCAGGATCTGGGCTGCGAGAATCGGGCCGACCCCGGGCGCCGAGCAGACGATGCCGCCCGGGTCGGCCTTGTCCAGCAGTGCCGCGATACGGGTTTCGAGTTCCTTGATTTCGTCGGTGAGTTGCAAAGCCAGCCGGGCCTCGATCGCGATATCGTCGGCCAGCTCCGGGAAGTCCAGTCCATCGGCCCAGAGGTCGAGCGTTTCCCGGGCTGCGGCTATGAGCTGGTCGGCTTTCTCCTCGCGCCAGCTGCCACGAGAATGGCGGGTGAGGAATCGTGACAGCCGGGCCCGGCCCAACCGGATGACTACGTGCGGGTCGGCGTAATGCGCGAGGAACCGCAGTGGGGTCTTGTTGGCCAGGTCCGCGCCGAGTGCCGCGTGCCAGCCTGGTCCGAGGAGTTCGAGCAGCGCATCCAATCGCGCGAGGATGCTGGTGCGGCGTTTGACCAGGTTGGAGCGCAGTTTGACCGCTCTGCGCATCGTGTCGCCGGGCCCGAGCCCGGTCGCGGTGTGCATGCCCTCGGGATGCAGAAGTGGGATCCGGGCAAGAACTTTCGAGTCCAAGCGGTCGGACTTGGTGTGTTTGCAGTAGTAGTCGCGCAGATCGGCAGATTGTTCTGGCGGCACCAGAACCACGGTGGCGCCCTGGCGGCGGAACCAGGCCGCCAACGGAACCCAGGCGTTGCGCGTGGGCTCCATGATGATGGTGATCGAGGACGAATCCGCCCCGGTCGGCAGCATCGACCACAGTCGCTGCAGGTCGCTGGTGGTGGTGCGGAACTTACGACCTGACCATAGGAATTTGCCTTGCTCATCGGCCAGGCTGGCCTGGTGCGCTGCCCGACAGGCGACATCGATACCCAGCCGCAACTTCAACGATCCAACTCCCGTCTGCTCGACGATCTCTGTCCCATGTCCGGCGTGGGAAATTCCGTCGCGGGAGTCGATGCAATACCAGACATTCACCAACAGGGATCTCCGCATCACGCCTGCACAACGGCAGATGCCGAGTCGCCGGGTTCCTAACAGGACGCATCTCACCCGGCGATGGCCCTGCATGCCCCACGATCAACAGGCAAGGAGCACAACCCCACTCGGTCATTGAGCGGTAGCAAGCAGGCGCCGGAGCCTCGAATTCTCACCCAGCCGGCCGTGCCGGACGAGAGCTTCGAGACCATCACTGAGTTTGAATGTCGGTCTGGATC
>NZ_JBJZOK010000097.1:0-1710 GCF_047200615.1 Nocardia sichangensis
GCTACGACCACATCTGGGACAGAATCGGACGCCACCTACCCTGGGTCGCTACGCAGCAAATCACAACTCACTGGCTCCGACACACCACACTCACCTGGGTCGAACGCAATTTCGGATACGCCCCAGCACGCGCATTCGCGGCCCACGCCGAACCCAGCGGCCAAGACGGCACCACACTCACCTACGTCCGAGCATCCCTCGAAGAAGTCGCTCAAGCCGTAGCCGCACTCACTGGTGAGGTCCACCCCCTCGCGCCATCGCCTGAAGGATCCATGCCGACCCAAGCATTCGGTGAAGTCTTCTGACCATTCGCGTCGGCGTGAGCGGGAACCAGCCAGGTGGGGCTCGATATAGGATCGTCGCGTAGAAAGATGCATCGACCGATATTCCAAGGTCACCGAATTCGGTTGTGTTCAAGCACTCACCGGTGGCGAGAACAGCTCAGGCATCCGATGCACCACGCCAGACCACTCGCCGCATCTGTCGGGCGAACCCGATCCGGTGCTGATGCGGCAGCAGGAGATGAGCAAGGTCGAACACGAGTTCCAGGCATCGATTGCGTTAGTGGGATAAGGCTGAAACATGTCATCAACGATCGATACCGTGCTGCGCCAAGGATGCGAAGCTCGTGGGCTGGACCCGACAGACGCAGTCCTCATTCACCATTCGAGCAACGCCGTCTACGTGCTCCCACGCCATGACGCAGTCGCACGGGTCAGCCGGACAGAGGCGGATCCAGACCGACAGATCCGCACATACGCCGTAACACAATGGCTGACCACCGAACACAATTTCGATGCCACAGCCCCCCTTCCTGGGGTGGAACCGATCGAGGTCGCCGGACACACCATCGGATTCTGGACCTACTACCCACAGACAGACGACACCCCGGCGCCGACCTCCACAGAACTCGGGCGGCTGCTGCGCACCCTGCATGACCTCCCCGCACCGCCGGCCTTGGAATTGTCGACATGGACGCCCCTGGAGTCGCTGCGCGGGGCACTACTGGAAAAGCATGCGTCCGACTCGATCACACACGACGAACAATCCTGGCTCCTCGAACGCATCGACGAGATCCGCAAAGAGCTCAGTGAGCTCGACTGGCCCCTCGGACTCGGGCTCATCCACGGCGATGCATGGGCAGGAAACCTACTGTGGGACAACCGAGCCGATCCCAAGACGGCAATCCTCGGCGACTGGGACTGGGTAAGCATCGGCCCCCGCGAAGTCGACTTGATCCCCACATGGCACGCTTCGGTCCGCTACGGACGCGACCACACCTGGGTCCGCAACTTCATCGACGAATACGGCTACGACCTGTCCGCCTGGTCCGGCTACGACTTGCTACTGGACATGCGAGACCTCGTACAACTAACCGGCCCCCTCCGCCGCGCTACGAGTTCACCCGAATACGCCCAGCGACTACGCCAACGACTAGACGACATCCGCGCAGGCAACCGAGCGACACAGTGGAGCCAGTACCGAACACAAGGCAGCTGACCTCGCCCACCTACCGCGCCGCCGGTCGAGCAGCTGACGGGACCCCGCTACGTCAGCGCAGAGCTGACATGGCAGTTGGCCGGGGGCGTAAGGGATCGATGTTACTGCCATTTCAGAATCTGCTGTCGCTTCCCCACCACGTACAGCGCACCGCATTCGAAGGCTCACTAAAGCTCGGCCAAGTGCAAGCCCTCCGAGACCATATCGAGG
>NZ_JBJZOK010000099.1:0-1603 GCF_047200615.1 Nocardia sichangensis
GTGGCGTTGGCGGGTCCGAAGTATTCGAAGGAGCAGCGGGAGTTGTTCTTCGATCTGTTGGATCGTGGAGGCAGTGTCAGGGCCGCGGCGACCGCGGCGGGAGTGCATCCTGGTGCGGCGTATACGTGGCTGCGGAAAAGTGGATTGGTGATGCGCCGGGGGACTCCGCGCGTCTACACCGAGCAGGAGAAGGCCGAGTTCTTCCGGTTGCTGGCCGAACGCGGGAACGTCTCGGCTGTTGCGCGTGAGCTCGGTTTCACCAGGATCACCTGCTACAAGTGGGCGCACCAGGCCGGGATCTTCACCAGCGAGGCACGTCGGGTGCCGCCGCGGCGGGAGGAGTTCCTGCGGTTGCGTGCCGAGGGGTTGACCCGAGCGCAGGCGGCTCGGCGGGTGGGGGCGGACAAGCGTTCGGCGGCGGACTGGGACAAGGGCATCACCATCATCCATCGAGGCCGGATCTACCCCGACGGTCGCGTGGTGCGCTACCCGAATCCGATACTGGCAGACGTGAATTCACCGCGCACGGCCAACGTTCTGGGTGGGAAGATCGACCTCGATCGAGTCGAGAAGCCGATCCACCCCCGGTATCTGAGCTTGCTGGAACGCGAGCAAGTATGCGATCTGCACCGAGCCGGGCTGACGGTCCGCCGGATCGCCGCGGAGCTGGGGCGTTCACCATCGACGATCAGCCGCGAGCTGCGCCGCAACACAACCTCGGCGCGGGGATATCTGCCCCACTCCGCCCACCGCGCCTCGGTCGCTCGCCGGTTGCGGCCCCGCGACCCGAAGCTGACGGCGAACGCGTCGTTGCGTGACTACGTTCGAGACAAGCTCGCACGGAAGTGGTCACCCCAGCAGATCAGCCATCGCCTGGTCGTCGACTTCCCGACCGATCTGCAGATGCGCGCCTGCACCGAGACGATCTACCAGGGTATCTACGTCCACGCCCGAGGCGAGTTGAAGCGCGAACTCGCCCGCCACTTGCGTCGTGGCCGTCTCCGGCGCAGACCTCGTCGTGACCCCGCCGCGCGCCGGCCGCGTTTCGTCGAGCCGATGTCGCTGATCACCACACGCCCGCCCGAGGTCGAGTCCCGCACCGCGCCCGGCCACTGGGAAGGAGACCTCGTCATCGGCGCCACCAACCGCTCGGCCATCGCGACCCTGGTCGAACGATCCAGCCGCTTCGTCATGCTGGTCCACCTCGGAGCAGACCGCAGCGCCGACGCACTACGCGACGGCCTCATCACCACCATCTCGGGGCTGCCTGCCCAGCTGCGGGGCACCCTCACCTGGGATCAAGGCGGTGAGATGGCCGAACACCGCGCCTTCAGCAACGCCACCGACATGGCCGTCTACTTCTGCGAACCGGGCTCGCCATGGCAACGTGGCAGCAACGAGAACACGAACGGGCTGCTGCGCCAATACTTCCCACGCGGCAGCAACCTCCGGGTTCACACACCCGCGGCGCTGCAAGCAGTCGCCGACGAACTCAACAACCGACCCCGCAAATGCCTCGCCTGGCAAACACCCACCGAAAGACTCAATGCTTTACTGAACGCTTCGTAGTTCGAACCGTTGCGACGACCACTGGAATCCAAGC
>NZ_JBJZOK010000100.1:0-1528 GCF_047200615.1 Nocardia sichangensis
CCGCCTTTCGTTGGAATCAAGCAGTCCGGACTGGGGCGGGAAGGTTCTTATCACGGTATCGACGTATCCTGGAGTTAAAATACCTCTGTACCGACATCAACGGACAACCAGCTAACGAATGCGCACCTCCCAGCCCACAGACCCAATGGTCGAACAAGCGGAAGACAGCAACTGAGGGCAACTTGCTAAATCATGCCGTACAAGCGCCACAGTCAGCAGGCCTGCCTTGTCGATTCGACGACACTTCCCGCTCAGCAACCCGTAGAATAACTTTGCTCTTACAACCGTAGATCGGCCGCCGTGAATTCGTGGTTGATCGGGACAGGAATGAAAACCAACCCGCACCCTTCGGTGCATATCTATCCATCCATGCGCGGGCCGCAATAACCCGGCTTGCTGTACAGCCGATGGTTACCGCCGGGTGATTCTTTTGGCACACGTGAGCTACAACTAGCCCATAGACCTACGAACACTTGCGCTTATCGGGATCGTCGTGCCGATGGCCGTCTACATTGCCGTGCCGAGACTGATAGATATCCACCAGTTGCGCAGCAACTTCCGGTTAAATTCGGCGCGGGAGTACTGATGATTGACCGCATTGATCCGATATTGTTGACCACCGGGCACATCACCAGTTATTGTAGAACATCGCATGGATTCGGTTTCGGCAAGTTATTGGCAATTACGCAAATACATGGTCGATGCGGTCCTGTGCCGTGCGACTTAGTATATGCCCCATAGAGGGCCTCCACCGTTCATCTCCTGGCGGCCGTACACCCAAAGGCGTACCGCAGTCCGCCAGTGATTCGTGCAAGTCGCGTTAATGATTAGTCACGTTCGCACGGCGATCCAAACCGAAGCAACTCGCCACCGCGCGAGATAGCGTCCGCTTAACGCACCCACCGAACTTGTGATCACCCGTCGACAAGGAGACCCGAGCGCACTGCTCCGACCGCGCGCGCTCCGTGTACGGCTACGAATTCTACGGAACCTTCTTCTTGCGCCTTGTCGCGCCGACGACCTGGCGCTTCTTCCCCTCACAAGATGTGCTAAGTTACTGTAGTTGCTTGCTATCAGCCACACGTCGCTCAGATTTGCTCACCCCTCCGGCGACAGGGTCGAGCGTCCTTTGTGTCTCACCAGTCCCCGCACTATCCACCCAAGACAGCACTCATGACCTCCTGCGACACAGCCCGGTCAACCCGCATGCCGATGGCTCACGACGCGACAGGCGTGCTGTCGCACCCGCGCCCTGCGGTCCGTAGCGCATGAGCCACTCGGAACGACCGTAGGCGCAAAAAGGCTTGACGCGCAGCATGTTTCGTGATCGGATTGAGTCCGCCGCACCCAGTCCTCACAACACGGGGTGCGGCAAACCGCAGATAGGCAACGATCCCGGCTCCTTCGCCAGCCGAGGAGGGAACCGGGATCGTTTGCCTCGGAGCCACATCGTTTTGATCGTCGCGGGGAGGCAGTTGTGATATCGCCGCCGGACGCCAGAGGGACCAGATGCGCCAACTCGCGGCAA
>NZ_JBJZOK010000101.1:0-1489 GCF_047200615.1 Nocardia sichangensis
CGATGTTGAGCACTATGCAGGACGAGCCGTTGTCGTTGGCGACGTTGCTGCGCTACGCATCGACGTTCGCTGGGGATTCGACCGTGTCCACGTGGACGGGTACCGGCGTGCGCACCATGACCTATCGTGAGGTCGGGGCGGAGTCGGCGCGGTTGGCGAACGCGTTGGGTGGGTTGGGCATCGGGGTGGGTGATCGGGTGGGCACGTTCATGTGGAACAACAACGAGCATCTGGTGGCCTATATCGCGGTGCCCGCGATGGGTGCGGTGCTGCACGCGTTGAACATCCGGTTGTTCCCCGAGCAGGTGGTGTATGTGGCCAACCACGCCGAGGATCAGGTGGTGCTGATGGACGGCAGCCTGGTGCCGTTGTTCGGGCAGATCCTGCCGCACCTGGCCACGGTGCGCCACGTGATCGTGGTCAACGGCGACGCGGCCACGCTCACCGCGCCCGAGGGCGTGCAGGTGCACTCCTACACCGAACTGTTGGGTGCGCAGCCGGAGGTCTACGAGTTCCCGGTGATCGACGAGCGCGCGGCCGCGGCGATGTGTTACACCTCCGGTACCACGGGGGATCCGAAGGGTGTGGTGTATTCGCATCGGTCGAACTGGTTGCACGCGATGCAGGTGGCGGCGAACAACGGGATGGGTTTGCACGGCACCGATTCGATTCTGGCGATCGTGCCGTTGTTCCACGCGAACGCGTGGGGTCTGCCGTATGCGGCGTTGATGGCGGGGGCGAATCTGTTGATGCCCGACCGGTTCCTGCAGCCGGGTCCGTTGTTGGAGGTGATGGCCGCGCAGCGCCCGACCTTCGCCGCGGCGGTGCCCACGATTTGGGGTGGGGTGCTGGCCGGGCTGGCGGCCAACCCGCAGGACATCACGCATCTGCGTGCGGTGGTGGTGGGTGGTTCGGCGGTGCCGCCGTCGATGATGCGCACCTTCGAGGACAAGCACGGGGTGCGGGTGCTGCACGCGTGGGGGATGACCGAGACCTCGCCGTTGGGTAGTGTGGCGCATCCGCCGGCGACCGCGGTCACCGAGGAGCAGAAGTGGGCGTATCGGGTGACGCAGGGTCGTTTCCCGGCCGGAGTGCGGGCGCGTCTGGTCGGTGACGAGGGTGTGGTCCCCAACGACGGGGTGGCGTTGGGGGAGTTGCAGGTGCGTGGTCCGTGGATCACCGGGTCGTATTATTCGCCCGACGGCACGGTGATCGATCCGGAGAAGTTCGACGACGGGTGGTTGCGGACCGGGGATGTCGGCAAGATCAGTCCCGACGGTTATCTCACGCTGGTGGACCGCTCCAAGGACGTGATCAAGTCCGGGGGTGAGTGGATCTCCTCGGTGGATCTGGAGAACGCGGTGATCGCGCATCCGGCGGTCGCCGAGGCCGCGGTGATCGGTGTGCCGGACCAGAAGTGGGACGAGCGTCCGTTGGTGGCGATCGTGCTGGCCGAGGGCGCCGAAGTCAAACCCGAAGAACTGCGGGA
>NZ_JBJZOK010000102.1:0-1448 GCF_047200615.1 Nocardia sichangensis
GAGCCATCTCACCGTTCTCGGTGCACGGACCATCGGCCAGAACCTGACCGCGCTCCACCCGCTGGCCCTCGTCCACGATCGGACGCTGGTTGGAGCAGGTGCCCTGGTTCGACCGGTTGAACTTACGCATCCGGTAGCTCTTGCGGGTGCCGTCGTCGGCCATCACGGTGACGTAGTCGGCGGAGACCTCCTCGACCACACCGGCCTTCTCGTTCACCACCACGTCACCGGCGTCGACCGCGGCACGCAACTCCATACCGGTACCGACGATCGGCGCCTCGGAACGGATCAGCGGAACCGCCTGACGCTGCATGTTCGCACCCATGAGGGCGCGGTTGGCGTCGTCGTGCTCGAGGAACGGGATCATCGCCGTCGCGACCGACACCATCTGGCGCGGCGAGACGTCCATGAAGTCGACCTCGCTAGCGGCGACGAGCTCGTTCTCCTCGTTGCCACGGCGGCACAGGACCCGATCCTCGAGGAAGCGGCCGTCCGCGCCGACCGGCGAGTTCGCCTGGGCGCGCACGTGGCGGTCCTCTTCGTCGGCGGTCAGGTAGACCACCTCGTCGGTGACCCGGCCGTCGACGACCTTGCGGTACGGGGTCTCGATGAAGCCGAACGGGTTGACCCGCGCGTACACCGACAGCGAACCGATCAGGCCGATGTTCGGGCCTTCCGGGGTCTCGATCGGGCACATGCGGCCGTAGTGCGACGGGTGGACGTCACGGACTTCCAGACCGGCGCGCTCACGGGACAGACCACCCGGGCCAAGCGCCGAGAGACGACGCTTGTGGGTCAGGCCCGACAGCGGGTTGTTCTGGTCCATGAACTGCGACAGCTGGGACGTTCCGAAGAACTCCTTGATCGCGGCGACGACCGGGCGGATGTTGATCAGGGTCTGCGGCGTGATCGCCTCGACGTCCTGAGTGGTCATCCGCTCGCGGACCACGCGCTCCATACGGGAGAGGCCGACCCGGATCTGGTTCTGGATCAGCTCGCCGACGGTGCGCAGGCGGCGGTTGCCGAAGTGGTCGATGTCGTCCACTTCCACCGGGACCTCGACGCCGCCGGGGGCGGTCATGAGCTTGTCACCCGCGTGCAGGCGCACCAGGTACTCGATGGTGTTGACGATGTCTTCCTTCGTCAAGACCGAACCGACGACCTGCTCGCCCAGGTGGATGCCGAGCTTCTTGTTGACCTTGTATCGGCCCACGCGCGCCAAGTCGTAGCGCTTCTCCTTGAAGAACAGGTTCTCCAACAGGGTCTGCGCGGACTCCTTCGTCGGCGGCTCGCCCGGACGCAGCTTGCGGTAGATGTCCAGCAGCGCCTCGTCCTGACCGGCGGTGTTGTCCTTCTCCAGGGTCGACATCATGATCTCGGAGAAGCCGAAGCGCTCGACGATCTCCTCGGTGGTCCACCCCAGCGCCTTGAGCAGCACGGTGACCGGC
>NZ_JBJZOK010000103.1:0-1439 GCF_047200615.1 Nocardia sichangensis
AGGCCATCTCACCGTTCTCGGTGGCGGGGCCATCGGCGATGACCTGACCGATCTCGATTCGCTGGCCTTCGTCGACGATCGGGCGCTGGTTGGAGCAGGTGCCCTGGTTGGACCGGTTGAACTTGCGCATCCGGTAGCTGCGCCGGGTGCCGTCGTCGTGCATCACGGTGACGTAGTCGGCGGAGACCTCCTCGACCACACCGGCCTTCTCGCTGACCACCACGTCACCGGCGTCGACCGCCGCGCGCAGCTCCATACCGGTACCCACCAGCGGCGCTTCCGAACGGATCAGCGGAACCGCCTGCTTCTGCATGTTCGCACCCATCAGGGCGCGGTTGGCGTCGTCGTGCTCGAGGAACGGGATCATCGCCGTCGCGACCGACACCATCTGGCGCGGCGAGACGTCCATATAGTCGATCTCGGCGGATCCGACGAACTCTACCTCGGAATTCTTGCGGCGCACCGCGATTCGCGCGTTCACGAAGCGCCCTTCGGTGTCGAGCGGCTCGTTCGCCTGCGCCACGACATGCAGGTCTTCCTGGTCGGCGGTCAGGTAGTCCACCTCGTCGGTGACCCTGCCGTCGACCACTTTTCGGTACGGCGTCTCGATGAAGCCGAACGGATTCACCCGCGCGTACACCGACATATAGCCGATCAGGCCGATATTCGGCCCTTCCGGAGTCTCGATCGGGCACATGCGGCCGTAATGGCTGTAGTGCACATCGCGGACTTCCAGACCGGCGCGCTCCCGGGACAGACCACCCGGGCCCAGCGCCGAGAGACGGCGTTTCTGGGTCAAGCTCGCCAGCGGGTTGCGCTCATCCAAGAATACGGACAGCTGCGAGGTTCCGAAGAACTCCTTGAGCACCGCGACGACGGGACGAATGTTCATCAGGGTCTGCGGCGTGATCGCCTCGACGTCCTGGGTGGTCATCCGCTCGCGGACCACGCGCTCCATCCGTGACAGCCCCAGCCGGACCTGGGACTGGATCAACTCGCCGACGGTGCGCAGCCGACGGTTGCCGAAATGGTCGATGTCGTCGACCTCGACCCGGACCTCGACGCCGCCGGGAGCGGTCATGGTCTTCTCGCCCGCGTGCAGCCGCAGCAGATATTCGATGATCGTGACGATGTCGTCCTCGGTGAGCGCCGGCGAGCCGCCGCTGCGGATGCCGAGTTTCTTGTCGACCTTGTACCGGCCCACGCGCGCCAGGTCGTAGCGCTTCTCCTTGAAGAACAGGTTCTCCAACAGGGTCTGCGCGGACTCCTTCGTCGGCGGCTCGCCCGGACGCAGCTTGCGGTGGATGTCGAGCAGCGCCTCATCGGTGCCCGATGTGCTGTCCTTCTCCAGGGACGTCATCATCACTTCGGAGAAACCGAAGCGCTCGACGATCCGCTCACTCGTCCAGCCGAGCGCCTTGAGCAGCACCGTCACGGGT
>NZ_JBJZOK010000104.1:0-1345 GCF_047200615.1 Nocardia sichangensis
TGAGGTTCCGACTTATATCTCCGGTAGCGGTTTCGTGGTCGGGGTAGCTCCCCGTAGCGTGCCGCAGCGGGCCGGGTGGTTTGACTCCTGAGGTTCCTGTCGCCGCAGCATTTTCGGGCTGACTCTGCGGGGGTATGTCGCGCCACCCGGCCTGCGTTCGCGGCGTGACCGAAGAGAGGCATGACCACAAGTACGGGCAAGGTACTGGAAGTCGGATTGTCCGCCGCGGATCCCCACCCGAACAGGAGAGAGGGACCCGTTACCCATGGTCGTTATCGGTGTCGATCCGCACAAGAGCACTCACACCGCCACCGCGGTGGACCCGAGCACAAACATCGATCTCGGTTCGATCCGGATCGAGGCCACCTTGGCCGAATACCGACGACTGATCGCGTGGGCCAGGCGGTGGCCGCAACGGCAGTGGGCGGTGGAGAACGCCGACGGACTCGGACGCCATCTGGCTCGATGGCTGATCGCACGTGGTGAAACGGTGCTGGATGTGCCGACCACCGCGACGGCGCGGGTGCGGGAGTTGTCCCGCGGCGGCCGACGCAAGAACGACCGGATCGACGCTGCCGCAGCGGCCTGCGTCGCCGCACTCCAAGGTGAAGGCCGCCTGGTCGTGCCCGACGAGCACTCCGATGCGCTACGGATGCTGGACGAGAGACGAAACAACCTCTCCGCCAGCAGGACCCGCACAGTCAACCAGCTGCACGCACTGCTGAGGGAACTACTGGCCGGCGGAGCCCCGACCGGCCTGAGTGCGAACACCGCCGCCGCTGCGCTGCGGGGGTTGCGGGCACAGACGCTCTCCGATCGGGTTCGCGTGGGTCTGTGCAAGGATCTCATCGCTGATGTTCGACGCCTCGACCGGCAGCTGGCCACCAACCAGGACGATATCGATCAGTTGCTCGTCGAGCACGGCACTCGGCTACGGACAATCGACGGTATCGGTCCGGTGCTGGCGGCTCGGCTCATCGGCCGCACCGGCCTGGCGACCCGCTTCGCGACCGCAGCCGCGTATGCCACCTACAACGGAACCGCGCCCGTTGAGATCGCCAGCGCCGACCGTCGGATTCACCGGCTCAGCCGCTACGGCGACCGGCAGCTCAACGCTGCGCTCCACACCATCGCCATGGTTCAGGTCCGAATGCCGGGCAGCGCTGGGCGTGCCTACTACGACCGCAAGGTCGCCGCTGGATCGTCACACCGTGCCGCCATGCGCTGCCTGAAACGACACCTGTCCAACACCATCTGGCGAATCATGATCGCCGACGAGGCTCACAGACGTCGACATCCTGCCGACTGTTCCTCTGCAGCTTGACAAATAGAGAGGCACCCCCGC
>NZ_JBJZOK010000105.1:0-1337 GCF_047200615.1 Nocardia sichangensis
GGCGGATTCCAGGGGTCGTTGCAACACCGCTGCTAGTTGGTGGTGGACAAGAGCATAGCCAGGCGCTCGGCTGGGGTATCCCAGCCGAGCGTTTTGCGTGGACGGCCGTTGAGTTCTGCCGCGACGGCGTGGAGGTGTTCGCGGTTGTGGACCGACAGGTCGGTGCCCTTCGGAAAGTACTGGCGCAACAAACCGTTGGTGTTCTCGTTGGAGCCACGTTGCCAAGGTGAGTGTGGGTCACAGAAGTAGACGGGGATCTCGGCGGCCAGCGAGAACTGATGGTGTAGCCCCATCTCGGCACCTTGATCCCAGGTGAGTGAACGTTTGAGGTGAGCTGGCAGCTCGCGCATGGTCTCGATGAGAGCATCACGGACAGTGACCGCTTCCCGGTTGCCGGGCAAGTGCACGAGCATGACATAACGGGTTGCGCGTTCGACCAGGGTACCGATGGCAGACCCCTGGTCCTTACCGATGATCAGGTCGCCTTCCCAATGGCCGGGCACTGCCCGGTCGGCGGCCTCGGGGGGACGCTCACTGATCATCACCATCGGTGCCGCGAATCGCGGCGCCCGCTGATCAGGTGCGCGGCGCGGCCGGCGCAGCGCCCGGCCGGTACGCAGCGCCCGGGTCAGCTCGCGGCGAAGTTCGCCGCGACCCTGAACGTAGAGCGCCTGGTAGATCGTCTCGTGAGTCACATGCATCTCCGGGCGGTCCGGGAACCGCAACCGCAGCTTCCTGCTGATCTGCTCCGGGCTCCACCTGAGGGTCAACCAATGCTGCACTATCTCGCGCAATTGCTGATTCTGCCCGATCTTGCCCGGTTTCGGCCGCGGGCGCCGCGCCTTGGCGCGGGCATGTGCGGCATGTGGCCGGTAGGCAGCGGACTCAGGATGGCTGTTGCGACGAATCTCCCGGCTGATCGTGGACGGGCTGCGGCCCAACTCGGCAGCGATCGCCCGAACGCTCGCCTTCTCCCTCAACCGATCGGCGATCCGAATCCGCTCCTCTTCACCCAGGTATCGCGACGATCCACCGGCCTCGATCGCCCTGGCGCATCGATCGGACGAGGCCACGACCCCAGCCTCATGGGCTGGCAATCGTGGCCCCTTCTTACGTCCGACCGGACGCCCATACCTCCACTCACGCCCGGTCCGCTCGTTCACACCGACCACGGCGCAAGCCTGCCGATTGCTGAAACCCTGCTGCACCAAAGCAAGGTACAAAGCACGTTCCTCGGCAAGCATCCTCGGCCCCTGCGGCTTCCGGCTCGTACGGATCTCGAAGCCCATCGCATCCCCGCATCGTTCGGGGTGTTGCAACGACCGCTAGAACCCACG
>NZ_JBJZOK010000106.1:0-1301 GCF_047200615.1 Nocardia sichangensis
GCACCAAGGCCACCTCGTCCGCGTACGCCTCCGCGGCGCGCCGGTAACCGTCCAGCAGCAACTCTGCGGACACCGCGTACCTGGTGCTGTTCCACTCGAGCAGGATGCGTTCGCGCTCGGCGGGAGCCAGCAGGTCGATCGCGCCGATCGGCCGATCCGGCTCGGCCGCGACGGCGGTCAGCAACAGATCCAGCCGCCAGGCGAACTCGGCGATCGTCCGCTCGTCGAACAGGTCGGTGGCGTAGGTGAACATCGCCGTGAACCCCGTGGCCTGTCCACCGGCGGCGGGCACCACGGTCAATTGCAGATCGAATTTCGCCATCGCGCTGTCGAACTCGACCACCCGAGCGGACAGCCCGGGCAGAACTATCTCGGGCATGCTGAGGTTCTGGTAGAACAGCGCCACCTGGAACAACGGATGATGCGCCTGCGAGCGGACCGGGTCCAGCACCTCGACCAGCCGCTCGAACGGCAACTCGGCATGCGAGAACGCGCCGAGATCCGTTTCCTTCGTCCGACCGAGCAGCGCACGGAACGACGCGCCGAGATCGATCCGGGTGCGCAGGACCAGCGTGTTGACGAACATGCCGATCAGCGGATCGAGTTCCCGCTCGCCCCGGCCCGCCACGGGCGTGCCGATGGTGATGTCGTCGATGCCGGTGAGCCGGGCGAGCAGCACCGCCAGGGCGCTGTGCACCACCATGAACTCCGAGGCGCCCGCACTCTGTGCCAGTTCGGCGAGACCTCGGTGCACGGAGGCGTCCACCACGAAGGTGTACTCCGCGCCCCGGCCGGAGGCGACGGCTGGACGCGGCCGGTCCGCGGGTAGGTCGATCCGGTCCGGGATGCCCGCCAAGGCGTCGCGCCAGTAGGCGATCTGGGCCGCGGCCACCGAATCCGGGTCGTCCTCGTCGCCGAGCATCGCGCGCTGCCACAGCGTGTAGTCCGCGTACTGCACGGGTAGCGGTTGCCAGGACGGGCGGGCCCCGTTGCGCCGGGACAGGAACGCGCTGAGCAGGTCACGCAGGAACGGCGCGACCGAAGCGCCGTCGGCCGCGATGTGGTGCACCACCACAACGACCACGTGGTCACCGGGACCGATCTCGGCGAGTGCGATGCGCAGCGGCACCTCCGCCGCGACGTCGAAGCCGGTCAGCGCGAATCCGCGCAGCCAGTCCGGTAGCTCGTGCTCAGCGACCGGCTTCGGCGCGAGGTCGGGAACGGCCTGCGCGGCGGGCAGCACCACCTGATACCCGGTACCGTCCACCGCCGGATACACCGTCCGCAACGTCTCATGACGC
>NZ_JBJZOK010000107.1:0-1298 GCF_047200615.1 Nocardia sichangensis
CCGTCATGAGACGTTGCGGACGGTGTATCCGGCGGTGGACGGTACCGGGTATCAGGTGGTGCTGCCCGCCGCGGAGGCGACGCCGGACCTGACGCCGCACGACCTGCCCGCCGGGGAACTCCCGGACTGGCTGCGTACGTTCGCCGCCACCGGTTTCGATGTCGCGGCCGAGGTGCCGTTGCGGCTTTCGCTCGCGCGGACCGGTCCCGACGACTACGTCCTCGCCGTCGTCGTGCATCACATCGCGGCCGATGGCACCTCGATAGCGCCGCTGGTGCGCGACTTGATGACCGCCTACGTCGCGCGCAGCGCGGGCACCGCACCCGGCTGGGAACCGCTGCCGGTGCAGTACGCGGACTACACGCTGTGGCAGCGCGCCGTGCTGGGCGAGGAGAACGACCCCCGTTCCGTGGCCGCGACGCAGATCGCCTTCTGGCGTGAGACTCTCGCGGACATTCCGGACCGGATCGATCTCCCCACGGATCGGCCGCGTCCCGCCGCGGCATCCGGAAGCGGAGGCGTCTTCACCTTCACCGTCGACGCACCCACCCGGGCCCGCCTCGACGAACTCGCGCACGCGAACGGCGCCTCGTTGTTCATGGTCGTGCACACCGCTTTCGCGGCGTTGCTCGCCCGATTGTCCGGCTCCGCCGACATCACCATCGGCACGCCGGTCGCGGGCCGCGGCGAGGCCGAACTCGACGATCTGGTCGGCATGTTCGTCAACACGCTGGTGCTGCGGACCGCGGTGGATCCGGCGGCCTCGTTCGCCGAACTGCTGGCGGTGACCAAGGAACGTGACCTCGCCGCCTTCTCGCATGCCGAGTTGCCGTTCGAGCGGCTGGTCGAGGTGCTGGACCCGGTCCGCTCGCAGGCGCATCATCCGCTGTTCCAGGTGGCGCTGTTCTTCCAGAACATGGACCGAGCGGAGCTCGAGCTGCCCGGCCTGTCGGTCGGCGCGGTCGAACTCGACGGCGCGGTGGCCAAATTCGATCTGCAGCTGACGGTGACGCCGCAGGAAGGTCCGGACGCGGGCCTGGCCGCCATGTTCACCTATGCCACCGACCTTTTCGATGAGGGTTCGGTCGCCGAATTCGCGGCGCGCCTGAACCGGTTGCTGCGCGCGGTCGCGGCCGACCCCGATCGCGCACTGGGCGGCATCGACCTGCTCAGCGTGGTCGAGCGCGATCGAATCCTGCACGAGTGGAACGACACCCGTTACCCCGTCCGCTCCGAATTGCTGCTCGACGGATATCGACGTGCCGTCGAAGCGAATCCGGAACGGATCGCCGTTGCTT
>NZ_JBJZOK010000108.1:0-1282 GCF_047200615.1 Nocardia sichangensis
ACGATCGATCAACAAACGCGCCAAACGCGTGGATTCGGCGTCGAGTTCCGCGTAGGTGAGTTGTCCGCGTGAGCTGACCGCGTCGGCGAACACGACCGCGGTACCGGTCGGATTCGCCTCGACGGCGGTTGCCATCAGTTGCGGAAGGGTAGTGACTCTAGGTCGCCGGGTGCGTGTGGGCCGCACCCGCGCGGGCCGCGTCACGCGAGCCCCGCTTCGTCCCTGGTCCCCCATCCCTGAGCCGGCAGACTATTCCCCGACAAGCGAAACATGAAAACTCTGCACATCCTGCCTGTAAGAACACGTCCATGACACATTTCCAGCGGACACCCTGATACTCCAAACCAACCAGCTGTGTCCATGGTCACACAACTGGCGGCTCGTGTCCGGCCGCGAATCAATTCACTCGCTACCGAGCAGCTCGGCGAACTCGACGATAGCGGCCACATCGGCCCACGGCCCCGCCGGTACGGCGCCGACACCATTGTCCAGCACCACAGCGTGCAAATCTTCCAGGGCCGTCGGGTCGAGGGCGTCCAGCCCGGTCCGATCGGTCACCAGATGGGTTACCCACTCGTCGGCCAGCGACTCCGTCAGCGCGCCGTCCGCGCCGACCAGCACCACCGACGCGCCCACCGATCCCGCGGCGACCACCTCGATCAGCGCGGCGGGCGACTGCGGACTGCCGTGCTGGAAGGTGCGCGATTCGAAGGTCAGCTCGGTGCGGGCGCGCAGCCGTCCGGCCGCCGTGGCCAAGTCGTCGTAGCTGAGCACTTGCGCGCCGACGAACGCCGGGTCGGTGCCGCGCAGCGCCCGGGTGCGGTGTGCGTAGGTGACCAGGCGGGGTGATTCGGCGGCGATCTCGGCGATGACGGCGGGGTCGTCGAGGGCGAGCCAGTCGAGGGTGCCGGTGGGTGGATCACCGAGGGTGAGGCCGACTTTGGTTTGGAGGTCGTCGGGCAGTGCGGTGTCGAGGGTGTCGACGGGGACGACGGCGGCGCCTGTTTTGAGGACGGCCCAGGTCGCGATGACCGCTTCCATGCCGCGATCCAAGCGCATTCCGACACCCGCGCCGGGACCGCAGCCCCGCGCGATGAGCACCCGCGCCAAACGCGAAGAGCGGGCGTCGAGATCTTGGTACGACAGCGCGTTCTCACCGGCGACCACGGCGGGCCCCTCCGGGTCGTCCTCGACCGCCGCCGCCAGCGCCTGGGTCAGCGCCGTGCCCGCGGTAGCCGTGGGCGGTTCGACGCTCACCGACTCCGCCGCGGCCGCCATCCGC
>NZ_JBJZOK010000109.1:0-1263 GCF_047200615.1 Nocardia sichangensis
GGGACTGCTGCACGATCAGGTGACAGGTTCGGTCACGCGGCCTGACTGGCCGGTGGGGTCATGATGGTCTCGTATTCGACCGGCGTCAAACGGCCGAGGGTAGCTTGGCGTCGTCGTCGATGGTAGGTCCGCTCGATCCAGGTGACGATCGCGATCCTCAATTCCTCACGGCTGCACCAAAATCGGCGGTCCAGGACATTCTTCTGCAGCAACGCGAAGAAACTCTCCATAGCGGCATTGTCACCGGCCGCGCCGACACGGCCCATCGACCCAGCCATGCCGTGACGAGTCAGGGCTCGCACGAATTTCCGGCTGCGAAATTGCGATCCGCGGTCGGTGTGCAGAATGCAACCGGCCACCTCGCCACGGCGAGCCACCGCATTGTTGAGCGCGTGCACCGCCAGAGCCGATTTCATGCGTGAGTCGATGGAGTAGCCGACGATCCGGTTGGAATAGACGTCCTTGACCGCACAAATGTAGAGCTTGCCCTCGCCGGTCTGATGTTCGGAAATGTCGGCCAGCCACAACCGATTCGGAGCCTCAGCGGTGAAGTTGCGTCGGACCAGATCATCGTGGACCGGCGGGCCGGCCTTGCCCTTGCCGCGTCGCTTCTTGCCGAACGCACTCCACCAGCCCTGGGCCGAACAGATCCGCCATGCAGTGCGGTCGGCCATCGGTTCACCGGCGGCGCGGGCCTCGTCGGCGAGAAATCGGTACCCGAATTCGGGATCGTCGCGATGGGCATCGAACAGCGCGTTAGCCCGATACGCTTGGTCGAGTTCGGCGGCAGTGACCGGTTCGGCCAGCCATCGGTAGTACGGCTGACGGGCCAGTTTCAGCACCCGGCACGTCACCGTGACGGGGATCCCGTCGTCGGCCAGCTCGCGGACGAGCGGGTAGATCATTTTCCCGGCAGGTTCGCCTGCGCGAAATAAGCGGCGGCCCGTTTGAGGACCTCGTTCTCCTGCTCCAGCAACCGGATTCGCCGTTTCGCCGCCCGCAGCTCGGCCGACTCGCTCGTGCTGGTGCCCGGTTTGGTTCCCTCGACGACGTCGGCCTGACGCATCCATTTCGACAACGTCATCGGGTGAATCCCGAAATCGGCGGCGATCTGCTCCAGCGTCACACCATCCTCGCGATTGCGAGCCACACGCACGACATCGTCGCGGAACTCACGGGGATAGGGCTTCGGCACGATGACATCCTTCCAGCCCACCCGAAGGGCAAGCCAACTCGGTTGTCACCTACCCGTGCAGCAGTCCC
>NZ_JBJZOK010000110.1:0-1253 GCF_047200615.1 Nocardia sichangensis
CGACTGGAGTTCCTTGAGCAGGACCTTGAACGATTCCGGAATGCCCGGCTCCGGGATGTTCTCGCCCTTGACGATCGCTTCGTAGACCTTCACGCGACCGACCACGTCGTCGGACTTGATGGTCAGCAGTTCCTGCAGCGTGTACGCCGCACCGTAGGCCTGCATGGCCCAGCACTCCATCTCACCGAAACGCTGACCACCGAACTGCGCCTTACCACCCAGCGGCTGCTGGGTGATCATCGAGTACGGGCCGGTCGAACGCGCGTGGATCTTGTCGTCGACCAGGTGGTGCAGCTTCAGGATGTACATGTAGCCGACCGCCACCGGGTACGGGAACGGCTCACCCGAACGACCGTCGAACAACGTGGCCTTGCCGTCGTCGTTGACCATGCGCTCGCCGTCGCGGTTGGGCAGCGTCGAGGACAGCAGACCGGTCAGCTCCTCTTCCCGCGCGCCGTCGAAGACGGGCGTGGCGATGTTGGAGTCGGCCGGAGCGCCCAGCATCTCCTCCGGCAGCGCCTGCGCCCAATCCGGGCGAGTGCCGTCGCCTGCGACGTCGACATTCCAGCCTGCCTTGCCGATCCAGCCCAGATGGGTTTCCAGGATCTGGCCGATGTTCATACGACGCGGCACACCGTGGGTGTTGAGGATGATGTCGACCGGGGTACCGTCCGGCAGGAACGGCATGTCCTCGGTCGGCAGGATCTTGCCGATGACACCCTTGTTGCCGTGACGGCCCGCGAGCTTGTCACCGTCCTGGATCTTGCGCTTCTGCGCCACATACACCCGCACCAGCTCGTTGACACCCGGCGGCAGATCGTCGTCGTCCTCCCGGGAGAACACCCGGATACCGATCACCTTCCCGGACTCACCGTGGGGCACCTTCAACGAGGTGTCACGCACCTCACGCGCCTTCTCACCGAAGATCGCCCGCAGCAACCGCTCCTCCGGCGTCAGCTCGGTCTCACCCTTCGGAGTGACCTTGCCGACCAGGATGTCACCGTCCCGCACCTCCGCACCGATACGCACGATGCCACGCTCGTCCAGATCCGCGAGCACCTCATCGGAGACGTTCGGGATATCCCGCGTGATCTCCTCGGCACCCAGCTTGGTGTCGCGAGCATCGATCTCGTGCTCCTCGATATGAATCGAGGTGAGAACGTCCTCCTCCACCAACCGCTGCGACAGGATGATCGCGTCCTCGTAGTTGTGACCCTCCCACGGCATGATCGCCACCAGCAGGTTCTTACCCA
>NZ_JBJZOK010000111.1:0-1242 GCF_047200615.1 Nocardia sichangensis
CGCTACCAGACGAAGGTGCTGGCGCAGGACTGAGGTCCTCCCGCGGCATCGACCTCGTCGAGGCTGTCGTCGGCCACAACGAGCGCCGCACCCCCGATTCCCTCCGGACCCGTCAGGAGTTCTCATGTCCCTGTTCGACATCTCCGAACGTGCCCAGCAGTTGCAGAACGAACTGCTGGATTTCATGGATGCACACGTATACCCGGCCGAGACCGTGTACGAGGAGCAGATGCGCGCGGCCGGCGATCCACATTTCCATCCGCCGATACTCGAGGAACTCAAGGCCGAGGCGAGAAGGCGGGGCCTGTGGAACCTCTTCCATCCACATCCTGCCACCGGCGCCGGACTGACCAACCTCGAGTACGCGCCGCTGGCGGGGATCATGGGCCGCAGCCACATCGCGCCCGAGGCGTGCAACTGCAACGCCCCTGACACCGGCAACATGGAGGTCCTCGAGCTCTTCGGCACCCAGAAGCACAAAGAGAAGTATCTGAAACCCCTGCTCGACGGCACTATGGCGTCCGCGTTCGCGATGACGGAGCCAGGTGTGGCCAGCTCCGATGCCACCAATGTCGAATTGTCTATGGTCAAGGACGGTGACGAATACGTCCTCAACGGCCGGAAGTGGTTCGCCTCCAACGCCCTCCACAAGAACTGCAAGGTCATGATCGTCATGGGCAAGACCGATCCGGCCGCCCCGACGCACCGGCAGCAGTCGATGATGGTGGTACCGATCGACGCACCCGGTGTGACCGTGCTGCGCAATCTGCCGGTCTTCGGTTACGCCGACCGAGAAGGTCACGCCGAGATCGACTTCAAGGACGTACGGGTTCCGGTCGAGGACCTTCTCAAAGGCGAGGGAGAGGGCTTCGCGATCAGCCAGGCCCGGCTGGGCCCCGGTCGCATCCACCACTGCATGCGTGCCATCGGCGCGGCCGAGCGCGCGCTGGAACTGATGTGCAAGCGCGCCCAGTCGCGCGTCACGTTCGGCAAGCCGATCGCCGACAATGCCAACATCCAGGACTGGATCGCCGAAGCGCGCATCGACATCGAGATGATCCGGCTACTCACCCTCAAGGCCGCATATCTGATGGACACCGTCGGTAACAAGGAAGCACAGACCGAGATCGCCGCGATCAAGGTCGCCGCCCCGGCCATCGCGCTGAAGATCGTGGACCGGGCCATCCAAGTGCACGGTGGCGCGGGCGTCACCGACGACTTCCCGCTCGCCATGTCGTACGC
>NZ_JBJZOK010000112.1:0-1156 GCF_047200615.1 Nocardia sichangensis
CGCGTCCCCCACGGTGTTCGGCGGCGAGGAATTC
Source organism: Nocardia sichangensis (assembly GCF_047200615.1). Classification (NCBI taxonomy): domain Bacteria; kingdom Bacillati; phylum Actinomycetota; class Actinomycetes; order Mycobacteriales; family Nocardiaceae; genus Nocardia; species Nocardia sichangensis. The sequence continues at coordinate 35 of NZ_JBJZOK010000112.1, forward strand.
GCGTCCCTCATCCGCCGGGAGGCCGTGACCCACGCGTTCGTGACGCCGGCCGCGCTGGCGTCGGTGGATCCGGCGGGGTTGGACGAGTTGCGTGTGGTGGTGGCCGGTGGCGAGGCGTGCCCGCCGGAGCTGGTGCGGCGCTGGGTGCTACCGGTGTCGGGTGGGCGCACCCGTGAGTTCTTCAACGGGTACGGCCCGACCGAGACCACGATCATGACGAACATCAGCGCGCCACTGGTGCCGGGGGAACCGGTGACGATCGGCGCGCCGATCCGGGCCGTCACCGAATACGTGCTGGACGAGCGGTTGGTCCCGGTCCCCAGCGGTGTCGTGGGGGAGCTGTACATCGCCGGTGCGCAACTGGCCCGCGGCTATCACGAACGGCGGGGACTGACCGCGTCCCGCTTCGTGGCGAATCCGTTCGACGCGCATGGGTCACGCCTCTATCGCACCGGTGATCTGGTGCGTTGGACGCCGGATGGCGAGTTGGAGTACCTGGGTCGCAACGACTTCCAGGTGAAGATTCGCGGTTTCCGTATCGAGCTCGGTGAGATCGATGCGGTGCTGGCGGCGCACGAGACGGTCGATTTCGCCGTCACCGTCGGCCACCACCTGGACAGCGGCGCGACCATTCTCGTCTCCTACGTGCACGCCACGCCGGGGATGGACGCCGACGCGGCCGAACTGGCCGCGTTCGCCGAGCAGAGCCTGCCCGCGCATATGGTGCCGACGGTCGTCATGGTGCTGGACGAGATCCCGCTGACTCCGGTGGGCAAATTGGACCGCGAGGCGCTGCCCGCGCCGCGGTTGCAGACCAAGGTGTTCCGCGCGCCGGTCGGCCCGCTCGAAGAGTTGGTCGGCGAGGTGTTCGCCGAACTGCTCGGTCCTGGCGCGCCGGTCGGCGCGGACGACGATTTCTTCGAGCTGGGCGGCAACTCGCTGATCGCGACGCAGGTCGCGGCCCGGTTGGGGGCCGCCATCGCGGCGCGGGTGCCCGCGCGGCTGATCTTCGAGAGCCCCACCGTCGCCGCGCTCGCCGCGCGGTTGGAGCCGTTGAAGGGCGCGGGCGACCGGCGCGCGTTGGTGGCGGTGGAGCGTCCGGAGCGGGTGCCGTTGTCGCCC
>NZ_JBJZOK010000113.1:0-1164 GCF_047200615.1 Nocardia sichangensis
GGTCGCGCCGACGGTGTACGGCGGTGACGAGCTGGCCGCGCTCCTGCGCAGGGAGGCCGTCACGCACGCGTTCATCACCCCGGCCGCGCTGGCGTCGGTGGACCCGGCGGGGCTGGACGAGTTGCGTGTGGTGGTGGCCGGTGGCGAGGCGTGCCCGCCGGAGCTGGTGCGGCGCTGGGTGCGCCCGCTCGCCGACGGTGATCGCGAGTTCTACAACGGGTACGGCCCGACCGAGACCACGATCATGACGAACATCAGCGCGCCGCTGGTGCCGGGGCAGCCGGTCACGATCGGCGCGCCGATCCAGGCGACCACCGAGTACGTGCTGGACGATCGACTGGTGCCGGTCCCGATCGGCGTGGTCGGCGAGTTGTACATCGGCGGGCCCCAGTTGGCACGGGGCTACCAGTTGCGCCCCGGCCTCACCGCCGTGCGTTTCGTCCCGAACCCCTTCGACCCGAACCACTCTCGTCTCTATCGCACCGGTGATCTGGTGCGCTGGACGCCGAGTGGTGAGTTGGAGTACCTGGGTCGCAACGACTTCCAGGTGAAGATTCGCGGTTTCCGTATCGAGCTCGGTGAGATCGATGCGGTGCTGGCGGCGCACGAGACGGTGGATTTCGCGGTCACCGTCGGGCACCAATTGGACAGCGGCGCGACGATTCTCGCCTCCTACGTGCATGCGGCGAGCGGACACTCGATCGACATCGACGAGCTGACCGCGCACGCCGAGCGCAGCCTGCCGGTGCACATGGTGCCGACCTCCCTCACCGTGCTGGACGAGATCCCGCTGACCCCGGTGGGCAAGCTAGATCGTCGGGCCCTGCCCGCTCCGCAGCTGCAGACCAAGGAATTCCGCGCTCCGTCGGGTGCGCTCGAGCAGTTGGTGGCGGGTGTGTTCGCCGACCTGCTCAGCGCCGGCGACGAGATCGGCGCGGACGACGATTTCTTCGAGCTGGGCGGCAACTCGCTCATCGCGACGCAGGTAGCGGCCCGGCTCGGGGCGTCGATCGGCGCGCGGGTGCCCGCGCGGACGGTGTTCGAAGCGCCGACGGTCGCGCTGCTGGCCGCCCGGCTCGCCCAATTCGACACCGGCGCGCAGCGTCCGGCACTGGTGGCGGTGGAGCGTCCGGAGCGGGTGCCGTTGTCGTTGGCGCAGCGTTG
>NZ_JBJZOK010000114.1:0-1151 GCF_047200615.1 Nocardia sichangensis
GGTAGGAGCAGGATGGCGGCGGGTATCGACCAGACCGATTGGGCTGGATTGTTGAAGAGTGCCCAGAACGGTCAGCTTCAACTTCTCAATGTCGACAGCGCCGCGCTGGGTAAGCTGACCGGATATTGTGAGGATCTGGTCGCCGACATCCTCGGGTTGATCGATTTCGTGACCGGGAAGAACATGCCACCGAAGTTCGACTGGTATTACAACAATCAATCCGGTACCGATCCGAAACGGCCTGCCCAGCCGAAACCGTTCCCGGCCAGTTCCTATCAGTTTCTGAGCATGAAACATCTGTCGGACGCGTTCTTCGACAAAGCGAACCCCGAACTGGTCGACATCCTGGGTAATCATCAAGCGATCGTCACCGATATCGCGAACACGTTCACCGCGGCGAACAAGAAGTACTCGATCACCGAGGGACAGAACGCGAACACCTTCGTCGCACCCAACGCGCGTGATCATTGGCCGGAGATCTCGAAGTATCATGCGGCGTCCTCGGTGTCGTGGGCGGACGGGCCGGGTTTGTCGACCACCGCCAGTTCCGGGGTGAGTTTCGACAAGTCCCTCAAGGGCAGAATCGATCCGCTGATCGAACTCGGTGGCGCTCTGCACCTCTACGATTTCGCCAACATCGCCATGCTCGTGGGCTCGGTCGGTGGTGACATGCTGTGGTTGTCGGGTGAGTGGCTGGCCCTGTCCCAGATCTGGGGCAACTCGATCGATACCTTCACCAAGAACATCAAACCCGTATTCACCCGGGGGCACTGGCAGGGCGCGGGCGCCGACCGGGCGATCGCCTCGATCGACAAATACCTCGGTACCGCCGAAACGTTGCGGGCGAGTATGGTCGACATGTCTCATGTCGTGGGGAACACCGCCAACTTCCTGGCGTTCATCTACGGTCACGTTCCCCGCTACGACCAGATCAAGTTGAACACCAACGGCACGGTCAACTATGTCGCCAAGCGCGGCCGGACCGGTGATCAGGCCCAAACCTATGCTCAGCAGTGGTGGGACAAGGGCGACGACACCAGTAACAACAAAGGTTTCGTCGCCGGCATGCGTGAACTCGCCGGCCAGGTCCCCGAATTCGTCGACCCGAATACCGCGGCACCCGCCACCAACGGCGGAACAGGCGGTGGCGG
>NZ_JBJZOK010000115.1:0-1141 GCF_047200615.1 Nocardia sichangensis
CTAGTGCCGCGTCAGGCAACGTTCGGTAGGTAATCCGGGTATCGGATCTTGGATCCGACGGCGAAGTCGCGGACGGGTCCGGCGTGTTGGTTGCGCCAGCGGATGTAGGTGCCGATCGCGTCGTCTTGTTCGCCGTGGCTGTGGTGGTCGGTGCCGTTCAACGCGAAGTACCGCAGCGCAGCGAACTCGCATTCGATTCGGTTGAGCCAGGAGCAGTAGGTGGGCAGGAATACCAGCTCGACCGCGTTGGCCGTGCACCATGCACGGACCTCGGCCCGCTTGTGGACCGAGTAGTTGTCGCAGATCAGATACAACTTCTCACCCGGCCACCGGGCTCGCAGCGATTTGCAGAACGCCAGGAACTCCGTCCACCGTTTCCGATCCCGGATCCGGTAGTACAACTGGCCCGAGGACAGGTCCAGAGCACCGAACATGTGCCGGACGCCCTGAGTGCGCCGGTAGGTCGCGCGCAACCGGCGTGGCCGACGGGCGGTGAACCAGCCGCGGCCGGGGCGGGGCTGCAGGTTCAAAGGCCCGAACTCGTCCACACAGACCACGCGCCCGTCGGCGGGCGGATGATCGTAGAGGTCGAGCACCCGCGCCATCTTGGCCTGAAAATCCGGGTCGCCCGAGGCCTTCCACGTTTTCGTGGCCTGCCACGACACTCCACCGGCCTTCAGGATCTTCCGCAGGGTTTCACGGCTGATATCGGCAATCTCGTTGACCCGCAGCACTTCCACCAGCTTCGACAGGCTCCATGTCGCGAACGGCCATCCCAGGTCACGGGGGCAGCACCGGGCGATCTGACAGATCCGATCACGTGTCGCCTGATCGGTCTTCGCCGGCCTGCCCCCGCTCCATTTTGGGTCCAATGCCTCGAAACCATGCGCGTTGAAGTCGTGGATTACCTGTCGCACATACGATTCCGACACTTGCATCAGCTTCGCGATCAACCCGACCGGCTGATGCTGTGCCGAGGCCATCACCACGACCGCGCGCCGCATCCGGATCGGCTGCTTGCTCCGGCGCGCGATCTGCGCCAGCTTGCGGCCCTCTTCCGGGGTCACCGCCCTGACGAACACATCCGGCTTCCGAGCCACCGGCACCACCTCCACCAGCAGCATCACCGGACACCAGCCGA
>NZ_JBJZOK010000116.1:0-1133 GCF_047200615.1 Nocardia sichangensis
ACTTCGTCGCTGCTGCCGGAGCACCTAATCACGACGGTTCCGGGTTTTCGAGTCGGAACCGACGACGACCACTAATTGGTTACTCGCAGTTCACCTCGGCCAGTACCGCGCACGTCAAGCCTCGGTCGGTCACTACGTGCGCCTCCGCCCCATCCCGCAGCGGCGCAGCACAAGCAGGATCGCCGGGATCACCGCCTCCGCCGCCCTGAACCTGCCGCCTCGAGCGCGCCCTTCTATTGCGTTGTACAAGATTGGCTACTAGGCGCGCTACGCGGCGGTGCTCCCGCAGTCTGTGAGGCTCGAACCGATTCCCGATCGTTCTCGGTGGGAGGCAGATCGGTTGTCGGGGGGCTTCGGTGAACAGCCGGTGTATCGACCGCTCGGCGGTTGCGCGGGCATGCCTGTGCGGATCGTCTTCGAAACACAGTGCTGCGCAGCTGTGTAACGGTAGTGGCGGACGGCGGTACATCTGGTCACGACAGGGCCAGGCTTTCGAGTCCGGAATCGACGTTGACTGCCGATTGGGACATTCGCAGTTAGTCTCGGCCAGCGCTGCGCGCTGCCCCGCGCCTGGAACGGTGCCGAGCCGTTCATGCGGCTGCAAATCTCCAGTGCCGTCCCGGCCGCCGACGGCACCGTCGGCATGCGCGGATTGGTCTCCTATCACTGGGAATCGGTGCTCGGCTACATCCCGATCACTCTGGCCGAAAGGCTGGGCGAACTCGCCAGTGGGCAGCGTCGTGCGGGTCGCGGTCATCGAGGTGTTGGCCGCCAGTCGCGAAAATTCTGGGCCGCCAGCATGGTCCGAAGCCGGCCGCGGCGCCGTCGGGGTTGCGGGCCCAGTTGCGCCCGTATGAGGAGCACGGCCTGTCCTGGCCGGCCACCATGAATCCGCCGCGCTGAGCCCGGCGGCGGTCCCCGGTGACCAAGCACCTGAACGCCAAAGCCAGCCGCAGCATCTCGATCTCGCGCGGGGCTCAGCGTGGTGTCGGATGGGCTGTGGTGCCATCTCGGCAGACAGGCCTCCGGAGCTTCGGTGAACAACCGGTGTACAGACCGCTCGGCGGTTGCGCGGGCGCGCGCCCGCTTGTGCCGATGGTGTTAGAAACACAGCGCTACGCAATGGAGTTGAC
>NZ_JBJZOK010000117.1:0-1115 GCF_047200615.1 Nocardia sichangensis
CTAGTTGTGATGTACAGGGAGGTTGGTCAGCCGGGTGACCGGTGGCCGACCTCCGAGGGCGGAGTGGGCTCGGTGGTGATTGTAGAAGTGGAGCCATGCGGGCAGGGTTGTGTTGCGTTGTTCGGTGGATTCATACAGCCGGGCGTAAGCCCAGCCCTCGGCCATGGTGCGGTGGAAGCGTTCGATCTTTCCGTTGGTTTGTGGCCGGTAGGGGCGGGTGCGTTTGTGGGTGATGCCCAGTTCGGTGCAGGCATCGCGCCAGGCATGTGATTTGTAGGCCGAGCCGTTGTCCGACAGCACCCGTTCGGTGGCGACGCCGTGGTCGGCCAGCCATGCCACGGCCCGCTGCAGCACACCGATCGCGGTGGCGGCCTTCTCGTCGGAGTGGATCTCGGCGTAGGCGAGGCGGGAGTGGTCGTCGATGACGGTGTGCACGTATGCGGTGCCGATGGCGGGCCGGTAGTTGTTGCCGCGCTTGCCGGTTCGGTGGGCGGTGGCGCGGGCGTTGGACTTGCTGGCGCGGCGGTCGAGGAACTTGTGCCCGCCGCCGTCGGGGATGTTGGCGAACTTGGTGACGTCGACATGGATCAGCGACCCGGGATGGGGGTGTTCGTAGCGGCGCAGCGGTTCGCCGGTGACCCTGTCGATGCGCGACAAACGGTTGATCCGGCACCGGGTCAGCACCGCGTGCACGGTCGAGGCCGGCATCGCCAGCAGGCCGGCGATCTGGATCGGTCCGAGCCGGTGACGCCACCGAAGCCGCACGATCCGGCGTACCGCGTGTGGCGGGGTCTTGGCCGGGCTGGTCATCGGACGCGAGCTGCGGTCGGCCATCCCGGCAGGACCCTCGCCGCGGTAGCGGTCGGACCATTTCCTGGCGGTTCGCGGGGAGACCATGAACATTTTCGCTGCTGCGGTATAGCTCCAGCCGCGGTCGACGACGAGCTGGGCCAGTCGTAGACGAGCACGCGGGGTCAACGCTGCGTTAGCGTGGGACACGAAGGCCTCCGGATCGGTGAAGCGGTGAATTCGACAGCTCCACTTCACCGCCGGAGGCCTTCACCAGTCACACAGGCTCACCGTTCCAACCCGGTACAACCTCCCTGGACATCACA
>NZ_JBJZOK010000118.1:0-1102 GCF_047200615.1 Nocardia sichangensis
GCGGTCTTTGTCGGTGATGGGTGGGGTGGTGGTGGGTGGGGTGTTGTCGATGGTGAGCCAGTTGATGGTGTGGGGGAGGTGTGGGTGTGTGGGGGTGGTGGTGAGGCCGATGGTGGTGTGGGAGTTGGTGGTGATGTGGGTGATTCGTTGGGTGGGGTGTGTGGGGTCGATGGGTAGGAAGGCGGCGCCGGTTTTGGTGATGGCCCAGATGGCGATGATGGTTTCGGGGGAGCGGGGGATGGCGATGGCGACGATGTCTTCGGGGCCGATGTGGTGGTGGAGGAGTTGGTGGGCGAGGTGGTTGGAGCGTTGGTCGAGTTCTTGGTAGGTGATGTGGTGGTTGTTGTGGATGATGGCGGTGTTGTGGGGGTGGTTGTGGGCGGTGGTGGTGAGGAGGTCGGGCAGGGTGGTCGGTGGTGTGGGTGGTGGTCCGGTGCGGGTGAGGAGGTCGGTTTTTTCGGTGGGGTCGAGGATGTCGATGGTGGCGATGGGTTGGGTGGGGTTGGTGGTGATGGCGTGCAGGATGTGGAGCCATCGGTGGGTGAGGGTGTCGATGGTGGTGGGATTGTAGAGGTCGGTGGCGTAGGTGATGGTGGCGGTCATCTCGCCGTTGTGGTTGTCGGTGAGGATGATTTGTAGGTCGAATCGTGCTGTGGGGGTGGGTGGTTCGGTGGGGGTGATGTCGAGGTGGGGGAGGTGGAGGTGGGGTTGGTCGAGGTTTTGGAAGGCGAGCAGTGTTTGGAAGAGGGGGTGGTGGGAGCGGGTGCGGTGGGGGGTGAGGTGGTCGACGAGTTGTTCGAAGGGGATGTCGGCGTGTTGGAAGGCTTGCAGGTCGGTGTTTCTGGTGCGGGTGAGTAGGTCGGTGAAGGGTTCGTGGGGGTTGATGTGGGTGCGTAGGACGAGGGTGTTGACGAACATGCCGATGAGGTCGTCGAGGGCGGGGTCGCCGCGTCCGGCGATGGGGGTGCCGATGGGGATGTCGGTGCTGTTGCTGAGGCGGGCGAGCAGGACTGCGAGGGTGGCGTGGATGACCATGAACACCGAGCAGTCGTGCTGGCGGGCGAGGGTGTGTAGTGCGGTGATGAGTTCGGTGTCGAGGGTG
>NZ_JBJZOK010000119.1:0-1056 GCF_047200615.1 Nocardia sichangensis
GCGATCAGGCAGGCGGCCGCGGTAACGGGTCCGATTCCGGTCTTCTTGAGCAGGCCGGCGGCTGGGGTGGCGCGTAGGAGGGTGGCGATTGTCTTTTGGTTGGCAGTGAGTTCGTCGTCGAGTGCCACGACGCGGCCGGCCAGGCGCGTGGCCTCGGCTCGAGCGGTTGCTCGGGCCAGTGGCTCTTGTCGGGGGCGCCAGCGGGAGATCTCGAGTATCTGCTTGCTGCGCAGTGGGCGACGAGCGTCGATGCCTAGGTCGATCGCACGCATCAGTGCGGTCAGTGCGTTGACGGTCTTGGTGCGTTCACCGGTCATGTGGTCTTGAGCTGTCACCAGGACGCGCAGCGCGGCTCGTTCGCCCTCGTCGGAGCGTGGGTGACGCAGCTGGGTTTCCTCGAGCGGCAGTGCGGCTTCGGCGATGCGGCGGGCATCGAGCGGATCGGACTTCCCGACTCCGCGGTGGGCACGGGCGTTCATTTGCGGCGCTTCGACGACCTGGTAACCGGACTCCGCTATGGCGCAAGCGAGTTGGGCGCCGTATGTCGCTACGCCCTCGACGACCCATAGGGCAGCAAGGTTCCCGCCGGTGCGTCGCGCGGCCCATGCGATCGCGCGGGCCATACCCGCCTTGGTCGTGGGGAACTCGGCCGAGTCGATCGGCTGCCCGGTAGCAGCCACGATCGCGAGAACGTGTTGCGTGCGTGGGTGTCCACGCCGATGACGTAGGGGTGATTGTGCGCGACGATGGTCACGGCGGTCGGCTACCTTCCTTCCAGCACAAACGGTCCGGCCGCGTGCGGCCGACGCCGATCTGGGAAGAGGTCACTCCGGTTCAGCACTGTGACGGGCCACGATCCGCAGGTCGGGCAATCTCCTGATCAGGAAACCGAAGTGGGCCAGGACGGCGTCGGCTGCTGCGACTCCGCAACGGACAAGTCCAACCGAAGGACACCTGCGTAGGGCCAGTAATTGTATGAGTCACGTCTTCGAGCCGGGCGACCGCCGCCTACCCTGGTCGGCCAGTCCCAGACCAGCCACCCGAAGACTCACAGTG
>NZ_JBJZOK010000120.1:0-1024 GCF_047200615.1 Nocardia sichangensis
TTCCTTGGAGGGCTCTGAGCATGGTCCGATAGGACCGGGAAGGAGCCCCGCGTGGCAGCACCGAAGAAATACCCGGACGAGCTGAAGGCCCGAGCGGTCCGGCTGTATCTGGAGTCGGACCCGAAGCCGACGATCCGCAAGCTCGCCCAGCAGTTGGGGGTCCATCACGAGGCGCTTCGGAACTGGATCCGCCAAGCCGATACCGGGCAGCGACCGGAACCCGCGGCGACGGATCTGGCCGAGGAGAACAAGCGGCTGCGTAAACAGGTCGCCGAGCTGGAGCGGGTCAACGACATCCTTCGTTCTGCGAGTGCGTATTTCGCCTCGGAGCTCGGCCAGACCCGGAGGTGATCGTGCGGTTCGTCAAGAACAGCGGACACCCGGTCGAGCTCGTATTGCGGGTCCTCGGGATCGCCCCGTCGACCTATTACTGGTGGTGCAAACGCCTGGAACAGCCCTCGGCGCGGCAGCTCGCAGACGAAGCATTGCTTGCCGAGATCGTCGATATCCATACCAGCTCCGGCGGCACCTATGGCTCTCCTCGGGTGCATGCAATGCTGGCCCGGCGCGGCATCTCGGTCGGCCGCAAACGGGTGGAGCGGGTGATGCGTGGCGCCGGGTTGCAGGGCGCGTTCCTGCGGAAACGGTGGCGCATCGCCTCGACACGAACCGATCCACGGGCGGCGCCGGCACCGGATCTGGTCGAGCGGGTCTTCACCGCGGACCGGCCGAACCGGTTGTGGGTGGCCGACGCGACCAGGATCCCGTGCGGTCAGGGTGCGTTCTGGCTGGCAGCGGTGCGGGATGCGTTCTCCAACCGGATCGTGGGCTGGAAAACCTCGGACCGCTGCGACACCGAGCTTGTGCTCGGAGCGCTGGAGTTCGCGGTTTGGAGCCGTGACATCCGCGACGGCGAGTTGATACACCACAGCGACAGGGGCTCGACCTACACAGCGATCCGGTTTGCTAACCGATTGGCCGACAACGGGATCGCGCAGTCGATGGGATCGATCGGCGACAGCTA
>NZ_JBJZOK010000121.1:0-1012 GCF_047200615.1 Nocardia sichangensis
CACCTTCCAGCAGCGTTGCAACAACTACTGGAATCCAAGTTGCGGGATGTTCGGTGATGTCGGTGCACCACAGCTCGTTGGGGCGAGCAGCGGTGAAGGCCCGGTTCACCAGGTCCGCGGGAGTGCTCACTGCGAGCATCGGGTGGCCACGTCGTTTGCGTCTGGGCAGGCCGAACAGCCCACGCTCGGCCATGATCGAGGCAACCAGCTTGTGGTTGACGATCATCTCGCACTCGGCCAGCAACGCGGCCTTGATCCGGCGTTTGCCGTAGGTTCCACGGGACTGGACATGAATCCGGGAAATCTCATCGGCGACCACGATCCTGCGAATTGTTCTGGTGGACAACGGCTGCCGTCGTTGCCGCAAGAAGGTGGATCTGTGCACTCCAGCGATTCGACAGGCCGACCGCCCCGAATGTCCGAGCGCGATCAGCCCTTCGACGACCGCGATCCGCCTTTTGGGGACACCACCGCCTGCGCATCGAACAATTCGCAGGCGTCGCGAGTGAGCTTCAATTCGGCTTCCAACGCGGCGATCCTCTTCTTCGCCGAGGCCAGCTCATCAGCTTCCACGCTCGGAATGCCCTCGCGGACTCCTGCATCGACGAGGACCTGCGCCTTCCACCGGAACAAGGTGGCAGGCGAGATCCCTGTCTCGGCCGCTATCTCGGCGACGGGCTCGCCGGCACGCAGCCGAGCGCACACCCGCCGTCGCATCGCCAGCGGAAAGGATTTCGGCATCGTGACCTCCTGCGGGTCAGTCTGCCTCAACTCTCGTAACCGCGGCCCCCTGAGCGGGGGCCAGATCACCCGGACCGAACCAGAGGGGTCAGGTCACGGGAGTTGGTGGTCGGCGCGTAGGCTGTCGGCTGCCAGGAGGAAGGGACCACCTCGGAGCTGGTTTAGCCAGCAGCATGGGACCATCCTGTTAGCCAGTGATGGGACCACTTGATCGGCAGGTTTTGCCAGTTATGGGACCACCCCGGCGTGGCAGCTGGGAGTTCTCGGACCA
>NZ_JBJZOK010000122.1:0-969 GCF_047200615.1 Nocardia sichangensis
TTGGTCACACCACGGCAGGATTCGTTCCGAAGCGGCGTTCGCCTGTCTGGCTGGGGTCAACCCGATCCCCGCCTCGTCGGGCAACACCGTCCGTCATCGCCTCAACCGCGGTGGGGACAGGCGGTTGAACCGTGCCCTTCACATGGCCACGATCACCCGCATGATCCACGACCCCGCCACGCGCGGATACGTCGAACGCAGACGCGCCGAAGGCCGAACCACCGAGGAGATCCGACGCTGTCTCATTGGGTGAGTATTGATGGTGCGGTCCGATGATCGGATCGTGGTCCTCGGTCAGCACCAGGAGATGGCCACGTTGCCGCGCCGCATTGGATGGCCAGTTTGAGTACTGCCACTCCTGGTGCGCCGAGGCTCCGATGACCGGCGTCAGGGACATGCCCCATCGAGGGCCGAACAATGAGGAACCGGCTCCGGAGCCTCGACTGACGAGGGTCTGACCAGCGAAACTCTCTGGAGGCTGTGCATGCCGTTCGTCGGCTGGGATTGGGCGAGTAAGACCCATGACGTGACCGTCATCGATGACCGCGGTTGCGTCCTGGATCGTTGGGCGTTCAGTCACACCGAGCAAGCGTGGACGACGACATTGGCTCGTTTGGCGCGTCACGGTGATCCCGCCGATCTGCCGGTGATCATCGAGCGGACCAGTGGGCTGATCGTCGACCGCTTGCTGGCTGCCGGATATCCGGTCGTTCCGGTGCATCCGACCGCGTTTCATGCCGCGCGGCCACGATGGGGAGCCTCGGGTGCCAAATCCGATCCCGGCGACAGCTACAAACTCGCCGACTACCTGCGCACCGACGGACACCGGCTGCGTCGGCTCGACCCGGTCGATGTCGGCCTGCGCGAACTGCAGGCACTCATCCGGCTCCGAGACGACCGGGTTCAGGCCCGCACCGCCGCGATCAACCAGCTCGCATCTCTGCTGGACAACTACTGGCCAGGCCCCAA
>NZ_JBJZOK010000123.1:0-957 GCF_047200615.1 Nocardia sichangensis
GTCGGGTCGATGCCGATCACATTTCGCGCCGAGGTCTCAGGCACCGAGCGTCGCTCCGTTCCGGTAGGGCACCGCGTCGCCGAGCCGCTGGCCGCCGTCGATGACCAGTGTCTCGCCGGTTACCCAGGACGCCACGTCGGAGGCAAGGAACGCGATCGCCGACGCGACGTCCTCCGGTTCACCGATGCGAGCCGGAGCGGTGGACCCCGCGACTTGCTCCTCGTGGTCTTTCCACAGCGCCTCGGCCAGCTTGGTGCGCACGATCCCGGGCGCGACCGAGTTGACGCGAATCTTCGGCGACAATTCCAGCGCGAGTTGCTTGGTCAGGTAGATCAGCGCGGCCTTCGACACGTTGTACAGACCGATATCGGCCTCGTGGCCGAGCCCGCCGATCGAGGCGGTGTTGATGATCGAACCGCCGTGCTCGCGCATCCACGCCTCCGTAGCGAGGCTGGTCCACAGCAGCGGCGCCCACAGGTTGACGTCCATGGTCTTCGCGAACCGGCCGTGGTCTTGGGCGATCATCGGCCCGAACGCCGGGTTGGTGCCCGCGTTGTTGACGAGGATGTCGATGCTGCCGAACCTGTCGAGCGCGATGTCGACACACTGCCGCGCCTGGTCCTCCTCCGCTGCGTGCGCACCGACACCGATCGCCGAACCCACGATCCGCGCGGCGGCCTCGTCGGCGGCCTCCTGCTTGCGGGAGGTGAGCACCACATTCGCGCCCGCGGCGGCGAGGGCTTGCGCGGCGGCCGGACCGATGCCGCGCGAAGCGCCGGTGACGATCGCGGTTCTGCCGCTCAGATCCAGAAAAGACGCTCGGTCACGCGAGGGGATGGGAGTCATGCTCAGATACCTTCCGGTCGCAGGTCGCGGTACCGGCGCAGTTCGCGGCGAGCGATAGCGCGCTTGTGCACTTCGTCCGGGCCGTCGGCCAGGCGCAGGGTCCGCAGGTGC
>NZ_JBJZOK010000124.1:0-919 GCF_047200615.1 Nocardia sichangensis
CAGGTGGTGGTGGCGCCGTGGTGGGAGGCCACTGCGGGGCGGGGGCGATCCACCGGCAACGACAACTCCTCGACGAGGCCGTCCAGAGCCTCGGTCCAAAATCGGAGTTGCCGGGCGCTCAGCGATTCCGGATCGTCGGGTGATCCGAGAGCAGCCTGCTGCCACAGCGCGTAGTCCGCGTACTGGACGGGCAGGGGCGTCCACGACGGTGCTTCGCCGCGGATCCGCGCGGCGTACGCGGTCGTCACGTCGCGAGCCAGTGGCGTCATGGAGAAGCCGTCCGCCGCGATGTGGTGCACCACGACGGCCAGTACGTATTCCGGCTCGGCGCCGCCGGTGGCCCGGAACAATCGGGCGCGCACCGGCACCTGGGCGCTCACATCGAAGCCTTCGCTCACGAATTCGGTTACCGCGGCGACCATCCGGCTCGGCGGAACGAATACCAGAGCCAGCTCGCGATCGACTTCGTCGACGGGTTCGATCAGCTGGATCAGCTTTCCGTCGTGATCCGGGTACCGCGTGCGCAGCGACTCGTGTCTGCGTAGCACGTCGACCAGAGCCGATCGCAAGGCGTCGACGTTCAGTTCGCCGCGCAGCCGCAGGACGATCGGCAAGTTGTACGCCCCCGAGCTGGTGTCGTACTGGTTGAGGAACCACATTCGTTGTTGGGCAGGCGCCAGCGGCACGAGCTCGGGGCGTGGCCCGGCGATCAGCGGCGGGCGCTGCCGCCCCTGGCCGACATGCCGTTCGACGCGGGCCGCGAGCTCCCCCACCGTGGGCGCCTCGAACAGCAGCTGGACCGGGATCTCGGTATCCAGCGCGGACCCGACTCGCGCCGCGATCCGCATCGCGCCCAAGCTGTCGCCGCCGAGGGTGAAGAAGGAGTCGTCGAGTCCGATGGTGTTGGTGTGGAGCCCAA
>NZ_JBJZOK010000125.1:0-803 GCF_047200615.1 Nocardia sichangensis
GGGTGTGCCTGGTCAGGGTGTGCCTGGGCAGCCGGGTGGGGTGGTGGCTCCGCGGGTGGAGTCGGCGCCGGGGCGTGGTGGGGGTGCGGGTCGGGAGGAGGAGCGGGAGCCGGAGCCGTTGGTGGATCCGGAGGTGGTGGCGGGTGTGGCGCCGATGGCGGGGATGATGGCGATGGGGATGTTGCCGTTGATCGCTTCGGCGTTGGCGGGGTTGGGTGGTGGTGGCGGGGGTAATGGTGGGGGTTCGGCGCCGGTGGCTTCGGGTGGGGCCGATGGTTCGGGGGCGGCGGGGATGTCGCCGGAGGCGGCGCGGGCGATGGATGTGTTGAAGCAGTTGGAGGGGGTGTACGGGGAGGGGGAGCCGGCCGATCCGCAGGCGCGGGAGTTGCCGCAGCAGTCGGGGGGTTCGTCGGGGAGTGGTGCGACGACGCGGGCGATTCGGGCCAAGCAGTTGTTCCAGCGCAACGCGGCGAAGGCGTTCAACAATGTGGACAACCAGTTGGTGTCGTATGTCCAGGGGTTGAAGGGGTCGAACAAGGTCGACAGGAAAGCGATCATCAAGCTGGTGCGTGAGGTGAACGTGGCGTTGGCGGAGTTGGGGCCGCAGGCCTACACCAAAGCCGGGCAGCAGAAGGTGCATCAGATCCTGACCGCGGCGTTGCTGAAAGCGCAGTCGATCGTCTCGGGTGGCAACGTGACCTCCAGCGACACCGCTGCCGCGATCAACCGGTTGACCAAGCAGTACCTGTACAACATCGCGGGTAAGAACTACACACCACCCACCGGCACCAACGGCACCGGCG
>NZ_JBJZOK010000126.1:0-796 GCF_047200615.1 Nocardia sichangensis
AAGCTCAACGTCGCCTACAACTGCGTGGACCGCCACGTCCTGGACGGACACGGCGACCAGGTCGCCATCCACTGGGAAGGCGAACCCGGCGACTCACGCGCCATCACCTACGAACAACTGCGGGACGAGGTCTGCCGGGCCGCCAACGCGTTCACCGAACTGGGCCTGGTCGCGGGCGACCGGGTGGCGATCTACATGCCGATGGTGCCGGAAGCCATCGTCGCCATGCTCGCCTGCGCTCGCCTCGGGCTGACCCACTCCGTCGTCTTCGCCGGATTCTCCCCCACCGCGTTGCGCCAGCGCGTCGACGACGCCCGAGCCCGCCTGGTGATCACCACCGACGGGCAGTGGCGGCGCGGCAAAGCCGCCCCACTGAAGGAAGCCGTCGACGAGGCCCTCTACGCCCACGGCGACACCCCATCCAGCGTCGAGCATGTGCTGGTGGTGCGCCGCACCGGCATCGAAGTCCCCTGGACCGAAGGCCGCGACCTGTGGTGGCACGACACCGTCACCACCGCCGCACCCCACCACGAACCCCAACCCTTCGACGCCGAACACCCCCTGTTCATCCTCTACACCTCCGGCACCACCGGAAAACCCAAAGGCATCCTCCACACCACCGGCGGCTACCTCACCCAAACCGCCTACACCCACCACAACGTCTTCGACCACAAACCCGGACAAGACATCTACTGGTGCACCGCCGACATCGGCTGGGTCACCGGACACAGCTACATCGTCTACGGCCCCCTGGCCAACCGCACCACCCAAGTCGTCTACGAAGGCACACCCAACT
>NZ_JBJZOK010000127.1:0-766 GCF_047200615.1 Nocardia sichangensis
GGGCTATGCCCAGGCGCGGGCCTTTGTCAGCGTCGAGGTCGAGACCGACAATGTCATCACGTGGGTGACGTTGTGGGGTCAGCCCTTCAGCCTCGGCTGAGTGAACGGCGGGTGAAAAACCCATAGCGACAGATGAAATGGACCCCTCGCAGCGCGGCGGGTCCATTTCGTCATGAATTCAACTGTGCCGCAAGGGCTGCGCGATCCTAGTCGGATCCGTTACTTCGCGAGACGAATTGCCTGAATTTCCGGAAAAGTCTGGTTGATACCGAATAGCATTGTTTCGTCCGAGATCGCTCGATGACGCGATGGGCAGGCGGAACGTCTGGTGGACAACACATTCCACTGCGTGCCGTCGGCTTTGGAGGGACACGTCCCGCCTCGACACCCTGGGGCGGGCGGATGCAACCTGATGAGGAAAAACATGAGCAAGTACCGCATCAACGGTCTGTCTCGAGGCGTCCGCGTCGCGGGCGCCGCCGCCGTGGCGGCCGTAGCTACCGGTCTGTTGTCGACCGGCGCTGCCAATGCCGATACCTTCGTGCCGTTGCCGGACGGTCACAAGGCAGGACCTGGCGTGAACATCGCTCGCACCGGTGAGCGCGCCCTGATCTCCCCATCCCTTGCCGCGAACGGTGCCGGCCGTGTCGTGTGGGTTTCGGGGAACGCCATCGCCGATGTAGCCGTCACCCCCGAAGGAACGATCGGGCCGAACAACGGTCCGACCGGGAATCCGGGAACGAATAATTCGTCCACTCACGGTGCC
>NZ_JBJZOK010000128.1:0-747 GCF_047200615.1 Nocardia sichangensis
TGCTGTGCCCGCTGTTGGCGAGTCCCTTTTTGCGCAACGGTTTCGTGGCGGCGAGCCAGGCCGGGGCGGGCATCGACAGGGTGATGTGGGCATACCGGGCGCCATTTGCGCACCTGGTAGTGGTCGAGTCCGGCCTCGCCCTTGGCTTGCTGAAACGCTTCTTCCACATGCCAGCGCGACCCCGCGGTCCGGGCCGGATCAACCAGCCGCGCGGTGGCCGGGCCGCAGCAGATGCAGGAGGCGATCTCGGTCGGGTCGCGTGATGCTGCGCCGGGCCAGCAGCCAGTGCCCGCGCCCGGAGGCCCAGGTGGGGTCGATCCGGCGGCGAGCCCAGTCGTATTCTGTGGCCCGTGCGCGCCGGCACCGGGTCGACAACCGCTGCCAGGACACCGCGCCGAACTCGGCGACCAGCTCGTCGGCGCGCGCGGTGGGGTCGGCGCGCGTGGTCAACTGCTGGTCGCAGCGAGTGGCCATCACGTAGCACACGTCCCGGTGTTCGAGCCGGTCCCGCAGGTAGCCAGCCTGTCCATAGGCTTCGTCGGCAGTGAACCACGCAAACGGCACCCGAGCGGCCAGGGCGCGCTCGAGCAGGGCGATCATCTGCCGCGGCTTGGTCGCGAACTCGACGGAGTCGGGGATCCCGGCATCGCGGCAACGCTCACGATCCGATGTCCACGACTTGGGAATGTAGAGTTCCCGGTCGATCAGGGCGTACCCATGCTTCGACGCATACGCCAGAAACACCCC
>NZ_JBJZOK010000129.1:0-712 GCF_047200615.1 Nocardia sichangensis
GAGTGGCCCGTTGGTGGCGGGGGAGGCCGTCACCATCGGCCACCCCATCCCCGGCACCCACGAATGGGTCCTCGACCAACACCTACAACCCGTACCCACCGGCGTAGCAGGCGAACTCTACATCGCCGGACCACTCCTCGCCCGCGGATACCACCACCACCCAGCCCTCACCGCCGAACGCTTCATCGCCTGCCCCTGGCTACCCGGCACCCGCATGTACCGCACCGGCGACCTCGTCCGCTGGCAACCCGACCACACCCTCCAACACCTCGGCCGCACCGACTTCCAAGTCAAAATCCACGGCCAACGCATCGAACTCGGCGAAATCGACACCACCCTCACCACCCACCCCACCGTCGACTACGCCACCACCATCGGCCACCACGACACCAACGGAAACCACACCCTCATCTCCTACGTCGTCCCCACACCCCACCACACCATCGACACCACCACCCTCACCCAACACCTCACCACCCAACTACCCACCTACATGATCCCCACCACGATCATCCCCCTCGACCACATCCCCCTCACCCCCACCGGAAAACTCGACCGCACCGCACTACCCACACCACCACCCACCGACCACAAACCCTACCGACCACCACGAACACCCCTCGAACACACCATCACCCAAGCATTCACCGACATACTCCACACCAACACCATCGGACTCGACGACTCCTTCTTCACCCTCGGCGGCGACAGC
>NZ_JBJZOK010000130.1:0-696 GCF_047200615.1 Nocardia sichangensis
GGGACTGTGGATCTAACGGTGTTTGCGGCCTGACGCGCTGAACGAAGTTCAGCGGGAAGGTGCCGTGATGACGACACTTGATGCCGTGGCGAGGAAGAAGGCCGAGGCTTCGGCCGAGGAGCTGGCAGCGGCGGAGTTGGTGCGGATGGCCAAGGAACAGGGCTTGTCCCTGACCGGGCCGAACGGGCTGCTCAAACAGTTCACCAAGACCGTCCTCGAGACGGCGTTGAACGAGGAGATGACCGAACACCTAGGGTTCGAGCCGAACCAGGCGCCCGCCGAGCGGGACTCGGCGAACGTGCGCAACGGGACCAGACCGAAAACGGTGCTGACCGAGACGACCGGGCCGGTGCCGATCGAGGTGCCCCGCGACCGCGACGGCAGTTTCGAACCTCAGATCGTGCGCAAGCGCCAGCGCCGGTTGACCGGGGTGGATGAGATCGTGCTGTCGCTGTATGCCAAAGGCCTGACCACCGGGGAGATCTCGACGCATTTCGCCGAGATCTACGGCGCGTCGGTGTCGAAGGAGACCGTTTCTCGTATCACCGACAAGGTGGTCGCGGAAATGCAGGAATGGGCCAGTCGGCCGCTGGATGAGGTTTATGTGGCCGTCTTCATCGATGCGATCGTGGTGAAGGTCCGAGACGGTCAGGTCGCCAACCGGCCGATCTACGCCGCGATCGGAGTCAGCGTCAC
>NZ_JBJZOK010000131.1:0-689 GCF_047200615.1 Nocardia sichangensis
CGGTGAGAAGGACATCCTCGGGTTGTGGACCGGCACCGGTGGCGAAGGCGCGAAGTTCTGGCTCAGCGTGCTCACCGACATCCGCAACCGCGGGGTCAAGGACGTGTTCTTCCTGGTCTGCGACGGCTTGAAGGGGCTGCCGGAGGTGGTGGGGAACGTGTGGCCGCTGGCCACGGTCCAGACCTGCATCATCCATTTGATCCGCAACACCTTCCGGCTGGCCGGCCGCCAGCACTGGGACGCGCTGCGCCGGGATGTGAAACCGATCTACACCGCCGTCAACGCCACCGCGGCCCGCGCGGCGCTGGACGAGCTTACCGAGCGGTGGGGCACGAAATACGGTGCGATCGTGCGTCTTTGGGAAAACTCGTGGGAGAAGTTCATCCCGTTCCTCGACTACGACGTCGAGATCCGACGTGTCATCTGCAGCACCAACGCCATCGAATCCTTGAACGCCCGATACCGGCGCGCGATCAAGGCACGAGGCCACTTCCCGACCGAGCAAGCCGCGCTGAAGTGCCTGTATCTGGTCACCCGATCACTCGACCCGACCGGCGCCGGTCGGGCACGATGGACCATGCGTTGGAAACCCGCGGTCAACGCCTTCGCGATCACCTTCGCCGACCGCTGGCCCGACGCCCAAACCTACTGATGGAGATCGCCGCAAACACCGTTAGCGAGATAGACCC
>NZ_JBJZOK010000132.1:0-634 GCF_047200615.1 Nocardia sichangensis
GGCGGTCACCCGCTGGTTCGGCGACCTCGGGATCGAGTTCGCCGGCCGGCTGGGCTTCCACCGGATCGGTCTCGGTCAGTCCAATCTCACTTACCTCGTGCGGGACGACGCCGGTCGGCGCTGGGTGCTGCGCCGGCCCCCATTGGGGCACCTGTTGGCCTCGGCACACGACGTCGCGCGGGAGGCGCGGATCATGTCCGCGCTCGCGGGCACTTCCGTCCCTGCACCGCGGATCCTCGGTGTCGCGGAGAATTGCGCGATCTCCGACGTGCCGTTGGTGCTGATGAACTTCATCGACGGCCAGGTCGTCGACACGATGGAGATCGCGGAGTCACTACCTCAGCGACGGCGTCGCGAGATCGCGGAGTCCCTGCCGCGCGCCCTCGCGCAAATCCACGCCGTCGACCTGGAGCGGACCGGACTGTCCGATTTGGCGAGCCATAAGCCGTACGCGCGACGCCAACTCGCGCGGTGGTCCGGCCAGTGGGAGAAGTCCAAGACCCGGGAATTGCCCGAACTCGACGATCTGACCCGCAGGCTGATGGCCGCGGTGCCCCAGCAGACCGAACTCGCGCTCGTGCACGGCGACTTCCACCTGCGCAATGTGATCGTCGCCCACACGAGCGGCGAGGTC
>NZ_JBJZOK010000133.1:0-633 GCF_047200615.1 Nocardia sichangensis
CGACCTGGTTGAGCCATGACGATCCGGTCGGGGTGAAGTCCACGTGGAACCGAGGGTGACGCGCGAGACATTCGTTGACGATCGGGGTCTTGTGAGTCGCCAGGTTGTCGCAGACCAGATGAACGGCCAATTCGGCGGGTACCGCCTTGTCGATCGAGACCAGGAACTTCTTGAACTCCGCGGCACGATGGCGACGGTGCAACTCCCCGATCACGGTGCCATCGGCGATGTTGAATGCCGCGAACAGGCTCGTGGTGCCGTGGCGAGCGTAGTCGTGGGTGCGACGCTCGGGCATGCCCGGCATCATCGGCAACACCGGTTGTGAACGATCCAGGGCCTGCATCTGCGATTTCTCGTCCACGGACAGGACAACGGCTCGCTCCGGCGGATTGTGGTAAAAGCCGCCACATCCACTACTTTCTCCACGAACAGCGGGTCGGTCGACAGTTTGAATCCATCGACCAGGTGCGGTTTCAGATCGAACCGCCGCCAGATCCGCCCGATCGTCGATTTCGACAACCCGGTCCGCTCGGCCATCGACGCCCGCGACCAATGCGTGGCATCCCGCGGAGTCCGCTCCAACGTCAACGCCACCACCTGCTCCACCCGATCCAGCAGTATCGACGGCGGCCG
>NZ_JBJZOK010000134.1:0-632 GCF_047200615.1 Nocardia sichangensis
CCTGCCGTGCCGACGCTGGCCATCGTCCGGTCAACCTCGGCCAAATACGAGGCCGCCATGACTTCACTGGCCGGTCAAGCTGCGTCATCGTCATCGAACTTTCACCGAATCGCAGCAGTCCCTCGCATCGAACTTAGAGCAGCTTGCTGACAAGCTCGCCATCACGCGAAGTCGGCGATAATGCCCCAAAGCTGGTTGTCAGCGTATCTCACTACGAGCATGCGGCAGCTTGCTGCCATTGGGTCAATTTGTCGGAGAATGCGAGGCACCATCGCTAGTTGTGCTACTGACGATGGCCGTTGACAGTGTGGGCCTGGGTCTTCTGTAGCAGCCTCTCATAGGGTGTCTGCCCTGCGAGGCCGCCGTGTGGGCGGTGGAAGTTGTAGTAGTCCTCCCATTCCTTGAGCTTGTCGTTGAACAACCCGGTGTCGTCGATGACGACACCGTCGAGGAGTCGGTAGAACTCTTCGGCGTCGATGCGGTGCGAGCGCTCCACCTTGCCGTTGAGGCGCGGGGTTGCTGGTTTGATGTAGGTGTGGCCGATGCCCTGGTCGATCACGTGCCAGTGGAACGCCGACTGGAACTCCGCACCATTGAGCACCATTGAGTTCCTAACGGATGTCAACTCACCA
>NZ_JBJZOK010000135.1:0-538 GCF_047200615.1 Nocardia sichangensis
ACGACGTCGAGGATTGGGTGTGGCCGAATGCGTGTATCTGCTCCGATAACGGTCTCGGCTTTGGTTGTTGCTGGTGTGGTGGTGAGTGGTTCGGGGGCGCAGTCTCCGGTGGGGGTGTCGGCGCCGCGGGCGCCGGAGGTGTTGGCGGCGGCGGCGAACGCCGAGTCGCGGGTGGTGGGGTTGTTGCCGGTGGCGGCGGAGGGGCCGCGGCGGTTGCGGGCGGTGACGCCGGGGGTGGCGCCGTTCGCGGGTGCGGTGCCGTTGCAGGAGTTTTCGTTGCCTGGGGTGGGGGGTGCGTTGGGGATTCCGGAGGTGGTGTTGGCGGCGTATCGGAATGCGGAGTTGGCGTTGGCGTCCTCGACGCCGGGGTGTGGGTTGTCGTGGAGTTTGCTGGCGGGGATCGGGCGGATCGAGTCGGGGCATGCGGGGGGTGGGCGTACGGATGCGGCGGGCACGACGGTGACGCCGATCTTCGGTCCGGCGTTGGATGGGAGTTTGCCGGGTAATGAGGTGATCAGGGCGGCGGAGGGGGGGTATG
>NZ_JBJZOK010000136.1:0-524 GCF_047200615.1 Nocardia sichangensis
GGGGTGGGTCCGGAGGATCTGGTCGCGGTCGGTGTTCCGCGTTCGGTGGAGTCGGTGGTCGCGGTGTGGGCGGTGGCCAAGACCGGTGCGGGGTTCGTGCCGGTGGATCCGAATTATCCGGCCGACCGGGTCGAGCACATGGTCGCCGACTCGGGCGCGGTCTTCGGGCTGACCGTGGAGGAACTCCGCGGTGACCTACCGGACCGGGTCGAGTGGCTGGCCATCGACACCGCGGACTGCGCCCGGCGGCTCGCGGAGTTCCCGGCCGATCCGGTGACCTACACCGATCGGGTTCGTCCGCTGCGCGCGGAGCATCCCGCCTACGTCATCTACACCTCCGGCTCAACGGGCAAGCCGAAGGGTGTGGTCGTCACGCAGGCGGGGTTGGCGAGTTTTTGTGCCGAGCAGCGTGATCGGTATCGGGTGACGAGTGCGTCGCGGACGTTGCATTTCGCGTCGCCGTCGTTCGACGCGTCGGTGCTGGAGTTGCTGCTCGCGCTGGGTGGCGCGGCCACCATGGTCGT
>NZ_JBJZOK010000137.1:0-502 GCF_047200615.1 Nocardia sichangensis
TCTCCACCGGTGCGGCGAATGCCGACACCTTCGTTCCGCTGCCGGGTGGGGAGCTGACCAAGACGTTGTCCGATGGCACCGTTGTGACCATCCGTCTGGTCGGCGAATCGGCCAACATCAGCCCGTCCATGGGCGCGACGCCGTTGCACCGCAACGCATGGGTCTCGGGCAGCGCGCAGGTCGAGCTCTCCGGCGCGGCCGGGGGCAAGATCTTCCCGGGTTACACCGTGGGCTGCCAGGTGAATATCGCTGGTGGCGGTGCCACCGGTGGTGTGGATGGCAATCTGGACTGGAGCGACGGCCAGAATGTCACCGGTGGCGTGGGTGCCAACTCCGGTGGCAACTTGTCGTTGGGTCCGGGTCAGGCGAAGTCGTTCTATGTGCTCGATTTGGAGCAGGCCGACGATTTCGGTAACGAGACGCACAAGACCCGTAATGCTTTCAAGGGCACGAGTGGTTCGGTGACGTGGGCTGATGAGACCATCGGCTTGAACGGCTGCGG
>NZ_JBJZOK010000138.1:0-521 GCF_047200615.1 Nocardia sichangensis
CCCCGGATTGCGCGCACCCCAATACAACGCATTACCCAGCAACTTGGTGGTCGTCTCGTTGCCCGCCACCACCATCAAGAACAGGAAACCGATGATCTCCGCATCGGTGAGCCGGTCACCGCCGATCTCCGCATCCAGCAACGCCGAGGTCAGATCCTCCCTCGGGGCGCGCCGACGCTCGGCCACCATCTCCGTGTAGTAGCCCAGCAGTTCGATCGAAGCCTCGACAGCCGCCATCGGGATGTCCAGCACACCGTCCTCACGGTGCACCACCAGATCCGCCAACCGGCGAATCTCCACCCGATCCACCGCCGGCACCCCCATCAGCTCCGAGATCACATCCATCGGCAACTTGCCCGCGACCTCATCGATCCAGTCGAAGACGGCACCGCCCACCGCGGGCTCCAGATACGACAGCGTCAACTCCCGGATCCGCTCCTCCATCTGCGCGACACGTTTCGGCGTGAACCCCTTGAACACCAACCGCCGCATCCGCATATGCCGCGGATCATCCATCCGCA
>NZ_JBJZOK010000139.1:0-496 GCF_047200615.1 Nocardia sichangensis
CCGGCGATACCCGAGCCTCGCAGCGTTTCGGTGAAAGCCAGCGACGTATATTGCTTCCGGCGTCGGAGTGATGGACCAAACCTGTTGCGGTGAAACGAAAGTCGGCCCTCCGGCGG
Organism: Nocardia sichangensis; assembly: GCF_047200615.1. Taxonomy (NCBI): domain Bacteria; kingdom Bacillati; phylum Actinomycetota; class Actinomycetes; order Mycobacteriales; family Nocardiaceae; genus Nocardia; species Nocardia sichangensis. The sequence continues at coordinate 117 of NZ_JBJZOK010000139.1, forward strand.
GTGGACAACGCTTGCTCGAGCACCGAGGTCACCAACGGGGTCGTCTTACTGGTCATCACCCGCCAGCCGAGGATGCGGCGTGAGTACACGTCGACGCAGAACGCGGTGTAGCAGAACCCGGCCAGTGTCGGGCAGTAGGTGAAATCGGCGACCCACCACTGATCCGGCCGAACCGGTTGCGACCAGGCCCGCCCGATCAGGTCCGGATGCCGCGCAGGCCGGTCGCGGTCGCGTTCTGTGGTGATCGTGTGGTGCGCCGCCCGCGCACGACCCCGTCGATCCCGGCCAGTCGCATCAGCCGCGCGACCTGGTCGCGGCAGATGTTGTGGCCGGCGCGCCAGAGTTTGCGTATCCCGTCGCCGCGCCGGTTGGCCGTCCAC
>NZ_JBJZOK010000140.1:0-511 GCF_047200615.1 Nocardia sichangensis
AGCGTGGCGGCGATGGTTGCCTCGGCCGGGCCGTATCCGTTGAGAATGTCCCGGTCGCCGCTCCAGCGTTCGACCAACTCGGCGCCGAGGCCTTCGCCACCGATCAGCAGACACCTCAAATCCGGTAGCGGCAGTCGGGTTCGGTCGAGGGTGGACAACACCGAAGGTGTGAGGAAAGCGTGGCTGACCCGCTGGCGAACGAGCAGTTCGCCCAGGTCGTCGCCGCCTTGGACGGAGCTGGGCGCGATGACCATGGCCGAACCCGCGCCGCTCAGCGCCGACAGCATTTCCAGTATCGCCAGATCGAAGCTCGGTGAAGCCGCGTGCAGTACCCGAGAAGCGGATTCGATACACGCGAGATCCCGGTGCTGGGCGACGCAGCTGGCGAGCCCTCGATGGGTGACCGCGACGCCTTTGGGCAGCCCGGTCGATCCGGAGGTGTAGATGACGTAGGCGATGTCGTCGACGCGCAGCGGGCGTACGCGGTCTTTGTCGGTGATGGGTGGCGTAC
>NZ_JBJZOK010000141.1:0-484 GCF_047200615.1 Nocardia sichangensis
TGATTCGTCATGATCGTGGCCTCGGTCGGGCCATAGGCATTGAAGAACTCACGACCGTCGGCATCCCAGCGCCGCACCAGTTCCGGCGGGCATACGTCACCTGCGGCGACGACCACTCGCAAGTCGTCGAGCCCCGCCGGATCCACCGACGTCAGCGCCGCCGGTGTGATCACCCCGTGGGTCACTCGCTCCCGGCGCAGCAACTCGGCCAGCGCCGAGCCGGCGTAGGCGCCGACTGGGGCGATCACCATCGTGGCGCCACTTCCCGCCGCGAGCAGCAACTCCCAGACCGAGGCGTCGAAGCTCGGCGACGCGAGGTGCAGCGTTCGCGAATCCGCCGTCACCGCATAGCGTTCCCGCTGTTCGCGTGCGAGCGTGGCCAGCCCGGCGTGCGTCACGCTCACGCCCTTCGGCGCACCCGTGGAGCCCGAGGTGTAGATCAGGTAAGCCGGGTGCTGCGGTCGCAGCACGGTGGTGCGGTGGT
>NZ_JBJZOK010000142.1:0-476 GCF_047200615.1 Nocardia sichangensis
GGCTGCTTCGTCGATCCATTTGAAAACCGCGCTATGCACGGTCTCGAAGGCTTGAACGTCGTACAGGACGGCGGTTCCTTCTTCGAGGTTTCGTTCGGAGTGTTGTGAAACGTTCGCCGAGCCGATGACGGTGACGTGAAGGTTGCCGACGAGTTCGTCCGCGATGAGTTTGGCGTGCAGCCACGGGTGTAGATGGATATCGGCTCCGGCATCGAAGCAGCGCTGCAGTTGGTGCGGATCGACGGTGCCGCGGGCAACGGAAGCTGCCTTGGACGTTCGGATGGTGCCGTTGACGACGATGCTGTCTCCGCGGCGGAGAGGAAGCAACTCGGCCGCGTCATGGCCGACAAGGCGATCGCTGCCGCGATCTGCTCGACCTGCCTGAGCTCTTCACGCAACGCTGTCCAGGTCCAAACGCTCCCTAATCAGCTTGATGGAGGCTAGTTGGTTGCCTTTGTCGGTGCCGACCCAATACT
>NZ_JBJZOK010000143.1:0-471 GCF_047200615.1 Nocardia sichangensis
TGCGACACGAAGTCGCATGAGTAACAGTGGAACTCGTAGAAGGAGGGATCGGCTGATGCCGGTAACGTAGTTCTCGATCCCGTGCGCGTGGATCGTCCCCGCCTCGGCGTGCGTCATGGGTGACCGTGGGGTGCGAAGCCCGAGGGCGCGGCCCAAGGACCCTTGTTCCATCCAGGGGTTACAGGCTGGGGAAGACCGGGCGGGTGAATCGCGTGAACCCTCGTCGACGCCTCGTCATCAGCACTTCCGCCGGTGGGAAGTTCCAGCGGGAGAATAGGGGCCGGTCGTTGTGAGACGACAGGTGCCGTCCGGGCGAATTTGGCCGGGCGGGTGCGCACCACCGTCCCCGGGGTACAGAGGGCACCCAATCCGGTCGTGTCTGTCTCATGTGGAACGTGACAATCCCGATGCGGTTTAACCGCTTTCGCGGTTGGTATGCCGACTGTGAGGAAGGCTGAACTCCGCAGCGGG
>NZ_JBJZOK010000144.1:0-464 GCF_047200615.1 Nocardia sichangensis
CGAACGCTACAAAGCCACCTACTGGGAACGCTTCGCCGACCAAGGCTGGTACTTCGCCGGCGACGGCGCCAAACTCGACACCGACGGCGACCTGTGGGTCCTCGGCCGCGTCGACGACGTCATGAACGTCTCCGGCCACCGAATCTCCACCGCCGAAGTCGAATCCGCCCTCGTCGGACACCACACCGTCGCCGAAGCCGCCGTCGTCGGCGCCACCGACCCCACCACCGGACAAGGCATCGTCGCCTTCGTCATCCTCACCGCCGAAGCCCAACCCACCGACACCCTCATCGACGACCTCAAAACCGAAGTCGCCCGCGAGATCAGCCCCATCGCCAAACCACGCGAAATCCACATCGTCCCCGAACTCCCCAAAACCCGCAGCGGCAAAATCATGCGCCGACTCCTGCGCGACGTCGCCGAAGGACGCGAACTCGGCGACACCTCCACCCTCGTCGACCCGA
>NZ_JBJZOK010000145.1:0-445 GCF_047200615.1 Nocardia sichangensis
TCCCCGACGAACACCGCCACTGGCAGATCATCGAAAAATACGGCGTCACCATCTACTACACCGCCCCCACCCTGGTGCGCACCTTCATGAAGTGGGGCAGGGAAATACCCGCCGCCCACGACCTGTCCAGCATCCGCGTGCTCGGCTCGGTCGGCGAACCGATCAACCCCGAAGCCTGGCGCTGGTACCGCGAGGTCATCGGCGGCAATCGCACCCCCATCGTCGACACCTGGTGGCAGACCGAGACCGGCGCCATCATGATCTCCCCGCTGCCCGGCGTCACCGCCGCCAAACCCGGCGCCGCCATGACCGCGCTGCCCGGCATCTCCGCTCGAGTCGTCGACGAAGAAGGCAAACCGGTCCAACACGGGGAAACCGAAGCCAACGGCTACCTCGTGCTCGATCAGCCGTGGCCGTCGATGCTGCGCGGCATCTGGGGCGACAC
>NZ_JBJZOK010000146.1:0-436 GCF_047200615.1 Nocardia sichangensis
TTGTCGCCCCAGATGCCGCGCAGCATCGACGGCCACGGCTCGTCGAGCACGAGCAGACCGGAACTGTCCCGGCCGAGTTCGCCGCCGTCCTCGTCCACCACCCGCGCCGAGACACCCGGCAGGGGAGTCATCGCCGCGCCGGGTTTGGCGGCGGTGACGCCGGGCAGGGGGGAGATCATGATGGCGCCGGTCTCGGTCTGCCACCAGGTGTCGACGATGGGCGTGCGGCCCGCGCCGATGACTTCGCGGTACCAGCGCCACGCCTCCGGGTTGATGGGTTCGCCGACCGAACCGAGCAGGCGCAGCGACGACAGATCATGGCTGTCGGGAATGTTCCTGCCCCACTTCATGAACGTTCGGACCAGCGTCGGCGCCGTGTAATAGATGGTGACGCCGTATTTTTCGATGATCTCGAAATGCCGGTGCTCGTTGGGCG
>NZ_JBJZOK010000147.1:0-376 GCF_047200615.1 Nocardia sichangensis
TCTCCGATCCGCGCTTCGAAGAGGTCAAGGCCTCGATCGATGAGTGCAAGGACAAGGACATGACGTATGCGGCTCCGTTGTTCGTGACGGCGGAGTTCATCAACAACAACACCGGTGAGATCAAGAGCCAGACGGTCTTCATGGGTGATTTCCCGATGATGACCGATAAGGGCACGTTCATCATCAACGGCACCGAGCGGGTCGTGGTGTCGCAGTTGGTGCGTTCGCCGGGTGTCTATTTCGACCACAGTGTCGACAAGGGCACGGAGAAGGACTTGCACAGTGTGCGGGTCATCCCGAGCCGTGGCGCGTGGCTGGAGTTCGATGTGGACAAGCGCGACACCGTGGGTGTGCGCATCGACCGCAAACGCCGCCA
>NZ_JBJZOK010000148.1:0-376 GCF_047200615.1 Nocardia sichangensis
TGCAGTGCCGTACCAGGGGAGTGAAATCTACCCGGTCGATCAGCTCAGCGCGGCGGAGGCCGAAAGCTGGCAGCGTGCTTTCACCGCGGCCATCGACATCATCGACACCTGTTTGCCCCGCTACGCTCCCGGCCTGCGCGCGGGATTGCGTACGGTGCTGCCACTGCAGTCCGATGGCAAGCTCTCGCGAAGTGCGTCGACACGTCTGGCCTTCGGCGCGGTGGGCCTGGCTCCAGCGCGACTGGACGGCGCGTCACTCGCCGAACTGTTGGTTCATGAGTTCCAGCATGTCAAGATGGGCGCGATACTCGACATGTTCGAGCTGCACGACCTTTCCGACACCGAACCGCGTTACCACCCATTGTGTTTCGTGCAT
>NZ_JBJZOK010000149.1:0-358 GCF_047200615.1 Nocardia sichangensis
GGGCTGCCATTCGTACGAGTCCGATCGCCTCAGCGAGGCAGAGGTGGAGCGCTGGCAGCGTGCCTTCGCGACGGGGATCGACTTCATCCGCGACCATATGCCCGCCTACGCTCCCGGTATCCTCACCGGACTCAACACCGTGATGCCGATGCAGCCGGACCCCGGTTACGACCGGAGCGCATCGGCGCGGCTCGCCTTCGGTGCGGTGGGCATGGCCTTGCGACCCGAGCAGGATTCTCTCGCGCTGCTGCTGGTTCATGAGTTCCAGCATGTCAAGATGGGCGCGATACTCGACATGTTCGAGTTGTACGACCTTTCCGATCGGGAGTTGCGGTACTACGCCCCATGGCGTCCGGAC
>NZ_JBJZOK010000150.1:0-342 GCF_047200615.1 Nocardia sichangensis
AACGCTGGTTCGGCTACCTCACCGATCAGGTCACCCGACGTGGCGTTCACAAAAGTGTTGCGGCACTGGAGAAAGACGTCATGGACTGGATCACGCACTGGAACGCCAACCCCCGTCCGTTCGTCTGGAAGAAGACGGCCGAAGAGATCCTGGACTCCCTCGCCAGATATATCGAACGTATTTCAGGCGCGGAACACTAGATCGACGTCGTGCTCAAGTTCGTCGCGCTATCGAGCGAGTGACGATTCACGACCATGCCAACGGCGATCCTTCCGGCGTCGCCGTTGGCATCTGCTCGCCGACTGAAGCGGTTGTATCCCTGTAGGGTTTCGTTCCAACAGC
>NZ_JBJZOK010000151.1:0-329 GCF_047200615.1 Nocardia sichangensis
AGTGAAGTTCGTTCAGATCGACTACAAGGACATCCTCAAGGCCGGTGTCTACTCCGTCGAATACCAGGATGCCGAGATCCAGATTCAGGGCTGCGCGGGTTACGCGCAGGCGCGTTCGTACACGGTCGTCGAGATCATCGGCGATCACTACTCGAAGACCACCCTCTACGGGATGCCGTTCAGCATCGGCTGACGTCTGTCGAATCCAACGAACCATCTTCCCGCTGAAGCGGACTCAACCCTCGAGGGATACCAAACCATGATCAACCGTAAGAACCTGGCGCGGATGGCCGGCCTCGGCGCCGCTGCCACCATCGCCATGGGCCTGT
>NZ_JBJZOK010000152.1:0-328 GCF_047200615.1 Nocardia sichangensis
GGTCAAGTTCGTTCAGATCGATTACAAGGACATCCTGAAGCCGGGTGTGTACTCGGTGGAGTATCAGGATGCCGAGATCCAGATCCAGGGCTGCGCGGGTTACGCGCAGGCGCGTTCGTACACGGTCGTCGAGATCATCGGCGATCACTACTCGAAGACCACCCTCTACGGGATGCCGTTCAGCATCGGCTGACGCGGGTCGGATCCATCAATCTCTTTTCGCTGAAGCGAACTCGAATCTTTAGGGGAATCACCGTCATGTTCGATCGTAAAATGTCGGCACGCGCGGCCGGGCTGTGCGCGTCCGCGGCCATCGCGGTAGGCCTGC